>JBEBHH010000011.1:0-84494 GCA_040080965.1 Gammaproteobacteria bacterium | reverse complement strand
GCGGTGATGCTGCTGGGGCTGGGGCGGTACCCGGAGTTTGGGGCGCCCTCGGCGGGGACCGGGAAATAGAAAAGGCCGGCCCTGGATGGTTCCGGGGCCGGCCTTTTTTCGTCGAGGTCGCGGCTGAAGCCGCTCCTACAAGTCGCTACTTGGACTCGCGCTCCATCAGCTTGTCGACGAGGCCCGCCGACACCTCGGCGTAGTGGCCGAACTCCATCGTAAAGGTGCCGCGGCCGCTGGTGGCAGACCGCAGGAAGTTGATGTAGCCGAACATTTCCGCCAGCGGGATGAAGCCCTGCACGAAGGCGAGGAGGCCCTTCTGGCCCTGCTCCGTCACGGAACCACGGCGGCGGTTGAAGTCGCCGATGATTTCACCCAGGTAATCGGCGTCCAGCACCACCTCGACGCGCATGATGGGCTCGAGCAGCTTCGGCTTGCTGGCCTTGTGCGCCTCGCGGAACATGGCGCGGCCGGCAATCTCGAAGGCCAGAGCCGAGCTGTCCACGTCGTGGTACTTGCCGTCGATCAGGCGGGCGTTGAAGTCCACCACCTCGTAGCCGGCGATCTGGCCGCGCTTGCACTCGGTGCGGATGGCGTACTCCACGGAGGGAATGAACTCGCGGGGAATGCGGCCGCCGACGATCTCGTCGGAGAACTGCACGCCGCTGCCCGGCTCGCCAGGCTCGAAGATCATCTTGATCTCGGCGTACTGGCCGGAACCGCCTGACTGCTTCTTGTGGGTGTAGACACGCTCGAGGGCCACGCCGAAGGCCTCCCGGAAGCTGACCCGGGGCTTGCCCATGTTGGCTTCCACGCCGAGTTCGGTGCGCATCCGGTCGATGGTGACTTCCAGGTGCAGCTCGCCCATGCCCTTGAGGATGGTCTGGCCGGTGTCGTGGTCCACTTCCAGCCGCAGGGAGGGATCCGCCTTGACCATCTTGTAGATGGCCGTCGACATCTTGTCCACGTCGGCCCGGGTCTTGGGCTCGACGGACACGCTGATGACGGGATCCGGGAAGCGCATGCGCTCGAGCAGCGCGGGATGGTCCGGGTCGCTCAGCGAATCGCCGGTTTCGGTGTCCTTCATCGACACGAAGGCGCAGATGTCGCCGGCGCGGGCTTCATCGATGTCCTTGGTGGCGTTGGCCTGGACCTCGACGATGCGGCCCACCCGCTCCTTCTTGCCGCGGGTGACGTTGGCGAGGGTGTCGCCCTTCTTGATGACACCGGAATAGATGCGGGCAAACGTGAGCGTGCCGAACTGGTCGTTGATCACCTTGAAGGCCAGGGCGCGGGCCGGCGCGTCATCGCGCACTTCCTGCTCGCCGATCGCCTTGCCGTCCGGATCCACGAGGGCGATGCCGCCGTTCTCGCCGGGGTATGGCAGGTAGTCCACCACGGCATCGAGAAGCTGCTGGACGCCCTTGTTCTTGAAGGACGAGCCGCAGAACACGGGGACGAGCTGGCCCGAAACCGTGCCCTTGCGGATGCAGGCCTTCAGTACGGCGGGATCGAACTTGCCGTTTTCGACGAACTCCATGAAGGCGTCGTCGTCGAACGCCAGGGCGGTTTCGAGCGCGTCCTGGCGCAGCTTGGGCAGCTGCTCGATCCACTCGTTGTCGCGTGTGGTGGCGAACTTGAAGCGCTTCGACAACTCCTCGAAGGAGACCGTCTCCCACTCGCTGTCCTTGTCGTCGGAATGCCAGACGTAACCCACCCCGGCGATGAGGTCGGCCATGCCGGTGAATTCGTCGTGACTGCCGATCGGCACCTGGCAGAGCACGACGTTGGCGCCGAGGCGCTCCTTGATGCCCTTGACGCAATGGCCGAAATTGGCGCCCATGCGGTCCATCTTGTTGACGTAACACATGCGCGGCACGTTGTACTGGTTGGCCAGGCGCCAGTTGGTCTCAGTCTGGGGTTCGACGCCGGCAACGCCGTCAAACACGACGACGGCGCCGTCCAGCACGCGCAGGCTGCGGTTCACCTCGATGGTGAAATCCACGTGGCCGGGGGTGTCGATGACGTTGATCTGGTGGCCCTTCCACTCCGTCGAGACCGCGGCGCTCTGGATCGTGATCCCGCGCTTCCGCTCCTGCTCGAGGTAGTCGGTGGTGGTGCTGCCCTTGCCGTCCTTGGTGTCGTGCACCTCGACGATCTGGTGCTTGCGGCCGGTGTAGTACAGCACGCGCTCGGTGGTCGTGGTCTTGCCCGCGTCGATGTGGGCCACGATCCCGATGTTGCGGTAGAGCTTGAGGTCTTTCTTCCTGGCCATGATCTCGTCTTTTGTGGTTTGATGACAGTTAATCCGCCATTCTAGCCTGTGAGGGGACATCGATGGAAACCCAAAGACCCCGCCTCCGCCGCTCCCGCACGGACAAAATGATCGCCGGCGTCTGCGGCGGCCTCGCGGAGTGGATGGACTGGGACCCCACCGTGGTCCGCCTGGCCTACGTCCTGATCTCCATCCTCAGCGCCGCGTTCCCGGGCCTGCTCATCTACCTGGTGCTCTGGCTGGTCACCCCGGTGGCCGACGTCTGAACGGGCACGGCGGGGGGTCCGGGCGCCAGCCCCACCCCGTATGACGGGTCTGTGACCGCCGCCCGCGACGCTCCGGGCCGGCTTCTGGGACTATCGATCCCTTGACGCTGTGCAGCCCTGGTGGGAGGGCGGCTATGAACGGAATTCTCTGGGCCAGTCTGGGGGCAATCGTCGGCATCCTCGCGCCGCTGCTCTTCCGCATGTGGCAGCGCGGCGCCACCGGGTCGGCGGACACGCTACCCACGGCCACCGCACCCCGGCCTGCCCGGCAGCAGGCATCGGCCAGGGCCCAGGCCGCGGCGCAGTCCACCGGCCGGCACCAGGCCAGCGCGAAAGCCCCCGCCGGCCTCAATCGCAAGCAGACCCGCAAGTTCCACGGCGTTTCCGTGAAGCCAGGACCGCATGCCTGCCAGGCCGCCCAGGACCTGGTGGGCCAGCGCTTCCTGCCCGACGAGGCGCCGGCCATGCCGCTGGCCGCCTGCGACCTGACCAAGTGCCAGTGCGCCTACTCCCATCACGGGGACCGCCGGGACCGGGAAGACCGCCGTTCCGGGTGGGGCACGTTTGGCGGCTTTACCCCGTCGATCCCGGGGGGCAACCGCCGGGCCAAGCACCCGGACCGGCGGTCCGACCGCTAACGGGGGCGGACCAGCGTCCGCCGGCGGGCCCTCAGCCCGCCTCCAGTTCACCGTAGAGGGACAGCCACTCGGCCTCCAGGGCCTCGTGGGCCTCCCGCACTTCGGCGTGGCGACCGGTGAGCTGGGCCAGCTGGCCGCCCTGGGCGGCGTACGCGGCTGGCTCGGCCAGCTGCCCTTCGAGCAGGGCCAGTTCCGCCGCCACCGACTCCAGCTTCTCTTCCAGCCGGGCCAGCTGCTTCTGGCGCCGGGCGGCCTGGGGGTCGGGCTTTACCCGGGCCTTGCTGCCGGCCGCGGGCTTTTCGGCCACGGGCGCCGGCGGGACGGGTTCCCGGGCCACCTCGGCCGACTTGTTGGCCCGGGCGCCCAGCCAGGTGGCGTACTCGTCCAGGTCGCCGTCGAAGGACTCCACCCGGCCATCGGCCACGCGCCAGAACGTGTCGCTGACCAGGCCGATCAGGTGCCGGTCGTGGGAGACCAGGACGATGGCTCCGTCGAAGTCGCTCAGCGCCTCGGCGAGCGCTTCCCGCATGTCCAGGTCCAGGTGGTTGGTGGGCTCGTCGAGGAGCAGCACGTTGGGCTTGCGCCATGCGATCAGCGCCAGCGCCAGCCGCGCCCGCTCGCCGCCCGAGAACACGTCCACGGACTGAAACGCCCGCTGGCCGGAGAAGTACCAGCGGCCCAGGAAGCTGCGCATGTCCTGGGTCGAGGCCTCGGGCGCGATGTCCCGGAGGTGGTCCATCGGCGTCGCCCCGGCCCGCAGGCTCTCCACCGTGTGCTGGGCGAAGTAGCCGATCCGCAGGTCGTTGTGCACGTTTCGCTCGCCGGCCAGGATCGGCAGCTCGCCGACCAGCGTCTTGACGAGCGTGGACTTGCCCGCGCCGTTGGGCCCAAGAAGCGCCACCCGGTCGCCCGCCTCGAGCCCGAATGACACGTTGCGCAGGATCGTCACGTCGGCACGGTCGGACGACGGCTCGCCCGGCAGGTGCTCATTGCCCTCCCGGGGCGCCGCGGCCCGGTAGCCCGCGTCCACGTGGTTCAGTCGGATCAGCGAGAACGGGAGCTTTGGCGGCGCGTCGAAGCTGATGTGCAGGGCGTGCTCGGCGCGGACGGCCTCGGTGCCGGCCAGCTTCGCCAGGCGCTTCATGCGGGACTGGGCCTGTTTGGCCTTGCTCGCCTTGGCCTTGAAGCGCGCGATGAACTTCTGCAGGTGCTCCCGCTCCGCCTGCTCCTTCTCGAAGGCGATCTGCTGCAGGCGCAGGTGCTCGGCGCGCTGCCGCTCGAAGGACGTGTAGTCGCCCGTGTAGAGCTTGGCGCCGCCGTCGTTCAGGTGCAGCGTGTGGCTGGTGACGCCATCGAGGAATTCGCGGTCGTGGGAAATGATGAGCAGCGTGCCGGGGTACTTCAACAGCCAGTCCTCGAGCCACAGCACGGCGTCGAGGTCCAGGTGGTTGGTGGGCTCGTCGAGCAGGAGCAGGTCCGAGGGCGTCATCAGCGCGCGGGCCAGGTTCAGGCGCACGCGCCAGCCGCCGGAAAACTCGCCCACGGGCTTGTCGTGGGTGACGGCCGGGAAACCGAGCCCATGCAGCAGGCGGGCGGCCCGGGCCTCGGCGTCGTAGGCCTGCAGCTCGGCCAGCTTCTGGTGGGCAACGGCGACCGCCTCGTAATCCTCCGCGGCCATCGCGTCCCGCTCGGCCTTGATCGCTCCCCAGACCTGGGCGTCCCCGGACATCACGAAGTCCACGGCAGGGTCCGGCAGGTGCGGCGTCTCCTGGGCAACGCTCGCGATGCGCACCCGGCCGGACAGCTCGATGTCGCCCTTGTCCGGATCCAGGTCGCCCTGGACGACAGCGAAGAGGCTCGTCTTGCCGCAGCCGTTCCGGCCCACGACGCCCACGCGGACGCCGGCGTGGAGCGACAGGTCCACGTCGGAAAGCAGCAGCTGCTCGCCGCGCCGCAGGGCAAGGTTCCGGAAGGTCAGCATGGGGCGCGGAGTTTAGCCGGTCGCGGCTAAAGCCGCTCCTACAACTTCGACGCTTTGTTAACCCGGTCCGTGACCTCTGGGGTAACGGCGTAACCCTTCCTGCGGGCGGGGCGAAGGCGGCCCCGGTCGCGCCCTCCCTGCTAACTTCCTGCTTCACCAGCTTCAGCTGGTCGCCCGCAGCGAGGGACAGGTCTTCCATGAAAGGATTACTCGGGTGGCTGGCGGAGCCGGGCAGGCTTTGGCCGGCAGAAGCTGGCAACGCAGCCTATTGAGGCATCCGAGTTCTGACCTCCGCCACCTTTCGGGTAGATCACGGGTTCCGTTGAAACACGCCGTAGCATTCGATACCAGGCCATATGGGATCGTTTTCGGTCTTCACCACCGTTTGCGCAACTGTGTCGATGACCCAATACTGGCAGGCACCATAACGAGGTGACCTCCGACCATTTGCATCCCAGATCAGAACAAATGGCCGCTGGGCAACAAGAATGTTGGACCCTTCCAAACGATACCTGTCTACTCGCGAATCAATGATGATCGTGTAAAACCCGTCTTTGCCGCCCTGAAATCCGATGAACTCAAGTTCGGAGAAGCCGCCGGAATCGACAAAATAGTATCCATTCAATATTTCAACCGGCTCAGGGTCCCTGGAAATGCCAAACAGGGCAGGCACTACGGCCAACAACAGGGCAACAATTGGTGCCGCCACAAGCGCCAGTACAACTAGGAACGCGAATCGTTTCATCGTCGGGGCGAGTATGGGCCGAACGGTCGCGGCGCTTGGCAACTCTGCCGAGCGGCCTGCCTAGAGCTCCCACAGGGCGTCAATCCACCCATTTTCCAGCCACGAATCGGGACAAAGACGCGAAAATTGGGCCTTTAAGACCCCATATGCGGATCGCTAGTCTCGCTGTCATGCGGGGAGGTGCTGAGGAAGGTGGCGAGGCTCTGGCCAGTCGAATAGTTCGCATTCGCGGCTTGTCAGTCATGCTGGACGCCGATCTCGCTGCCCTCTATGGCGTATCCAATAAAGCTTTGCTGCAGGCCGTGCGTCGCAACAGGGAGCGCTTCCCGCCCGACTTCATATTCCAGATCAACGACTTGGAGTGGCGCATCTTGCGGCATCAATTTGTGTCCGCAAGTTTCTGGGGTGGCAGGCGGTCACCGCCCTGGGCATTCACCGAGCACGGAGCATTGCAGTTGGCCAGCGTCCTTCGCTCGGACAGTGCCTCTGCAGTTAGCCTGCTGGTCGTCCGGGCCTTTGTTCGATTGCGGCAGTGGGCGCAGAGCAACAGGGAAATCGTACGACGACTTGATGAACTGGAACGCCGCGTCGGGCAACACGATGACACTCTCCAGGAACTGTTGGCCGCTATCCGGCAGCTGATTTCGCAACCAACGCCGGCCAGCCGACCCATTGGGTTCACGGCGGACCTGGAGCCCGGTGAGCAGTAACCAGCGGGGGACTACAACTTCCGGGCCTTGTCGATCCGGGCGGTGACCTCGGGGCTCACGGCGTAACGCTCCCAGTCCGTCGGTGGCGTGAACACGCCCCAGTCCACCATCTTGTTGATCTGGTGCTTCACCAGCTCCAGCTGGTCGCCCTCGGTGAGCGGCGGGTCCTCCATGCAGAGGTTCTTCGGGTAGATGCCGCCCCGGGCCATGGCGGCGTCGTAGATGGTCTTGTACTCCTCCACCCGCATGTCCTTGACCAGGTTCTGCCACTGGGCCCGGACGCGAAAGTCCCGCAGGCCGTCGATGTCCAGCACGGAGCTGACGAGCGTCTCCCCACCACCCAGGTACTGGGAAATGATGTTGCCGCGGTAGTCGATGATCTGGCTCTTGCCGCAGCTCATCTGGTGCACGCCGCCCGGGAAATAGATGGCGCCGATGTTCGGCGCCAGCACGTAGCAGTTGTTGAAGACGGCGTGGGCCCGGTTCTGGATCTCGGCGATGCCGTTCCCCATCCAGGGTTCCGGGTACTGGGTCCGCCAGATGATCTCGGCGCCGTTCAGGGCGAGGCCGCGGGCGGCCTCCGGGTAGCTGCCCTCGGCGCAGATCAGCGTGCCGATGTTGCCGATCTCCGTCTTCGCCACGGGGAAGACCGCCTTGAAGAGTTTCACCGGGTCGTCCCCGTACTTCTTCAGGTACACGTTCCAGATGTCGCTGGGCGCGACGTTGGGTTCCCGCTGGTAGAACGCCGTCTTGTAGTGCTTGTGGATCACCTCGCCCTGCGGATCGATGATGAAGGCGATGTTGAAGATCTTGTCCTCCATCAGCTCGGGGTCCTTGGCCACCATCTGCGCGATGATGTAGACGCCCAGCTCCTTCGCGAGGTCGCCGAGGTAACGGGTCTCCTTCCCGGGAATCTCGGGCACCACGTCCCGGTAGATGCGCAGGTGCTCCTCACCCCCGCCGAGGCACCAGCCGCCGATCCCGCCCTCCGAGACTGCGATCAGCTTCACGGGCAGGTCCAGGCTGCAGTTCCACACCGCGTAGCGCATCGAGAGCGCGAGGTTCTCGATGTCCTTCATGTAGTCATCGCGAGTCACGGCCATCCGGGACACGTTCTGGATGCCGACGGCGGTGTACTGGAGGCGCATGGGGAGTTCCTTGTTGGACTGCAGAAATTATGGGGCTTCGACCGCGTTCAGAAAAGCAAAACTCCCGGTTAAGGTCCGCCCTGTTCCCAGGGTGGTAGCAACCAGCTAGGCTCGGCGCTCGAACTCCCAACCCGGCAACCGAGGCAACCCAGCATGTGGATCCGCAAGAGCGACAAGGACCGGCAGACCGGCCGTGGCACCCCGGTGCCGACCCAGATCGTGGGCAACGAGGAGTTCGATCCCATGCCCCAGACGGCGGACCAGCGGCGCGTCGAGCAGCGGATCTTCGAACTCGCTGACCAGTACGGCCGGAAGCTCGGCATGTCCCGGCGGGCTTTCCTCCGGACCAGTGGCGGCATGGCCGTCTCCTTCATGGCCATGAACGAGGTGTTTGGCCCGGCCTTCCTGGTGAGCGAGGCCGAGGCGGCAGAGCCCGCCGCGACGCGGGAGATGTGGCCCAAGAAGGAGTTCATCCTCGACCTGCAGACGCATCACGTGAAGGACTCGATGGCGGGTCCCACGGCCTTTCGCACCCTCACCGGCAAGTTCGGCCTCAATCCGGCCCTGGCTGGCGTCAAGCCGCCGCCCGACAGCCTCCACCGCGCCAACTACGTGAAGGAGATCTTCTTCGACAGCGACACGGTGATGGCCTGCATCACCGGCGCTGCCTTCGGCCCGCCCAGCTCCTATGTGCTGACGTCGGAGGAAATGGTCGCCACGCGGAACGCCGTGAACGAAACCGCCGGTTCCCGCCGGATGCTCAGCCATGGCATCGGCACCCCGTCGAACCCGGACTGGCTCGACGACGCCGAGCGCCAGGTGAAGGAGCTGAAGATCGACGCCTGGAAGTTCTACACCGGCGACCCCGTCGGTCCCTGGCGGCACGACGACGAGAAGGTGGCCTACCCGTTCTACGAACGCACACTGAAGCTTGGCGTCCGCAATATCTGCACCCACAAGGGCCTGCCCCTGCCGGGCCCGGGCAAGGACTACTTCCGGCCCGACGACGTGCTCAAGGCGGCGAAGGACTGGCCCGACATCAACTTCATCGTGTACCACTCGGGCATGAAGCACATGATGACCACGGTGCCGCCGGGCGAGAGCGGCATCGACCCGGATGGCAACATTCCATGGACCACCGAGTTCTGCAGGCAGATCCGGGAATCCGGGGTCAGGAACATCTACCTGGAGCTCGGCGCCGTGTTCGGTCACTCGGTCGTCACCCACCCCGAGGTCTGCGGCCACCTGCTTGGCCAGGTCATGGCCGCTGCGGGCTCGGACCACGTGATCTGGGGCACGGACTCGATCTGGTGGGGCTCTCCCCAGTGGCAGATCGAGGCGTTCCGGCGCTTCCAGATCCCGGAAAACCTGCAGTCGAAGTTCGGCTACAAGCCCATCTCCGACAAGGACAGGGCGCGGATCTTCGGCCTGAACAGCGCGAAGCTCTTCGACATCAACGTGAAGGAGGCGCGCAAGGCTATTCCCGCCGATGCCCTGACGCGGATGAAGGTGGCGTACCAGGCCGAAGGCGCCGAACCCAGCCTCACGCAGTACGGCTGGGTGGCAGAGGCATGAAGCGCACCATCAGGCTTATCCTCTGCACCCTGCTTGCTGGCGGGTTATCCGGCGCCGCCCTGGGCGATGAATCCGCGCTCAAGGCTGTTAATTGCACGCCCCTCGGGGAGGTGCGTGGAGACGCCGGGCGGGGCGCAGCCCTGCACCTCAAGAATTGTGCCGAGTGCCACGGTGCGGACGGCAAGGCGGAAGTCATCGTCCTGCACATGGACACGCCGCCGAAGGACCAGAGCGATCCCGTGTACATGAAGACCCTGCCCGATGCCTATCTCTACCTGGCGATCTGCAAGGGCGGACTGGGCGTAGGGAAGAACTTCATCATGCCCGCCTGGGGCGACCTGCTCTCCGACCAGGACATCAAGGACCTCGTCGCGCAGATCCGGACCTTCTCCGGGACCTGAGCAATCCGGCTGATATAGTTGCCGCCATGGCCAGCGGCGCGCAGGACCCGGCAATGCCCATGAACGTGGATTCCGTCGCAGGAATCGGAGCAGCCCTGCGCGCGGTCCCGGGACACACCTACCGCGTGTTCCTGATCTGCCTCATCGGCGTCACTTTCGCGAACCTGGACCACTCCCTGTTCACCTTCGTGCTCACCGAACTCTCCGCCGAGTTCGGCTGGTCCGACCTCGAGCGTGGCCTGTATATCGCACTGACCTTCGTCATCGCCGGCGTCCTCATCACCCAGATCGGCGTGCTCGCCGACCGCATCGGCCGTCGCGCCGTGCTCTTTGGCGCCACCCTGCTGACGCCCGTGTTCGTCACCGCGCTGGCCTGGGCCCCGACGACGGTCGTCCTCCTGATCGCGAGAACGCTGGGGTTCACGACGGCCGCCGTCCAGTCACCGATCACCGGGACGCTGGTCATGGAGGAGGCGCCGCCGCGGCTCCGGGGCCTGTTCACCGGCGTTCTCCAGATCGGTTTCCCGCTGGGCTTCTTCCTGGCTTCGCTCCTGGTTCCATTCATTTATGAAACATGGGGTTGGCGCTATATCTTCCTGCTGAGTCTCCTGTTCCTGCCCTACGCCTGGGTCATCTGGCGCTACCTGAAGGACTCGGAGGCCTGGCAGCGGGCCCGGGCCAACCGGCAGGCCAACCGCACGCCACCGCCCGCGGTCCGGGAACTATTCAGGCCCGCTTACCGGCGCAAGACGATCCTGCTGTTCCTCGGCACCTTCCTTTATGTCTTCGCCTACGGTGCCACGATCATGCTGACGCCCTACTTCCGCGAATCCCGCGGCTGGGAAGCCCGCGAAGCCATCGAACTGGTCGGCCTGTCGTTCTTCATCGGCGCGTTCGGCTACATCCTCGCGGCCTGGTTCGGCGAGTTCCTCATCAGCCGCCGGAACACGATCGTCGTGTGGTGCTGGCTCGGGGGTCTCGCGTTCGGGGTAATGATCTGGTTCACGAAGGGCTGGTGGCCCACCTTCCTGGCCTTCAGCACCATGACCTTCTTCTTTTACGGCGCGTACGCCGTGATGTTCACCTTCATCGCCGAAAACTTCCCCACGGAGTTGCGGGCCACGGCCGCCAGCTTCGCCAGCTCCTTTGCCGTCGAGCTGGGACTCGGGCTCGGCCCGTTCGCGCTCTCCTGGGCGATCGGGCTGGTCGGCTGGGAGTCGGCCTTCACCTGGTGCGCCATACTCCCTGTCATCATCGCCGGCGCCACCTTCCTGGCGCTGGAGCCGGTACCGCGCGAAGTCGTGGTCTGAGGAGCAGGACACTGGATACAGGAGCCCCTCTCGTCGACATCGGACACGTCATCCAGCTGGCGGTGGCGCCTGTGTTCCTGCTGTCCGGCATCGGCATCGTGCTGACGGTGCTCACCAACCGCCTCGCCCGGGTCGTGGACCGGGCGCGCCGGCTCGAGGAGGCCGCGCGGTCCAGCACCGGCGACGTACTCGAGGAGCGCCGGCAGGAACTGCGGGTCATGGCCTACCGGGCCACGCTCATGAACCGGGCTATCACCCTCAGCACGGCATCGGCCCTGCTGGTGTCGGTCGTGGTCGTGCTGCTGTTCCTGAGCGCGTTCCTGGACTTCAATGCCACGCTGCCGGTCGCCGGGCTCTTCATCCTGGCCATGCTGTCGCTGATCGGCGCGCTGCTGCTGTTCCTGCGCGAAGTCTTCCTGGCGATCAGGGCCCTGAAGATCGGCGTGTAGGAGCGCCTTACGACGCCTTCGCCTCCACGTAGCGCTCGAAGTCACAGGTGAAGTCCTGGAAGGTCGAGTTCGGTTCGAATGCCAGTGCCCGGTAGGTGATGTGCCCGTAGCCGCTGACGAGGGCAGTCGGCTTGATGAGGGCTGAACTGGATACCACGGCGCTGAAGTTGTTCCTGCCGCCCCGGAACAGCATCGGATCCCAGCCGTGGTACATGTAGATCATTCCTGGCTGCATGCTGGGCGTCACGTGGGCCATCGCGACGAAGGAACCCATGGAGTTGAACACCCGGATCAGCTGTCCGTCGCTGACGCCGCGCGCCGTCGCATCGCCTGGGCTCACGTAGATGTCCGGTTCGCCGCGGCGCAGGCTGAGCAGCAGCGAGTCATCCGACCACATGGTGTGGATGCCGTGGCGCAGGTGGCCCATCAGCATCTGCAGCGGATAGCCATCGAGCTTCATGGGGGCCTTGTGGCCCGGGAGCTGCTCGTCCTCGGCGAGGAACCACTCGTGATCCACGTAGAACTGCTGGCGGCCCGTGAGCGTGGGGTACGGCTCCTTCAGCTCCACGCCCCGGATCATCACTGAGCCATAGGGGGCATTCAGTCCGTAGACGACCCTTTCCGTGTCGCCGTTCCGCATGATGCCCTTGCTGCGCATCTCGTCGAAGGACACCTTGGGCACGCCGGGATCCTTGTCGATGAGGAACTGGATGACATCCTTCGTGTCCTTCATCTGCCCGCCCATCGTGAACAGGTCGTGGTAACGGGTGAAATCCCGCGGCACGGGCTGGCCGAAGAAGCTGTCCTGGATGGGTGCGATCCCGCGAGCCTTCGCCCGCTCCGAGATTGCCGCCGCCAGGCGATTGATCGCATGCCAGTCGTCCATGGACTCCCCGAGGGGCGGGACGGCAGCGTCGAGGACCTGCACGTAGGGCGTGCGGGCCTCCAGCATGTAGTCCTGGCGCTCGTAGTGATGGGCGATGGGCAGCACGTAGTCGGAGTACATTGCCGTGACGCCCATGTCGGGCGCCAGCGTGACGATCGTACCGAGCTTGCCAAAGGTGGTGTCTCGCCACCGGCCGCCTCCCGAGCGCCAGTTGGCGGTGTTGCTGCCGGCGAAGATCCCCATCTTCCAGGGCGTCGCCGCGTAGTCGGGCCAGGCGCCGGAGCGGGTGGATTCCTGGAAGTAGCGGTCCACCTTGTCGGCGACCGCCTTGCCGTAGATCTTCTCGTTCAGGCCCTTGCCGTCGGCGTGGACGTAGTCCCAGCGGGCCAGGGTTGCGACGCGCAGCGTCGGCGGGACGCCTGCCAGCATGAAGGCAATCTGGCTGGCCGTGCTGCCCAGGTTCTCGAGCTGGAAGCCGCCCCCCGCCTTGCCCAGGTTTCCGGTGAGCGACAGCAGAAGCATGAAGGCCCGCTGCAGCAGGTCCCCCTGCAGCCACTTGCACATGCGATAGCCGGTGAAAATCATGGCGGGCTTTGCGGCGCCAAAGGTCCGCGCGACCTGCCGGATGTTGTCCGGGTGCACGCCGCAGATGGCAGAGGCCTTCTCCGGCGTGTAATCCTGCGCCCGCTGCTTCACGAGTTCGAAGACCGTGGTGACCTTCACCCTGCCCTCGCGGGTCTTCACGGTCCACGTGCCCTCGAGCGCGGGCTCCAGCTCCCCGAGCCGCAGCGTGCCGGAAGGAATCACCGGGACCGGGGTTCCGGGAGGGGGTGGCGGGCCGCCGGTCCCGGGAGCCGGGACGGCCTTACGCGACTTTCCGTCCCAGAGGTAGAAGAGGTTGTTGCGGGCCGCCTCGCCGGCCACGAAATCACTCTCGCGCAGGAACTTGCCATTGTCAGCGCGAACCAGGAATGGCAGGTCGGTCTGCTCGCGGATGTACTCCCGGTCGATGAGGTCATCGGCAAGGAGGACCTGGACCATGCCCATGGCAAGGGCTATGTCGGTGCCCGGCTTCGGGTTCACCCACTTGCTGGCGTGCATGGCGCTGGGGGTGAACTCGGGGGAGATGGCGATGACTTCCGTGCCGTTGTACTTCGCCTCCCAGAAGAAATGCGCGTCGGGAATGCGCGTGACGGCCGGATTGCAGAACCACACGAGGCAACACCGCGACCTGTACACCGCCGCCATGGTGTCGCCGAGGAGCGGCTCACCCACGGTCATCTGCACGCCGGTCGGCAGGTCACCCACGCCCGCGAAGGCTTCCGGCAGCTCGATGCCGGTGATGGTCGCAAAGCGGCCGAGGGCTGCGAAGGACGCGCGCTTCAACACCATCTGGGTGCCAAGGTCGAAGCTGATGGACCGGGGCCCGAACTCCACGGAGTAATCAATGAACCGGTCGGCGATCTCGGCGAGCGCCTGGTCCCAGGTCACCCGCTCCCACTTGCCCTCGCCCCGCTCCCCGACCCGCTTCATCGGGTACAGGATCCGCTGCTTGCCGTACATGTACTTCGCGTGCCGGAGGCCCTTCTGGCAGCCCCGCGGACCATAGTCCGGAGCGTCCTCGGAGCGCCCGTACTCGCCCTGCTGCTCCTCCCGCCAGACGATGCCGTTCTTGACGTAGACGTTGAACGCGCAGGTCCCCGTGCAGTTCGTCCCGTGCGTGCCATGGGCCACCCGGTCCCACGTCCACTTGCGGCGCATCAGGTCTTCCCACGCCCCGTACGGGACCTGGGGGTCGGTGGCGGTGGCAGCAGAACCCGGGGCATACCGGAGGCTGAGCGACAGGGCGACGGCTCCCGAGCCGGCCAGGAAGCCGCGACGGGAGGTGGCGCCGGCAACTGCTGCAGATTCAGACATGGCTCAAGCTCCGTGTGCTCCGGGAAGGACTAGCCGCATGCCGCCGTGCCGGGCCAGGGCCGCCTCGACCAGGGGCAGTCGATCATTGCCAAAGTAGAGGTCGCCACCGTCGCTACCGGTGCCGACCAGGAAGGTGGGCGTGCCGAATCCGCCGCGCGCCACGAGCTCCACCCCGTTGCTCTCCACCTGCAGCCGTGTGTCGTCGTCGCGGATACGGGCCGCGAACCGGGCCGCGTCGAGCCCGACCGACGCGGCCAGCGACTCCACGACGGTCACGTCGCTGATGTCGAGATTATCCGCAAACAGCGCCGCGAACACAGCGGCCAGGTACGGCGCCGGACCAGCGGTGCCGCCAGCCAGTTCGGCCGCGGCGATGGCGCCCCGCTGGGCCCACTCGGGCCGGATGGGCCAGGGCTTCGGGCGTCGCAGGGTGAGGCCGCAATACCGGGCCCAGTCGGCCAGGTCCTTGGCCTGGTATCGCGCCCGCACGGCAACCGGGTCGGTGCGGTCCGCCGGGAAAGCCGGATTCGCCGTGCGCAGGACGTCATCCACCAGCACCGGCCGGTAGCTGACCAGGGAGCCGGTGCGGATGGCCGCCTCGCGTACACGCTCCAGCGCCAGGTAACTCCAGGGACACGAGGTGTCGAAGTAGAACTCGACGGTGCTCTTGGCCGCAGGTCCCGTCGCCATGCGGTTCAGCCGCGCGCCCGCAGGGTTGTCTTGAGCACCTTCCCATTGGCATTGCGGGGAATCTGCTCGATGAACTCGACCTGCTTTGGCATCTTCATCCGCGCGATGCGGGGCTCCAGGAAGGCCAGGAGCGCCTCGGCGCCCAGGTCCCCACCCGGACGCAGCACGACGAAGGCCTTGAGGACCTCCCCCCACTTCTCGTCGGGAATACCGATGACCGCGGCTTCCTGCACGCCGGGATGCTGGAAGATGACTTCCTCGACCTCCCGCGGATAGATGTTCACGCCACCGGAGATCACCATGTCCTTGAGCCGGTCGACGATGTACAGGTACCCCTCGCCATCCCGGCGGGCCAGGTCGCCCACGGTCACCCAGCCGTCCTGGAATGACTCGGCGGTTTCCTGCGGCCGGCCCCAGTAGCCGTTGAACAGGTAGGGGCTCCGCGAGAACAGCTCGCCCACCTCGTCGGCTACGCACACCGTACCGTCGGGGCGCCGGAGCTCGACTTCCGTGCAGGGAAACGGCTGGCCAACGCATTGCTGCTTGCGGAGCTGGTCGGGCGGCCGGAGGTTGGAGACGATCCCTGCCTCGGTCGACCCGTAGGTCTCGTGCAGGAGGCCCGGCCCGAAGTGCGCGACGAGGCGCTCCTTCATGGCCTGGGGCAGCGCGGCTGCGTTGGAGATCACCGACTTGAGTCCGGCACTGCGGCTCGCGGCCAACGCGGCAGGCTCCGCTGACATCAGTGCGTGGAAGTGGGTGGGCACGGCGAAGAAACCCGTGATGTGCTGGCTGGCCAGCCGGGCCAGCACTTCCCCCGGGTCGAACTTGTCGATGATCTCCGCGTAGCCGCCGAAGAAGACCGGAGCGAGCGAGAAGATCATGCCCGCCCCGTGGCACATGGGGGCGATCGCCAGGAACCGGTCGTCCGGCGCGTAGCAGCCATACTCGACAGCCATCCCGAACAGCGTGAGGATCCGCGACCGGTGGGGCACGAGGACACCTTTGGGCTTGCCGGTCGTACCAGACGTGTAGGGAATGGTGAAGTCATCCCACTCCCGAACCGGAGGAATCCGGCCGAGGGGAGCGGCCTTTGCCAGCCAGGCCTCGAGTTCGGGGCCGATGGCGATGATCACGGGCCTGGTCGCGAGCGTGGCGTCACGCAGGGTGGCCGCCGACTCGGGATCCGCGAACACGACCTGCGCACCGGCGTCGTCGCAGATGGCGGCGATTTCAGGCAGGGACAGGCGGGGGTTGACCGTGGCCAGCGCTACACCCGCCTGGGACGCGCCGAGGACGATCTCCATGTACTCGATGGAATTCTTGCCGACGATGGCGCCGTGCTGGCCGGGCTGCAGGCCGAGCCCGGCAATCAGGCCGGACGTCACGCGGTCAACGCGGTCCAGCAGTTCCCGGTAGGTCCGGGTCCGCTCCCGGTGGCGATAGGCGATCTTTTCGGGCGCCCGGTGCATGGCGGCGCGGATGCCCCCGACGAGAGACAGGTGCTGGAACGTCGGTGGCGGGACCAGCGGAGATGCCGTCGGGGCTGCGGCCATGGCGCAACCCGCTCAGGCGGGCAACTTGAAGACGCGCAGCGCGTTGTCGCGCATCATCAGGCGCTTCGACTCGGGTCGCAGGTTGAGGTCGTCGATCTCGCGCACCGCCCGCTCCGGATCGATCACGGGCCAGTCGGTGCCGAACAGGACCTTCTCCTTGCCAAACGTGTTGGCGTAGTGGACGAAGGCCTCCGGCCAGTGCTTCGGCGCATAGGCGTCGCCGGCGGTGAACACGTTCTCGTGCTTCCAGCACATGGAGATCATCTCGTCGGTCCAGGGCACGCCGATGTGGATGCCGATGAGCCGCAGTTCGGGGAAGTCGATCGCCACCTGGTCGAGACAGATCGGGCGCCCCACGGACGGGAGCCGGCGCTCGCGGGAATACACCAGGTTGTGCCCGACCTGCATCATGATGGGCACGTCCAGTTCGCAGCACTTCGCGTAGTACGGGTAGTACTTGGCATGGTCGGGCGCCAGGCCGCACCAGTGGGGATAGAGGTGCGCGCCGACAAAGCCGTAGTCCTTCACGGCCTTCTCCAGGTCACGCAGGCCCTGCATGCCCCGGAAGGGATCGATGCCGGCCAGGCCCGAGAACCGCGCCGGGTGCTGCTGGCAGACGTCGCGAACGACCTCGTAAGGCAGCTCAAAGCCGCCCTTCACGTTGATGTCCCCGGCACGGACCGCGATCAGCAGCGAGCGCTCGATGCCCGCCCGATCCATCCGTTGCAGGTAATCCCCGACGGTCACCCCGCCGCGGATCTCCGGCGGCATCCGCACCTGTGCCTTGAAAGCGTCATCGAGGCCCGTCTGGCCGTTCGCCACCGCCTCGGGTGTGAACAGGTTGCAGACGATGTCGATCGCGCCGCCGCTCACCAGCCGTCCTTGTCCCACTCACCGGCCGTGCGGGACCGGACCGGGATGCCGGCGATCAGCGGGCCCTGGGTCTTCGGGTCGTAGTTCAGCGGCGTGCCCTCCACCGTCACCTTCTCGTTGATGGTGATCCAGTTGATGATGGAGCCGTCCATGCGGAAGATGCCGGTGAAACCCTTCTCCGCCCCGGAGATGAAGTGGCCATGCTTCACGCGAGCGGGCCGGAAGAAGTACGTGCCTGCGTCGAGCCGGCCGAAGTTGTAGTCCAGGTGGCCGTCGATGGTGTACGCCTCTTCGAAGACGGGGTGGTGGACCATGCGGTTATCGGACCAGCCCGGGGGCGCCCAGCACATCATGGTGACGAAGCCCTTCTGGGGATCGTTCTTCGGCGCGGGATCGTTGTAGAGGAGCTTCAGCTTCAGGAACCGCTGCTGGTCGCCCTCGTAGATGTTGGGCATCCACTCCATGCGGGTCGTGTCGAGCAGGGTCAGCTCGCCGCGTTCGCGGGAAGCCGTGTTCAGGCCCCGGGGAATGAAGCCCGCCCGATCCTTGCTGGACACGCTGAAGCCCCAGTCCTGGAGCTCCCGGAACAACAGGACCTCGGTCCCCGCTTTCACGGACATGGCCGGCACGCGCAGGCCCGCCGGGGCGCGGAAATAGGCGCCCTTGCCGAGGCGCTGGCTGCCGAACTGGACCTCGCCGCTCAGGACGTACCACTCGGTGTCGGCGTGGTGGTACCCCGCTGGCCGGTGCCAGGCCGTGTCGAAGACCATCTTGGTGGAACCGGCGCCGTTCTCCTCGTCATAGGACAGGTTGCGCTGCCGCGCCTTGCCCTCGCCCTTGGGCAGCTCGGCGGCGTGCCAGCAGAGGTCGGCTTCCTGAATGAGTTCTACGTGGGGACGCACGGTGTTCTCCTTGTCGGCTGGGACCGCGGAACGCATTGTCCGGGCCGCAGGTTGTGAATTTCCAAGAGAATACCAAGGATCGACCGGACCACCTACAGGCGGGCAAGCCGCCATGCGGTCACTGCTGCGAATCGGGTAAAGTCACGGGCGGCACGTTCCAGGGGAGCAGATAGCGATGACCGAATACGAAGTCTGGAAGTACGCCCACCTCCTGATGTTCGTCTTCTGGGTGGGTACCGACATGGGCGTGTTCCTCGCGGCCCGCCGGTCCACGGATTCCAGCCTGAGCTTCGTGACCCGGGTAACCCTCCTGCACATGGCGCTGCGGATCGAGCTGCTGCCCCGCACGATGTGGAAGGCGGCCCTGCCGCTTGGCGTGATGCTGTCCCGCGACCTGGGCTACCTCCCGATTTCCGATCTTGCCGTCGCCCTCGTCTGGATCTTCAGCATCGGCTGGTGGGCCGTCAGCATGGCCGGCGCCTACTGGTACGACAAGCCGATCGGGCACCGTCTGGCTGGCGTCACGAACTGGCTCACCGGCCTGGTCGGCGTTACGCTGATCGTGCTGTGCGTGTCCTCCTGGCTGGGCTCCGGCCCCTTCGTCCAGGACGTGCCCTGGCTGCACCTGAAGGTGGCCCTCTACGGCGCCATCAACCTGATGGTTATCTGGATGATCGTGGCCTTCGACCCGATCGGCGCCGCCTTTGGCCGACTGGCCGTCGAGGGCTCGAAGCCGGAAATCGAGGCCATCATCAGCAGCACGATGGACCGGTCGACGATCATCATCTGGTCCACCTACGCGCTGATCGTCATCGTCGGGTTCATTGGCACGACCAAGCTGCTCGGCTGACGCGCCCAAAAAAAACGCCCCGGGGGACTCGCGTTCCCCGGGGCGTTCTTTTGCCCGTCAGGCCTGAGACGTGCGAATCCTAGCGGCCACCGCCGAAGCGATAGGACCCGCGAATACCGAAGACCCGGGGATCCGGCAGGGTCGCGAAGTAGTGAGTGGTGCCGAAGCCGGCCGTGAACCCGAGGTCCGTGACCTGGGAACCGAAGTCGGGACCGCTGCCGCCCGTCAGGAAACGGTCGTCATCCAGCACGTTGTCCACGTAGGCGATGACATCCCACTTGTCGGAGGTCAGGCCGAGCCGCATATCCATGCGGGCATAGTCGGCCAGCTTGACGACGTTCTCCGGGTCGGCCCAGCGCTCGTCCTGCCAGCTGCCGCTCAGCTCGAAGAGGTACTCGAAGGGCGTGTCGAGGAACGGCCGCTGGATCGCCATGGAGGCCGCGTAGGACTGCTCGGGTGAGCGCTCGAGCTTGTTGCCCGAGTAGTCCAGGCGGCAGAAGGCGGTCGGCACGGCGCCACCGAAGGCCGGATCCTGGGCATCCGTCGATTCAACATCGCCGCGCTTGTAGACCACCGGGCAGTCGCCGTACACGGCGGCACGCACCAGGTTCCGGGTGTCGTCGATGAAGTCAGTGTACTCGGCGTCCAGCAACGTGCCGGACAGGCTGAGCGTGAGGCCTTCCATGAACGACGGCTGCCACAGCGTCTCGAACTCGAAGCCCCAGACCTGGGTGCCATCCACGTTGATGACGCGGGGCTGGGAGATGCCGTTCTCAGCCACGATCTGGACGCCCACCTGCTTGTCGGTGTAATCCTGGAAGAACAGCGAGCTGTTAACGTTCCAGAAGCCGGCCCCCTCGAAGCTGGTCTTCACGCCCAGCTCCCAGGACTTCAGCTTCTCGGACTCGAACCGCTCCGCCTCGATGGGCGGCGGCTCGGCGCCACCACCACCGGCCAGCTGGTTGATGCCGCCGGGCTTCTGGGCGAAGCCGAAGGAGAAGAAGTAGTTGGTGTTGTCGGTCGCCTTCCAGGCGAGGGTGACCTTGGGCGTGTTGTAGTTGGAGTAGGTGGAGCCCTCGATGTAGCGCAGGGTCAGGTTGCCCGTGGACGGGTCCGTGAGGGCGCCGGTGACATCGATGTTGTAGACGAGCCGCTCGATGTCGCAGTAGACCCGGTTCGGGTTGGAGGGGTCGAAGGTCGCGCTGAAGATCTGGTCCGGGCCAGATGCCACCGTCCGCCAGAGGCCCGTCGGATTGCTGCCCGTGGCGAAGGCGCTCTCGGTGCAGCTGGAGCTGCCGGGCTTGGTGAGATTGAACTCCTCGTCCACGAACCGGTCCTCGAGGCTCAAGGTCAGTTCATCGGTCATGTTCCAGTCGATCCGGCCGTAGAAGGACAGGTGCCGCGTGCGGGCGTCCCACGAAGTCGAGTACTGCGGATCCGAGACCAGCCGGCGGTACTCCTGCCAGCTCGTGGCGGTGTTGGCGGTGCCATCGCAGATACCGGAGACGTAGGCGAGCGTGCCCGTGGTCGGATCCTGAACGTTGATCAGGGCGCTGTTGGGGTTGTTCGGATCAGCCAGGCGCTGGACGGGCTGGCCATTTTCATCGGTCAGGACCTGGGCGCCGACTCGGCCGTAGGGCGCACAGAACGTGATGTTGTTGCGGTCCGCCAGCTCCCGGTGGTCCTGCCAGAACAGCACACCGCCGGTGAACTGCACCGGGCCGTCCAGCTGGGTCTCGTAGCGGAACTCCTGGGAGAACTGCTTGGTGCTGGTGTCCTGGTTGGACTCCTGGTGGCCCATCAGCGTGTCGATGCGGCCGCCCCGCGGGTCGCTGGTGGTGTAGGGCCGGCCGCTGTTGCCGTTGAAGTCCTCCGCCACGCTCGCCTGGTAATCCTGGTCATAGAGATCGATGCCGTCGAAGTCGGTCCAGCCCGTGTAGGACGAGATCAGGCCGTAGCCCAGGTCGTAGCTGGCGATGAGGCTGGCCCGGAAGGTCTGGGTGTCGGTGCCGGGATAGTCGGCGCCGGTGTTGGCGTCCTCGCTCTGCGTGACCTGCATGCCGCTCGACTTGCCGATGACACCCGGCAGGCAGAACGCCGCGTTGCTGCCGTCGCCCGGGGTATTCGTCGGGTCGAACCCGAACTTGGGGCAGTAGGCGCCGAAGTTGAAGAGATTGGTGGCCGATGACTGGGCCGGCTGGGTCGCCGGGTTGCCGGTGATCACCGGACGGGCAATCGCCTTGGCCGAATCCGGCAGGCCGTAGGGCGTGTCGCCCTGGATGTTCACGACGGCGCGGGGATCGTAGTGGTCGTCGCTGTACTCGACGCGGGCCTTGACCTTGACCGCGTCCACCGGCTTCCAGACCGCCGTCAGCGCACCGCCGTAGCCGTCAGAGCCGCCCACGTTGTTGCCGGAGATGCTGTTGGTGTAGTAGCCGTCTTCGTTGTACTGGACACCCGTCACCCGGATGCCGAACGTGTCCGACAGGGGGCCGCCGAAGGCGCCGTCGATCACGCGCTTGCCGAAGTCGCCCACATCGATGCTGACCCGGCCATCGAACTCCTCGGTGGGCTCCTTGGTGATGTAGTTGAAGGCGCCGGCAAAAGCCGCCCGGCCGAAGAGCGCGCTCTGGGGGCCCTTGACGATTTCGATGCGCTCCACGTCGGTGAGCAGGCGGCGGTTGGCCAGGAGGCCGGAACCGGCCGAAATCAGGTTCTCCGTGGTGGTGTCGATGCCGTCCACCAGGAAGGCCACGTTGGACCGGCCGCGGGTGTTGGAGAGGCCGCGGATCGTGATGCGGTTATCCGCCGGCCCGAAGGCCTGGTCGAACTGCACGCTGGGCTGGTTCGCGACGACATCCTTCAGGTCGGTGATGCCCTGGCGCTGGATCTGCTCGCTCGTGATCGCCGACACGGCGATCGGCACGTCCTGCAGGCTCTCCTCGCGGCGGCGGGTGCTGACCACCACCTCTTCGATCTGCGCGCTCGCCACTATCGGCAGTGCCTGGATCACCGCAAAGGCCATCCACGCGGACGCGGAAATGCCCCTGACATTCTTGAAAGTAGTCATTCGAATCCCCCTGGGAAGTGGCCGGGGGATCATACCAAACGGTCGCCCCAACGCTACAGGACGGGACCACGCTCGCGCGCTCTGCCCACCGTGTAGACGAGCGTTGCGACGAGCGGTCAGCGACTCCACACGCTATAGCCAGTCAGTACCCGATTCGCTATAGTCCCCGGCGTTTTCGCTGATTCTCGCCATCAACAGGGGGACGTTCCATGACTGCCAGATTTGCCCGGTCGCCGCTTGCCCGGTTGCCTCTCAACGCGTCCCCTGTCGCGCCGTCCTCTGCCGGTTCCACGGGTGTTGCTGCCCTGCCACGTCCCGCCTCGGCACGGCACGCCCGGGTAGCGGCGCTGGCCTGCCTCAGCGGTGCTGCACTGCTGGCCCCCGCTCTCGCGTCTGCCGCCGACGACTGGTCGGGCGGCCCCCGCTACTCGTACTTCGATACGGGCTACCAGTGGGTCGACTCGAATTATGGCGTCAAGCAGGAAGGCGGCCAGCACGAGGGCTTCAGGCTCAATGGCTCCGTCGGCCTCGCCCAGTTCGGCCGCGTGGGCCTGCACCTGTTCGGCGAATTCTTTGATGGCGACTTCACCGGCACCAGCGCGAGCTGCGACGGTGGGGAAGGCGCCACCAGCTTCACCGGTGACCGGGACTCCCAGTCCCTTGCCGGCGGCCTGGGCGCGAGCATCGCCGTCGCCGAGAGCACCGACGTGGTCGTCCAGCTCGGCTACGTGGACATCACGGAGTTCCAGACGCCCAACAACCTCTGCGAGCTGGTTTCCGGAGACGACACCGGCTACCTGGGCGAAGTGATCGTCCGCAGCGAACTTTCAGAGAACGTGGAGATCGAGGCCGGCTTCCGCTACTCGGACCTGGACGACTCCAACGTCTCCAGCAACGACGTGCTGCTCGGCCTGGGCTACCACCTGACCGACTACCTGACGCTCCGGGCTCGGGGCGTCGTGTTCGACGATGACACCGGCATCGAGATCAGTGCCCGGCTGTACTTTGGCAACTTCCTGGGACGTGACACCATCTTCTGATCCGATCCACCAGGACTTTGGCGCTTTGCAATTAAATTAATTAGAACTGTTTCGGGAGCGGGGGAATGAGCAAGAGAGTTGCACTACTGATGGCGATGGCACTAGCCGCGCCGGGCGTATCAGTTGCCGGTCCGTACATCGGTATCGGCATCGGTGGCTCGCGCACGGAGTCCACGCTGACCGAACTCGGGTTGTTCCCCGGACCCGTCCTGCCCCTTCCCGCTCCGCCGTTCCCGGACCCGAACTTCACCGGCAGCGACGACTTCACCAGCACTGATGTCAGCTTCGACGTGACGGCCGGCTGGATGTTCGGCAACTTCGGGGTGGAGATCGGCTACACCGATTTCGGCTCCGCCGAGCAGCGCTACGTGCTGCCGGAATCCTGCAATAACCTGGGCTGCCAGAGCCGCGAGTGGACGGCGCAGATGGACATGTCGGGCGTGCGCGCCTTCCTCGTCGGCAGCCTGCCAATGAATGACAACTTGGACCTCTACCTCAAGCTGGGCGCCATGAGCTGGCAGGCCGACTACTCGGGCCTCGAGCGTAACCAGGCATTCGTGCCCGGTCTGCCGGTTGGGCCCCGCTACGAGGAGGTCAGCTTCGACGATGACGACGTCGGCCTTGCCGCGGCCATGGGCGTGAACCTCAAGACCGGCTCCCCGTTCAGCGTCCGCGTCGAGTTCAATTACTACGACGTGGACACCACCGACCTCGTCTGGAACGCCCAGCTCATGGGTGTCTACACGTTCTGACCAGCGCCGCTGGCGCCACGGTTCGCTGGCGGTGAGCACGTCCGCCCGACTCGAGAGACCCTGCCCCGGCAGGGTCTTTTTTTTCACCACCCGGCCGGGCCATTGACGCCATGCGCATCCTGATGGTTTCCGCCGAGTACGCGCCGTTTGCCAAGACGGGCGGGCTGGCGGACATGGTCACGGGCCTTGGCAGGGAACTCGTTGACGCGGGGCACGACGTGCGGGTCGTGCTGCCACGCTACGCGGGGGTGCCACCCGGGCCACTGGCGCTGGACGGTCTCCAGGTATCACCGGTGGCCGTCGCCGGCGCCCACCCCGGCTACACGTTCCAGCAGCTGCCACGGCGCACGGGCCCGGAACCCCAGGTGTACCTGGTCGACTGCCCGCCCCTATTCGCCTCCGGCGGCATCTACGGCGGCGGGGAACTCGAGGCGCGGCGCTTCGCGCTGCTCTCCCACGCGGCGCTGCGCCTGTGCGAGCTGCTGGGCTGGTCGCCCGATGTCATTCACTGCCACGACTGGCACGCCGCGCTGGTGCCGGTGCTGCTGCGCACCGGATACCGTGCTTCGCGCATGCTGCGCGAGGCGAGCTCGGTCCTGACCATTCACAACATCGGCTACCAGGGGGTCTTTGCCGGCACACTGGCAACCGAGCTCGGGCTCCCTGCCATGCCGGTGGCGACGGGCGCCGCAATTCCCGACCTGAATTTCCTCCGCGACGGCATCGTCGCGGCCGACGCGCTTACCACTGTCAGTCCGACCCACGCCGGCGAAATCCTGACGGCCGAGTACGGCAAGGGCCTCGACCCCCTGCTCCGCCAGCGCCGCAACCGGCTGGTTGGCATCCTGAACGGCGTCGACTACGCCGCCTGGGACCCGGCCACGGACCCCGCGCTCACCGCCCATTACGACGCACACCACCTTGACGGCAAGGCGGCCTGCCGCCGGACGCTGGTCACGCAGGCCGGCCTAAGTAGCTCGTCACGCGCGCCGCTGCTCGGCATGGTGACGCGGCTGGCCGAGCAGAAGGGCATCGAGCTCGTCGTGGAGGCGCTCACCCCACTGCTGCACCAGGGCGACGTGCAGGCGGTGATCCTTGGCCAGGGTGAGGAGCGCTACATGGCCGAGCTGCGGCGGCTGTCGGCCGCGCATCCGGACCAGTTCCATTATTTCGACGCCCAGGACGAGGCGCTGGCCCGGCTCATCTTCGCGGGTTCCGACGCTTTCCTGGTGCCATCGATCTACGAACCCTGCGGCCTGACCCAGATGTACGCCCTGCGCTACGGCGCGGTGCCCATCGTCCGGGAGACCGGCGGCCTCCGCGATACCGTCCGCCATTTCGACATCGGCACCCGGGCGGGCACCGGCAGCGTGTTCAAGCACGCCGACCCGGCCGGCCTCGGCTGGGCCATCAGCGAGGTGCTGGGCTGGTACCGGCAACCGGACCTGTGGGCTGCCCTCCAGCAGAACGGGATGGCCGAGGACTTTTCGTGGCGGCACCAGGCGCCGCTGTATGAGGCGCTTTACGCGCGCCTCACGGGCACGGCCACGGCCTGATCCGCCGGGCGCCCCGCGTCGGCGCCCCGGCGCCGGCAATCCGCGGCCAGTCCCGCTGGCATCTGGTCCCAGCTGAATCGCCAGGTCCAGTTGCCCGTGACGGTCGCGGGCGTGTTCATCCGGGCTTCGGAGCCTAGCCCCAGCAGGTCCTGCAGGGGAAAGACCGCGACCTCGGCCCGCGACTGCCAGACCGAGCGCAGGAGTGCGCCGGGCAGGTCACCGGAGCCGCATTCCAGCACCCGTTGGACGTAGTTGCGGGCGCCGGCGTCCAGGCTGCGGTACCAGCCGAGGACCGTGTCGTTGTCGTGGGTGCCTGAATACAGCACGGCATCCACCACATGATTCCCCGGAAGGTAGGGATTGTCGGTGGAGCCGTCGAAGGCAAACTGGGCGATCAGCATGCCCGGCAGGCCAAACTGCCGGCGGAGTGCGTGGACCGCCGGCGTGATCGTGCCAAGGTCTTCCGCAAGGAATGGCTGTCCCCCGACGGCCGCACCGAGGGCGGCCAGCAATCCGGCGCCCGGCGCCGGCTGCCAGGACCCGTCCCGGGCGCTGGCCGCGCCCACGGGAACCTGCCAGTAGGCCTCGAGCCCGCGAAAGTGATCGATCCGCAACGCATCGAACCACCGAAGCTGGGCGCGCACGCGGTCCGTCCACCAGCGATAGCCGTCGGCACGCATGGCCTCCCAGTCGTACAGGGGATTACCCCACATCTGGCCTTCGGCGCTGAAGTAGTCCGGCGGCACCCCGGCGACGGCCTCCGGCCTGCCCTGCTCATCCACGCGGAACAGCCGGCGGTGCCACCAGACATCGGCACTGTCCAGGTCGACATAGATCGGCAGGTCGCCGAGAAGTTCGATGCCGTGGTCGCGAGCCCGGTCGCGCAGGGCAAGCCACTGGCGGTCGAACGCCCACTGCTCGAAGACGATTTCACGGATCTCGGCCGTTGCCTCGCGCAGCAGCTCCGCCATCGCCTGCGGCTCACGCCGGCGCACGGCATCGGGCCACGTCCACCAGCCCGCTTCACCGTAACGGCCGCGCGCGGCGCGGAACAGGGCATAGGGCAGCAGCCAGCTGCGCTGCTCCCGCCAGTACTGGCTGTAGTCCGCCTTGTCGCGCGGGTCATCGCCAGCGCGGAAGGCAAGCCAGGCCTCGTGCAGCAGCGCCCGCCGCGCTGGCCAGGTCCGGCCGTCGAGACGGCGGCCTGCTGGCAGCCAGCCTGCGACGGGCCAGGACTCCGGATCGACAAGCCGCGGATTCCCGGCGAACGCCGAACTCATCTGGTAGGGAGACAGGGAATCGCCGACGGGACCCAGCGGCAGCATCTGCCAGAGGCGGAATCCGCCCTCGCCGAGCCAGTCCACGAAGCGGCGCGCGTCGATCCCGAGGACGCCGGATTCCCAGGGCCCGGGCAGCGACGTCGGATGCAGCAGGACGCCGGCCCGCCGCTGGCCGTTGAGCAAGGAAGCTGTCACCCGGCCGCCAGGATGTTCAGCGCACGACGTCGGTTGCCGCCAGCACGGGCTTCGCTGCCGGACGGGACGCGTCGGCCCGCAGCATGTCCTCGGTGACGAGGACGATGCCCTGCTCGGTGACATGGAACCGCTCCCGGTCGCGGGCGAGGTCCTCGCCAATCACCATGCCGTCGGGAACGGTGCAGCCCTCGTCGATGATGGCGCGCGAGATCCGGCAGCCCTTCCCCACCACGACGTGGGGTAACAGGACGGAGCGGAAGATATCGGACCGCTCGTCGACGGTGACATTAAAGAATAGCAGCGACTCGCGGACGTGGGCGCCGGAGATGATGCAGCCACCGGCTACCATCGAGTTGATGGCCATGCCCCGCCGGCCTTCCTCGTCGAGGACGAACTTGGCGCAGGGCATCTGCTCCTGGTAGGTCCAGATGGGCCACTCCGAGTCGTAGAGGTTCAGCTCCGGACTGACGAAGATCAGCTCCATGTTGGCCGAGTAGAACGCGTCGACGGTGCCCACGTCGCGCCAGTAGGCCTGGGCCTGGGTCTCCACGCTCTGGAACGGGTAGGCGAATACCCGGCTGGCCTTGATGGCGCCCGGGATGATGTTCTTGCCGAAGTCATGGGCGGAGGCCGGATCGGCCGCGTCGGCGCTCAGGACCTGGCGCAGGTATTCCCGGCCGAAGACGTAAATACCCATCGAGGCCAGCGCCACGTCGTGCCGCCCGGGCATGGGCTGCGGCTCCCGGGGCTTCTCGTTGAAGCCGACGATGCGCTGCTCGGCGTCGACGGTGGCAATGCCGAACTCGTGGGCCGTGGCGATGGGCACCTGCACCATGCCGATGGTGATGTCCGCCGAGCGCTCCACGTGGAACGCGATCATCGGCCCGTAGTCCATCTTGTAGACGTGATCACCCGCCAGCACCAGGACGAGTTCGGGGGCGTGGGCTTCGATGATGTCCAGGTTCTGGTAAACCGAGTCCGCCGTGCCCCGGTACCACAGCTCCCCGAGCTTCTGCTGGGCAGGAACGAGCTGCACGAATTCGCCGAGTTCGCCGCGCAGGTAGCCCCAGCCACGCTGGACGTGCTGGATCAGTGCGTGGGACTTGTACTGGGTCAGGACCAGGATCTGCCGGATCCCGGAGTTCACGCAGTTGGACAGGCTGAAGTCGATGATCCGGTACTTGCCCCCGAAGGGCGTGGCCGGCTTGGCGCGGTGGGCCGTGAGCTGGCGCAGGCGCTCGCCGCGGCCGCCAGCCATGATCAGGGCCATCGTGCTCTTCGTGAGCTGGCTGACGAACCGGCCGGAGCGGCCTGGCCTGGCGCTGCTGCCCGGATAGTAGATGCTCACCGCAGTGTCCGCGCCTGATCTGTCACACTGTCGGCGAATGTAACACCATAGGTCCTATGGGAGCCATGCCACCGTTGTTGACGCCGGACCTGCGTTCCCTGCTGGAAGCCAGGCACCACGACCCGTTCGGGTGGCTCGGGCGGCACCCCCAGCCAGACGGCTCCGTCATCGTCCGGGCGTTGCGCCCCGACACGGCGAGCATTGAAATCGTAGAGGCCAAGGCGCCCATGCTGCGCGTTGGTGAGACGGACCTGTTCGAGTGGCGGGGCCCTGCCGCCGCCGTGCCCGTGCCGTATCGACTGCGGGCCACCGCGGGCAGCGGCCAGGTGAGCGAGGTACATGACCCCTACTGCTTCGGACCCCAGCTGGACGAGGCGGAAGTAGCGGCGTTCAACGGGGGGCACCACAACGCCGCGCACCGGTTCCTCGGCGCCCACCCCTGGCGCGTCGGCGGCGTATCCGGCGTGCGCTTCGCCGTCTGGGCCCCCAATGCGGAGCGCGTGAGCGTCGTCGGCGACTTCAATCGCTGGGACGGACGATGCCACCCGATGCGGGTGCGCGGCGCTTCCGGCGTCTGGGAGCTCTTCATTCCCGGGGTGCGCGAGGCGCTGTACAAGTACGAGATCCGCAACCGGCACTCTGGCGCCCTGCGCCTGAAGACGGACCCCTTCGCCCGGGAGCACGAAATCCGGCCCGCCACTGCCTCGCGTTTTCGCGAGTCGGCGGCGTTCCACTGGCAGGACGCCGCCTGGCTGGCCAGTCGGCAGGCGAAGGACTGGCTGCACGAGCCCCTGTCCATCTACGAAATCCACTTCGGCTCGTGGCGGCGCAATCCCGACGGCAGCTCACTGACCTACCGGCAGGCAGCCGACCAGCTGGTGCCCTACGTGCTCGAGCAGGGATTCACCCACGTCGAGTTCCTGCCCCTCACCGAGTACCCGCTGGATGAGTCCTGGGGCTACCAGGCCGTGGGTTACTTTGCGCCGACCAGCCGGTACGGTAGTCCCGACGACCTCCGCTACCTGATCGATGCCTGCCACCGGGCTGGCCTGGGGGTGATCCTCGACTGGGTGCCGGGCCATTTCCCGCGGGACAGCCATGGACTGGCGGACTTCGATGGCACTCCGCTGTTCGAGTACGGGGACCCCCGGAAGGGCAGCCAGCCGGACTGGGGCACGCTGGTCTTCAATTTCGACCGGCAGGAGGTGCGGAGCTTCCTGCTGTCCAGCGCACGCTTCTGGCTGGAGGAGTTCCACGTGGACGGGCTGCGCGTGGACGCGGTCGCATCGATGCTCTACCTCGACTACTCGCGCAAGCCCGGCGAATGGTCGCCCAACGTTCATGGCGGCAACGAGAACCTGGAAGCAGTCAACTTCCTTCGCGAGCTGAACACCATGACCCACCGGGATTTCCCCGGGACGGTCACGATCGCCGAGGAGTCCACGGCCTGGCCGGGTGTCAGCCGGCCGGTCGAGACCGGCGGCCTCGGGTTCAGCATGAAATGGAACATGGGATGGATGCACGACACGCTGAAGTACATGGCCCTCGATCCGGTGCACCGCAAGCACCACCACGACCTGCTCACCTTCGGGCCGCTGTACGCCTTCAGCGAGAACTTCGTGCTGCCCCTCTCCCACGACGAGGTGGTGCACCTCAAGGGATCGCTGCTTGCCCGGATGCCCGGCGACGACTGGCAGCGTTTCGCCAACCTGCGGCTCACCTACCTGTTCCAGTGGACGTACCCGGGCCGCAAGCTGCTGTTCATGGGCGGCGAACTGGCCCAGCCCTGGGAATGGAATCATCGCGAAGGCCTGCCGTGGCACCTGCTGGCAGATCCCCGCCACGGTGGCGTGCAGCGCCTGGTGCGGGACCTGAACGGGCTGCATGCCCGCATCCCGGCACTGCACCGGCAGGACTTCGACGGGCGCGGCTTCCAGTGGCTGCGCTGGGACGACGCCGACAACTCGACCTTGAGCTTCGTTCGCCGCACCGGGGACGACCTGGCGGTGGTGGCCCTGAATTTCACGCCGGTGCCGCGGCCCGGCTACCGGCTCGGCGTGCCTCTACCCGGGGAATGGCGCGAGACACTGAATTCCGATTCCCGCTTCTACGGAGGCAGCGACCTGGGCAATGCAGGCGTGCTGCACGCGGAGCCGGTGCCCTGCATGCACCAGCCCTGGTCCATCGTCGTCACGCTGCCGCCCCTGGCCGGGCTGGTGCTGACCCGGTCCGCGGGCATCACACCCAGCGCATGAGGCCCAGTTCGTAGGGGTGGGACAGGTGCGGATGCGAAGGCACCGCCCGCACCTGGTAATGGAGGGCTCCGCACCAGGGCGGGCGAAGCTCCACCCGGTACCGGTGCACGCCGTCCACGCCGGCCGGACCTGCCGACGCAAAATCCTGGACGAAGACGTGGCTGTCGCCGACCGGCCGCAGGCCAGACTCGTTGGTGCCACGCTCGGCATACTGCCGGACCGGCACGGCGAGCTCCGAGCACAGCTCCCGGGACACGACGCACTCCAGCCGGACGTCGCCTGGCGGCAGGCCATTGAGCGTGACGTCCACGTCGAGGGTCACGCTCTGGTTGAAGTCGATCCGGTTGCCCACGGTGTTCACGAGACGCAGCGTCACGCCGGGCCATGCCGCGCGCACCTGCTTCTTCCACTCGGCAAGGTGACGGGCCACCGCGAAACCGTCCCCGGCCAGTTGCCGGCCCCGGCGCGCTGCCGGCCCGTAGTACAGCGACGCGTAGTCGTGAACGACCCGGTTCATGTTGAACCGGGGCAGGATGGTCGCCATGGAACGCTTGCACTTGCGGACCCAGCCCGGTGAGTAGCCCAGGCGCTCGTCGCGCGAGTAGTAGAGCGGGATGACCTCGTCCTGCAGGATCTCGTAGAGCGTGCGCGCGTCGTGCCGGTCCCGCTCGACGGCATCGCTGGCGTGCGTCGACGGCGGAATCGCCCAGCCGTTCTCCCCGTCGTAGGCCTCGGCCCACCAGCCATCGAGAACGCTGACGTTGACCTTGCCGTTGATCGCCGCCTTCATGCCCGACGTGCCGCTGGCTTCCATCGGGTGCACCGGGGTGTTCAGCCAGACATCCACGCCCGACGTCAGCAGGCGGCCGAGGCCCATGTCGTAGCCTTCGACGAGCAGCAGCTTGCCGGAGAACTCCGGCAGGTTGCTCACCCGGTGCAGCTCCTGCATGAGCTGCTGGGCAGGACGGTCGGCCGGGTGGGCCTTTCCGGCAAAAATGAAGACGACCGGGCGATTGTCCCGGTCGACGATCTCCCGGAGCCAGCCGAGGTCGTGAAGCAGCAGGGTTGCGCGCTTGTACGTGGCGAAGCGCCGGCCGAAGCCTATGGTCAGGACGTCAGGCCGGTCGGGATCCAGGTACTTCAGGAGCCGGTGGGTATGGGCCTCGGAGAGCTGGTTCCTCGCGTGCTGGCGCCGGAGCCGGTCGCGCAGGCCAACCAGCATCGCAGTCTTCACCTGCTGGCCGACGTACCAGAACCGGCCGTCCGGGATGTCGTCGATCTTCTTCGCCAGGTCCCGGTCCGTGAGCTGGTAACGCCAGGAGGGACCCAGGTTCTGCTCCAGCAGGTCCGCCCACTCCGTCTGCATGAAGGTCGGGACGTGGACACCGTTGGTGACGAAGCCGATGGGATTCTCGGTGGACGGAATCTCCGGCCAGTTGGCGGCGCAGATCTCGGCCGTGACATGCCGATGGATGCGGCTGACGCCATTCACGTGGCGGGACCCGGTGAGGGCCAGCCGGGTCATGTTGAAGCCCGAGTCGGCGGCGCCGTCGGACCCGAGCTGCAGGAATCCCTGCTCACCCACGCCCAGCTCGCCGACCAGCTTCTGGAAGTAGTTGAGCAGCACGCCCTTGTCGAACACGTCGTGCCCCGCCGAGACGGGTGTGTGGGTCGTGAAGACGGTGCACGCGGCCACCGCCTCGATCGCGGCGTTGAACTCGATGCCGCCCGCCACCAGTTCCCGGATGCGCTCGACGATCTGGAAGGCGGCATGGCCTTCGTTGATGTGCCAGACCCGGGGGCTGATACCAGCCGCACGCAGGGCGCGCACGCCGGCGATGCCGAGGATGATTTCCTGCTGGAGGCGCGTCTGGCTGTCGCCGCCGTACAGCTGCCGGGTGATCTGGCGGTCGGCCGGGTCGTTCTGGGGCAGGTCCGTGTCCAGCAGCAGCACCGGAATCCGGCCCACGTCGGCGCGCCAGGCCTTGACGGCGACCTGACGGCCCGCGAGGTCGCAGGTCACGACGACGTCGTTGCCGGCGGCATCCCTTGCCGGGTGAACGGGCGCGTCCTCGGCCTGGATGTAGCTGTACTCGGCAATCTGCTGGCCGTGCTCGTCGATGCGCTGGTTGAAGTAGCCCTGCCGGTACAGCAGGCCCACGGCGACGAACGGGAGGCCCAGGTCGCTGGCCGTCTTGCAGTGGTCACCGGCGAGGATGCCGAGGCCGCCCGAGTAGATCGGGAAACTCTCGTGGTAGCCGAACTCGGCACAGAAGTAGGCGATCAGGTCGTCCGGCGCCAGGCCCGCGGGCTTGTAGCCGGCGGGGCGCTGTTCCAGGTAGGCATCAAACTCGGCGAGGGCCCGCCGGTAGGCCGCCAGGAAGGTGTCGTTGCTGGCAGCCACCTCCAGGACCGACTGGTCCACGCAGCGGAGGAACACCAGCGGATTGCGGCCGGTCCTCCACCAGAGCTCCCGATCGAGGATTTCAAAGAGATTCCGGGTCGGCCGGTGCCAGCTGAACCAGAGATTGGTGGCCAGGTCGTTGAGCCGGGCGATGCGCTCAGGCAGCCGGGGCTGGACGTGCAGGGCGAACTGCTGACCGGTCATATGGTGGGCCGTGATGGATTTGAACCATCGACCAACGGATTAAAAGTCCGCTGCTCTACCAACTGAGCTAACGGCCCGGGACGAATCCCCATGGAACTGGTGAAAGAGTGAATGGGGATTCCTTGGTTGATCGATTGAGGCTGCGGGGCATTTTAGCGGTAGCGGGTGGGATCCGCCACGCCAGCGGAGAGGAAGCCCGACTGCCGCAGGCGGCAGGCGTCACAGTTTCCGCACGCCTCCCCCGCCACCGTGGCCTGGTAACAGGACACGGTGGCAGCGAAATCGACGCCGAGTTCGAGGCCCGTGCGCACGATACCGGCCTTGCTCATCCGGAGCAGGGGCGCGTGCAGCACGATGGGCCGGCCCTCGACGCCGCGCTTCGTGGCCAGGTTCGCGAGCTGCTGGAACGCCTCGATGTAGGCAGGCCGGCAGTCCGGGTACCCGGAGTAGTCGACGGCATTCATGCCCGCGTAGATGCGATCCGCATCCAGCACCTCGGCCAGGCCGAGGGCAAAGGCGAGAAAGACGGTATTGCGGGCCGGCACGTAGGTGATCGGGATGCCGGGCTCACCTGCGCCGCCCGTGCGCGTCGGCACCGCCAGCCGCTCGTCCGTCAGCGCCGACCCACCGAAATCGCCGAGGCCGATCGTCAGCGTCCGGTGCGAGACGGCGCCGAGCTGCCGGGCCAGGCTGGCAGCCGCCGCAAGTTCTGCCCGGTGTCGCTGTCCGTAATCGAAGCTCAGGGCGTGGCACTCGCAGCCGTCCCGCCGGGCCATGGCCAGGCAGGTCGCCGAGTCCATGCCCCCCGAGAGCAGCACCACGGCACGGATCGTCGCGTCACCCATACCAGTTCCCGGTCTCAATGCCCGGCGGCATTGCCCCACAGGTATTTGTGGAGCTGGACCTGGAAGCGCACGGGAAGCCGGTCCGCCAGGATCCACTCGGCCAGCTCGCGGGCGGGCTGCTGCTCCCAGGCTGGCGAAAAGAGGACCTCGCAACGCTCCGCCAGCGAATGCTCACGCAGGGCGTCGCAGGCCCACTCGTAGTCGGCCCGGTTGCAGATGACGAACTTGAGCTGGTCCTCGCGCTTCAGGTGAGCGAGGTTGGACCAGAGATTGCGGGCCATCTCGCCGGATGCGGGCGTCTTCAGGTCGAGGACGACGGCAACGCGCCGGTCCACGGCCGCGATATCGAGGGCCCCGCTGGTCTCCAGCGAGACCTGGTAGCCCGCGTCACAGAGGGCCGCCAGCAGGTCGTGGCAGGCAGGCTGGGCCAGGGGCTCGCCGCCCGTCACGCAGACGTGCCGGACCTCGAATCCTGCGATCTGCTCCAGGATTTCCTCGATGGTGATGCGCTGGCCACCGTGGAAGGCGTACGCAGTGTCGCAGTACACGCACCGCAAGGGGCAGCCCGTGAGGCGAACGAAAGCCGAGGGGCAGCCCACCGGACGGGATTCGCCCTGCAGCGAGTGGAAGATCTCGGTGATGCGGAGTGCGGGCACGGCGACTCGCGCTAGAGGCCTTCGCTGGTCATCCGCTCGAGCCGCTGGCCGGCGAGGCGCGCCGCAGTGGTTTCCGGGTAGTTCGCCACGACCGACTGCAGGGACTTGCGGGCGGCGTCGAAGCGCTTCAGTTCGTAGTTGCAGTACCCGATCTTGAGCAGGGCATCGGGAATCTTGCGCGACTTGGGGTACTTGTCGACGACGATCGTGAAGGCCGGCAGCGCCTTGTCGTAGCTCTGGCTAACGTAATGGGTCTCGGCCAGCCAGTACTGGGCATTGTCCGACAGCGAGCTGTCCGGGAAGGCGATCATGAACTGGGTCAGCGCGGCGCTCGCTTCCTTGTAGCGCCCCTGCTTCAGCAGCTCGAAGGCCGCCTGGTAGTTGGCCCGGTCGGTGCCACCCGGCACCGGCAACTGCCCCGGACGCAGCTCACCGCCGTCGAGGACGCTGCGCGCATCCGTGGTTGCGGCCTGCCGTGCACCCAGCGACTTTTCCAGGTTCTGCAGTCGCTGGTCCACGTCCAGGTATTGCTGCTTCTGGGCGGTCCCGGCCTGGTCCAGCTTGAACTGCAGCTGGTCCGCCTGCTCGCGCAGCGCCTGGTTGTCCTTCTGCAGCTGCTCGATCTGCTTGAGGAGGTTCACCAGGCCTTCGCTGTCGATGACGCGCTCGACCCGGGCCACCCGGGAGTCCAGTTCCGTCTGCTTGATGTAGAGGGGATCCTGCTCCGGCGGCACCATCAGGGCGCACCCGGACAGGAGCAGGAGCGGCAGGAACCCGCTAGCGCGCAGGGGATGGAGGACCGGGCTCATGGCTTACTGCCCGTAGACGATCTCGACGCGGCGGTTCAGGGACCAGGCCTCGTCATCGCTGCCAATGACCGCCGGCCGTTCCTCACCGAAGCTCACCGTGGCGATCTGGTCCGAAACCGCGCCCTGGAGCAGCAGCACGTTGCGCACCGACTGGCCGCGCTTCTCGCCAAGGCCGATGTTGTACTCGCGGCTGCCCCGCTCGTCCGCGTGGCCTTCGAGGCGCACCCGGGCGGAGGGATTGGCGGACAGGTACTTCGCGTGGGCCTGGAGGATGGTGTTGTACTCCGGCTTGATGTCGAAGCGATCGAACTCGAAGTAGATGATGCGGTTCTCCTGGGAGGCCCCGGGCCCGCCGAGCGCGCCACCGGCCGCATCGCCGCCCATCGCCCCGCCCTGACCCATGCCGCCATCGGCCACGCCCGATGACGCGGCACCGCCCTGGCCAGCGCCATTAGCGCCAGCAGCGCCTTCGTCGACCGTGGACTTGGAGGGTCCGGCGCACGCCGTCACGAGGGTGACAACCAGCACTGCAGCAAGCGTCTTGAGATTCTTCATTCGCATCAACTCCTGAAACCTGTCTTAAACCAAACACCATCAATTGGCCGGCCTAATTAGCCGGAAAGGGCGACCAGGCGGGCTCGCGCACGTCGCCCTCCAGGGCGGAAATGCGCTGCTTGATCCGGCCGTTGGCACTGACCGTGGCCAGCACCCCCCGCGTGCCCTCGCGGGTCGCGTAGATCAGCATTTCACCATTGGGAGCAAAGCTCGGCGATTCATCGAGCCGCCCATCCGACAGCACCTGGGTGGTGGACCGCGCCAGATCGACGACTGCAATTCTATAGTTGCCGCGATCGTTATGCACTACGGCAAGCTGCTTCCCGTCGGGCGCCACACGCGGCCGGGCGTTGTAGGACCCTTCGAAAGTCACCCGCTGTGCGCCGCCGCCCGCAGCGCCTACCCGGTACACCTGTGGTCCGCCGGTGGCATCGGATGTGTAGTAGATCTGCCCGCCGTCCAGCGACCATGCAGGTTCCGTGTCGATGGCTGAACCACTGGTTAACCGGGTGAGAACCTGGGTGTTGATGTCGAGGGTGTAGATGTCGAGATTGCCATCCTGCCGGGACAGCGACACGGCAAGTTTCTGGCCGTCAGGCGACCAGGCTGGCGCTCCATTGACGCCGGGACGTGCCGAGACCCGCTTGCGGGTCCCGGTCCGCAGGTCCTGCACGTAGATTTCCGAGCGGCGCGCCTCGAAGGACACGTAGGCGAGCTTCCGGCCGTCGGGGGACCAGGCGGGCGACATGATGGGTTCCGGCGACTCGACCATGACCCGGGGGTTCTCCCCGTCGGCATCAGCGATGACGAGGCGGTAGCTGCTCTTGATCTTGCCCTGGGCCTGGCCTGGCGCGCGCGCCACCGTGACATAGGCGATGCGGGTCGAGAACACGCCCCGCACCCCGGTCAGCTTTTCGTAGATCAGGTCCGCCACCCGGTGGGAGCTGCGGCGAAAGTCCGCCGCGGTGGCTGGCTGCCGGTAGCCCAGCAACTGCTCGCCGCGGAGCACGTCGAAGACCTGGAACTGGATATCGTACTGGTCGGGGCCCGGCTGCAGGACCCGGCCGATGACGAGGAACTCGCTGCCCTGCCGGCGCCAGTCGTCGAATTTCACCTCGGCGCCCGTCGTGGGCTTCTGCAGCATGTCCTTCCGGTCCAGCGGCGCGAAGCGTCCGGACCGGGCCAGGTCGGCCGCGACAATGGCGGCGGCGTCGAGGGGTGGCGCGGCGCCGGTGCCCTGCCAGCCAAAGGGCACCACCGCAATCGGCAGCGCCGTGTCGACGCCCTGCGTGATCTCGATCTGCAGTTCCGCCCGGGCCGGACTCGGGGCAGCCAGCACCAGCAGCGCGGCCAGCAGGTTGGGCATCAGCATCGAGAAGTGGCGCATGGTCGGATTTTTCCCTGGCTCCCGCGCTCCGCGGGGCGGCCGCTATTGTTCCGGTTTGAAGGTAAAGCGCAAGTTGCGGTCGAAAAGCGCCGGGTCGTCCGGCAGCGGCAAGGGTGAAGACTTCAGGACGGCAGCCTCGATCGAGCGGCGTACCGCGGCATCTGCATTGCAGCGCTCCGTGCTGACAGCCACCACCTCTCCCCCCGGTATCTGCGTCACGCTCAGGACGCACTCCAGACCGGCGGTCGCGCCGGGTGGTCGATTCCAGTTCCGGGCCACCTTCTGAGTGATCAGGGCCTGATAGTCGGCCAACGCCCCCGAGTCCGCCGCCTCCAACAACCGCCCCTCTTCCTCAAGTTGCCGATCCAGTTCCCGGGCTGCAGCCACTTTCGCCGCCTGCTGCCGGTCCGCTGCCGCCTTGTCCTGCGCCGCTTTCTGCTTTTCAGCCTCGGCCTTAGCGCGGTCAGCAGCTGTCTTCTCCTGGCGCTGCTTCTCCGCGGCCTTTTCAGCCTTCTCGAGCCTCGCGGCATCAGCGGCCTTCTCCCGCTCCATCTTCAGCTGCTCCGCCTTGCGCTGGGCAATGGCGGGGTCGGGTTTAGGCTCCACCCTGGGCGGCGGTGCCTTTTCGACCTTCGGCTCTGGCTTGGGCTCTGGCTTGGGCTCTGGCTTGCGCTCTGGTTTGGGTACGGGCGTCGGTTCCGGCGCTGCCTCCAGCTTGGGCGCCGGGGCCGGTGTCGTGCGGGCCCGGCGATTGGTCGGGGACTCGACGACCGTGGCCTTGATGGCCAGCTGGGTCCGGGGCGGGGTGTGGGGCAGCGAGAAGCCGCCGATCAGCACCAGGATCAGCAGCAGGACATGGCCCGCCACGGACCACCAGAGGGCCCGGTCGCCGCTCGCCCCACCCCGGGCGTTCAGGGCGACGGCGGCCACGTGGGCGTCCCGTTAACGGCTGGTCTGTCCACTGCAGTCATCCTTGACCGTTCTGCCAATGCAGGTTCGCTGGAGCTCAGTCGTCAGCTGCGTCGTCGGGGAGCCGCCGGCGCCTCCGTCAGGAAGCCGACACTGGCGGCACCCGCCTGCTGCAGCAGGACCATCGCCCGGACCACGGAACCGTAAGGCACCCGCTGATCCGCATTGACGAGGACGGGTGTCTGGGGATTGCGGCGCAGTACCGCAGACGCCAGCTCCACCACCCGTTCCTCCGCAACCGGAGCGTCCTCGTCGTCGCCCACGTTCAGGTACAGGTCCCCCTCTGCGTCTATGGACAGCACCAGGGGCGGCTGGTTCTGCGGGGTCACGATCGGATCCGACGCCGCCTGGGGCAACTGGACGTCGATGCCCTGGGTCAGCAGCGGCGCCGTCACCATGAAAATCACGAGCAGCACCAGCATCACGTCGATGTAGGGCACGACGTTGATCTCGCCCATCAGCCGTCGCTTGCGGGTCTTGCGCATGGGGCTTACCGGGCGCCCGGCGCGGGCTGGTGCCCCTGCACGTGGGCTGGCGTCTGGGGCTGGGGAATGGCCCGTGAATGCGCGTGCCGCTGGAGGACGCTGAAGAACTCCTCGATGAAGCTGTCGTAGCGCACCTCGAGACGGCTCACCTTGTCGGCGTAGCGGTTGTAGGCAATCACGGCAGGGATTGCCGCAAACAGGCCGATGGCGGTCGCCACCAGGGCCTCCGCAATGCCCGGCGCCACGGCGGCCAGCGTCGCGGACTGCACGTTACCCAGGCCGCGGAAGGAATTCATGATGCCCCAGACGGTGCCGAAGAGGCCGACGTAAGGGCTGGTGGACCCGATCGTCGCCAGCGTGGAGAGGCTTTCCTCGAGACGGTCCATCTCCCGCATCTGGGCCACGTGCATGGCGCGCCGCACACCCTCCAGGACCTGGTCGGGCGGCATGGCGGCCTGCTCGGACAGGCGGCGGAATTCCCGGAAGCCCGCTTCGAACAGCCCGGCCATGTCAGAAGGCGGCTCGCCGGCGCGCGTGAGGTCGCGGTAGATCGCGGTCAGGTCGCCGCCCGACCAGAAGCTGCTCTCGAAGGCGTCGGAGCCCGACACGGCCTGGCGCAGCACGCGCCGCTTGCGCACGATGATCGCCCAGGACGTCACGGACGCGGCCAGCAGCAGGAGCATCACCAGCTGGACCACCAGGCTGGCCGACAGGATCAGGTCTACGATCGACGTGTTGGCGGGCATCGTCAGGGTTCCTCGGAATCAAACAGGCCGCGCCCGGCGTCGGGCGGGCCACCGGAATCCGCCAGGCCGCGAGGCGGCTGGAGGCCAAAATGCTGGTAGGCGCGCCGCGTGGCCACCCGGCCCCGCGCCGTCCGGCTCATGAAGCCCTGCTGGATCAGGAAGGGCTCCAGGACATCCTCGATGGTGCCCCGCTCCTCGCCCAGTGCCGCCGCCAGGGATTCGACCCCGACGGGACCGCCGTCGAAGCGCTCGATGATCAGCATGAGCAGGCGGCGGTCCATCAGGTCGAAGCCGTTCGGGTCCACGTCGAGCAGGTCCATGGCGGAGCGTGCCGTGGCCCCGTCGATCAGCCCGTTCCCCTCCACCTGGGCGAAATCCCGAACTCGGCGGAGCAGTCGGTTGGCGATGCGCGGCGTGCCCCGCGACCGGTCGGCCAGCTGCCAGGCGCCGTCGTCGTCGAGGGGTACGCCAAGGATGCGGGACGAGCGCAGGAGGATCTCGTGCAGTTCCTCCCGCCCGTAGAATTCCAGGCGCTGGACGATGCCGAACCGGTCCCGCAGCGGGGATGTGAGCAGTCCGGCGCGGGTCGTGGCCCCGACCAGCGTGAACGGCGGCAGGTCGAGCTTGATCGAGCGGGCGGCAGGGCCCTCGCCAATCACGATGTCGAGCTGGAAGTCCTCCATGGCCGGGTACAGGACCTCCTCCACCACCGGGCTCAGCCGGTGGATCTCGTCGACGAACAGGACGTCCCGGGGCTCGAGGCTGGTGAGCATGGCGGCCAGGTCGCCGGGACGTTCCAGCACGGGGCCGGACGTGTGCCGCAGGTTGACGCCCAGTTCATTGGCCAGGATGCCGGCCAGGGTGGTCTTGCCCAGGCCCGGCGGGCCGAAGATGAGCGTGTGGTCGAGCGCCTCGCCCCGCTGCCGGGCTGCGGTGATGAAGACGTGCATCTGGCGCTTCACGACCGGCTGGCCTACGTAGTCCGCCAGGCGCTGCGGACGGATCGAGCGGTCGAGCTCGTCGTCCCCCAGGGAGCCTGTCGTCACCAGCCTGTCGCCCGTGGCCATCTCAGGTCTTTGCCGCGGACCGCAGGACGGCCCGCAGCAGCTCCTCGGTGGACGTGACCGACTCGGGCACCCTGTCGAGCATGCGCCGGGCCTCCGGGGCCTTGTAGCCCAGCGCGACGAGCGCATGGAGCGCTTCCGCGCGGGGGTCGGACGGCGCGGTGGCAGGGCCATCGCCGCCCCGGCCGGCGGCGAGCCCGGGGTGCTGGACCCGGTCGCGCATCTCGATGATCAGGCGCTCTGCGGTCTTGCGGCCGATCCCCGGCAGGCGGACCAGCGAGGCGACGTCCTCGGTCTCCACCGCCCGGACGAAGGCGTCCACGTTCATGCCGGAAAGCACACCGAGGGCCGTCTTGGCCCCGACACCGCTGACCTTGAGCAGGTCTCGAAACAGCCGGCGCTCGGTTTCCGTCGCGAAACCGAAGAGCGTGTGCTGGTCCTCCCGGACCAGCAGGTGCGTGCGCAGGTGGACGGTCTCGCCGACGGCGGGGAGACGGAAGCAGGTGGACATGGGTGCCTCGATCTCGTAGCCGACGCCCCCGACGTCGACCACCAGGAACGGAGGCTCCTTGTGGGCGAGCACGCCCCGCAGGGAGCCGATCACCGCCGCAATCCCCGGCCGGACGGTCGCGCCCGGAGCCTGACCGGCGTCTGGACCGGCGCCCGAACCGCGAGGGCGCCCTTCAGCGGGGGCAGGGCCGCGAGGCGCGCGCTGAGCTGGGCCGTCAGGGGCCGCGTGTGGGCGTGGCACAGGGCCACGGCCAGCGCATCCGACGCGTCGACCTGGAGGGCCTCCCGGTGATTGAGCAACACGGCCACCATGTGGCTGACCTGCGACTTGTCCGCGTGGCCGATGCCGACGACCGCCTGTTTGACGGCGCGGGCGGCGTACTCGAAGACCTCGGCCCCCACGTCGAAGGTGGCGCAGATGGCGGCGGAACGCGCCTGGCCGAGCTTGAGCGCCGAATCCGCGTTGCGGGCCATGAATACCTGTTCGACCGCCACGGCGGCAGGACGGTATTGGGCCATCAACGCCTGCACGCCCCGGTAGATCACCTGCAGGCGGGCCGGCAACCCGCTGTCGGCCGCGCGGATACAGCCGCTGGCCACGTGGACGGAGCGCCGCCCGTCCGAGTCGATGATGCCGAAGCCCGTGATCCGGGATCCGGGATCGATGCCGAGGATCCGGATGGGGCCGCTGGCGGACATCAGGACCGCGGTGCCATCAGAACCGCAGCTCAAAGCCTATGTGCATGCCGGTGTCGAAGAGTATGGACGGCTGGTCGTCGTAGTCCGCACCCGTGTAACGGGCGCCCAGGTAGACCTCCGCCTGCTTGGTCACGCTGTAGCCCAGGCGGATGGTGCCATCCACATACTTTTCGGCGTCGCCACCACTCAGGACATCGGGCGCCCAGTAGTATTCCCCGTAGACGGCGAAGCGGTCGTAGCGGGGAATCACCCAGCGCAGGGAGCCGCCGACACCCAGGGCATAGCCCTCCCGGTCGCCACCCTCGCCGTCCAGGTACGCCAGCCGGGCGCCGAGGCCGCCGGTCAGCTTCTGGCCACCGGGGGCCACATCGCCGACGACGAGCAGGCCGGCGTGCACCACGTCGCCCTCGTCGCTGTCGGAAAGCCAGCCGGTCTCAAACCGCAGGCCATTACTGAAGCCCGTGGCGTAGGTGGCCCGCAGGGCGTCGTCGTTGAAACCCAGGTTGATTTCGTGGGCGCGGACCGGCGCGCCAAAGAAGACGAGAGGCAGGCCCAGAAGGGCGAGCCCGGTAAGGATTCGCATAACGCACTCCCCGCAACAACGGGGGAATGATAACCGAATTGGAATCAGTGATTGATGGCGTGCAGGGCCCGGCGGTCGACGGACAGGGCGGCCTCGTGCAAGGCCTCGGTCAGGGTCGGATGGGCGTGCATCGTGCGTTGCAGGTCCTCGGCGCTGGCCTCGAACTCCATGGCGACCACGGCCTCGCCGATCAGCTCACCAGCCATGGGTCCGCAGATGTGCACCCCGAGGATCCGGTCGGTTACCGCATCCGCCAGGACTTTCACGAGGCCGGCCGCCTGCTCCATGGCCCTGGCGCGGCCGCTGGCGGCGAAGTTGAAGGTTCCCGCCTTGTAGTCGACGCGGGCCTCCTTGAGCTGCTCCTCGGTCTGGCCGACCCAGGCGATCTCCGGCGTGGTGTAGATGACGCTGGGAATCACCGAATAATTGACGTGGCCCTGCCGGCCGGCGATCAGGTCCGCCACCATCACGCCCTCCTCCGACCCCTTGTGGGCGAGCATCGGGCCGCGCACCACGTCGCCCGCGGCCCAGACGTTGGGCGCGGACGTCCGGCAGTCGGCATCCACCTCGATCAGGCCGCGGTCCGAGACCGTCACCCCGGCGAGCGGATCGAGCAGGCCCTGGACATTGGGCCGGCGGCCGACCGCGACGATCAGGCGGTCCACCTCGAGGGAGTGGCGTCCACGGTCGTCCTCGTAGGTCACGGCGACGCCGGACGGGCCGCGCTCGGTCGCCGTGACCTTCGCGCCCAGCCGGATGTCGAGGCCCTGCTTCTTGAACTGGCGCTGGGCGTCCTTGGCAATCTGCCCGTCGGCCATGGCAAGAAAACGATCCATGGCCTCGAGCACGGTGACCTGGGAGCCGAGGCGATTCCAGACGCTGCCGAGTTCCAGGCCAATCACGCCCGCGCCGATCACGCCGAGCCGGCCCGGGACCGCTGTGAGGTCCAGCGCACTCCAGGAGTCGATGATGGCGTCGCCGTCGAAGCGGGCGAATGGGAGCTCGATCGGCGTCGAGCCCGTCGCGAGGACGACGTGGTCGGCCTCCAGCAGTTCGGGTTCGCCCCCGTGGGGCGTGAAGCGGATCTTGTTGCCCGGGAGGAGATGGCCCCGGCCGAACAGGCCGGTGACCCCGTTGGCCTTGAAGAGTCCCTGGATGCCCCCGGTGAACTGGCGGACGATGGCCGCCTTGCGCGCCTGCATGGCGGCGAGGTCGAGCTCCGGGCTGCTCACGCGGATGCCGTGGCTCGCGAACTCATGGCCCGCGCGGTGGAACAGTTCGGAGGATTCCAGCAGGGCCTTCGACGGAATGCAGCCGGCGTTGAGGCACGTGCCGCCAAACGCTGGCGCGCCGTCCCGGTTCTGCCAGGCATCGATGCAGGCAACCCGCAGTCCGTTCTGCGCGGCCCGGATGGCGCCCACGTAGCCCGCCGGACCGCCGCCGATGACGACGACGTCGTACTTGCTGCCCCCGGAAGCGCCCGTGCCGGCCACGCGTCAGACCCCCAGCAGCAGGCGGGCCGGATCCTCGAGCGCATCCTTCATCGCAACGAGGAACTGCACGGCTTCGCGGCCGTCGATGATCCGGTGGTCGTAGGTCAGCGCGACATACATCATCGGCCGCGCGACGACCTGGCCGTCGACCACGACGGGCCTCTCCTGGATTTTGTGCATGCCGAGAATGCCGCTCTGGGGCGGATTCAGGATGGGCGTGGACAGCAGGGAGCCGAAGACGCCGCCGTTCGTGATGGTGAACGTGCCGCCGGTCAGGTCTTCCATGCCGAGCGCGCCCTCGCGGGCCTTGCGGCCGAAGTCGTTGATGGCGCCCTCGATGCCCGGGAACGTGAAGCGGTCCGCATCCCGCAGGACAGGCACGATCAGGCCCCGGTCGGTGGAGACCGCGATGCCGATGTCGTAATAGTCGTGGTAGACGATCTCGGCGCCCTCGACGGAGGCGTTGACCACCGGGTAACGGTGCAGGGCCTCGATGGCGGCCTTGACGAAGAAGCCCATGAAGCCCAGCCGTACGCCGTGCTGCTTCTCGAAGGTGTCCTTGTAACGTGCCCGGAGGGCAATAACGGCCGACATATCCACTTCGTTGAACGTCGTCAGCATGGCCGCCGTCTGCTGGGCCTCGACCATGCGCTCGGCGATGCGGGTACGCAGGCGGCTCATGGCCACGCGGCGCTCGGCGCGACCGCCCGTGGCGGGCAGAGTCGCGCTGGCGGGGCCACGGACCTGTGCTGGTGGGGGATTCACCGCCGGTGCCGGCGTGGCCTGCAGCACGTCCGACTTCAGGATCCGGCCATCGCGGCCGGTGCCCCGCACCGTGGCGGGATCGATGCCCTTCTCTTCCAGGACACGCCGGGCGGCGGGACCCGTCTTTCCGGCGCTGCGTCCGGCGACGGCCGCTATCGGCGCGACCGCAGCGGCGGGCGCAGGTGCGGCGGCGACTGCGGCGGACGCGGGCTTGGCCACATCGCCGTCCGCGGCCGGGTCGAGCATTGCCAGCAGCTGGCCGCTAGTGACCGTGGCGCCACCCTTCACTCGCAGCTCACGCAGGACTCCGCGGACCGGCGCAGGGACTTCGAGCACCACCTTGTCGGTCTCCAGGTCGGCCAGGTTCTCATCGCGCTCGACGGTGTCGCCGACCGCCTTGTGCCAGGCGACGAGCGTGGCGTCGGCCACGGATTCGGGAAGGCGGGGGACTTTGACTTCAATGCTCATTGATCTACTGGACCTGGGCGGAAAGCGCAGTCTCGACGAGAGTCTGCTGCTGCTGGACGTGCAACTGGAAGATGCCGGGTGCGGGAGCCGCGGCCCCGCGCCGCCCAGCATAGAACACCTGCTGGCCTTCCTGCAGGGGCCGTTGCAGCTGGTGCCGGATCTGGTACCAGGCGCCCTGGTTCTGCGGCTCCTCCTGGCACCAGACGATTTCGCGGGCGGCCGGGTACTTCGCCAGGCTGGCGGCGTACTCGGCCGCGGGGAACGGGTACAGCTGCTCAACGCGGACCAGGGCCACATCGGTGGAGCCCTTGGCCCGCCGCGCCTCGAGCAGATCGAAGTACACCTTGCCACTGCAGAACACGATGCGGCGCACGCCGGCCGGCTCCAGCGGATCGACTTCCGGGATGAGGAGCTGGAAGCGACCGGCCTTGAGCTCGGCCAGCGGCGAACTGGAGAGGCGGTGCCGCAGCAGGCTCTTCGGCGTCATGACGATGAGCGGCTTTCGCAGCGGCCGCAGCATCTGGCGCCGGAGCATGTGGAACATCTGTCCCGGCGTGGAGGGAATGCAGACCTGCATGTTCAGTTCCGCGCAGAGCTGCAGGAAACGCTCCAGCCGGGCGGACGAATGCTCGGGGCCCTGGCCCTCCTGCCCGTGGGGCAGGAACAGGGTCAGGCCGCAGAGCCGGCCCCACTTCGCCTCCCCGGAACTGATGAACTGGTCGATGACCACCTGCGCGCCGTTGCAGAAGTCGCCGAACTGCGCCTCCCAGATCACGAGGGAATCCGGATCCGTGCTCGAGAAGCCGTACTCGAAGCCCAGCACGGCCTCCTCCGACAGCAGTGAGTCCGTGACGGTGAACGCCCCGCGCTTCGTGCCAACCAGGTTGTCGAGCGGCGTGAAGGTCTGGTCGCTCAGCTGGTCGTGCAGCACGCAATGGCGATGGAAGAACGTGCCGCGCCCGCTGTCCTGCCCCGTGAGCCGGATGCGGGAACCCTGGCGGATGAGGCTGCCGTAGGCCATCAGCTCGGCGAAGCCCCAGTCCATGGGAATCTCGCCAGCGGCCATCCGCTCCCGGTCCGTGACGATCTTGGCCACGCGGGGATGCAGGCTGAAGTTCTGGGGCACGCGATTGATCTCGCGCGCCAGTTCTTCCACCTCTGCGGTGGACAACGCCGTGCTGTGCAGTTCGTCCCAGTCGCCCTTCTCGAAGCGCGTCCAGTCCACGGTGTACTCGTTGCCGATCATGCCAAGCGCGGTCTGCGGCAGCGGCTGGCCGGCCTCGACGCGCCGCCGGTAGTCCTCATTGAGTCGCTCGGCCTCGGGCGCATCCACCACGCCCCGCTCCATCAGCGAGCGCGCGTAGAGCTGCCGGGTGGTGGGATGCTTGCGGATCACCTGGTACATCTGGGGTTGCGTCGCCGCCGGCTCGTCGGCCTCGTTGTGGCCGTGACGGCGATAGCACACGAGGTCGATGACCACGTCCTTGTGGAAGGTCTGGCGGTACTCGAGGGCCAGCCGGGTGACGAAGACGACGGCCTCCGGGTCGTCACCGTTCACGTGGAAGACGGGCGCCTCGATCATCCGGGCAATGTCACTGCAGTACGCGGTCGAACGAGCGTCCCGCGGATCGCTGATCGTGAAGCCCACCTGGTTGTTGATGACGACGTGGACGGTGCCGCCGGTCCTGAAGCCCCGGGCCTGGGACATCTGGAACGTCTCCGCGACGACGCCCTGCCCGGCGAAGGCGGCATCCCCATGAATGAGGATCGGCAGGATCTCGCCGCCATCCTCGTCCCCGCGCCGCTCCTGGCGGGCGCGGACGGAGCCCTCCACGACGGGATCGACGATTTCCAGGTGGGACGGATTGAACGCCAGGACGACGTGGACGTTGCCACCCGGGGTCCGGAGATCCGCCGAGAACCCCATGTGGTACTTCACGTCACCCGAGCCCTTGACCCGGGCCGGGTCGTAGACGCCCTCGAACTCGGAGAACAGCTCCTGGGGAGCCTTGCCGAGCACGTTGACCAGGACATTGATGCGTCCGCGGTGGGCCATGCCGACGACCATCTCCTGGATGCCGGCCGCCCCGCCCTGCTGTATCAGGTCGTCGAGGAGGGGAATCAGGCTGTCACCGCCCTCGAGGGAGAAACGCTTCTGGCCGACGTAACGCGTGTGCAGGTAGCGCTCGATGCCCTCGGCCGCCGTCAGTTCGGCGAGGATGTGGCGACGCTCGTCGTCGGTGAGCGGATTGGCGAGCATCCCGCGCTCCAGACGCTCGCGGATCCACACGCGCTCGCGGCCCCGGGACAGGTGCGCGAAATCGGCGCCGACCTTGCCGCCGTAGACCTTGGTGAGTGTCGCCAGGAGTTCACGGAGGCGCATCCGCACGTCCGCCTGGCCCGCGAAATTGCCGACGTAGAATTCGGTGTCCAGGTCGGCCTCGGTAAGGCCGGCGTAGTCGAGGCGCATGACGTTTGGCATGGGCCGTTGCTGCATGCCGAGCGGATCCAGGTCGGCGATCTGGTGGCCGCGCAGGCTGTAGACCTGGATCAGGCGGGAGACGGCAGCCTGCTTCTCGGTGGCGGGCCCGCTGTCGTCGGAGGGCTCGGAATACGGCACGGGAAGAGGCGATGCGGCCCGCCGCGATCCGGCCGGGGCCGTTGCGGCAGCGCCGGAACTGCCGACGTGACCCGGCACGGCGTCAGCAGGTGCCTGTTCGGCGAAGAACTGCCGCCACCGGGCCGGCACGGAGGCCGGGTCCCGGAGCCAGCTGGTATACATGTCTTCGACGTAGGCGGCGTTACCGCCAAACAGCGGTGACGAGGCGTAGATCTGGCGCAGGCTCTGGCTCATGGGGATCCCGTACAGTCCGGAGGCGCCACTATATGTATGTAGCGTCCGGGATCAAGGAGAAATTCGCGGAAATGCCCCGCACGTCGGGGCCCTGCAGGGCTAGTCGGACCAGGGCCGCCAGTGGAAGGGCAGATCGGTGACGTACACCGTGAAGAGCCAGAGTTCCCAGACGATGAGGACCGCGTAGCCAGCGCAGAAGAACTGCAGCACGCGGAACACCGGAATCACGCCGAGGAACTGCCGGCGCGCGGCGATGCCGAGCAAGACCACGCTGGCCCCGGTTACGCCGATCTTCAGCGCCAGGAAGCGTTCCACGTCGTGGGTGATGAGCGTGTCCATGAGGACGTTCATCTCTTCCGCGCCGATGGCCAGGAGATTCAGCGTGAACAGCGCGTCGGCGCAGCACATCAGCACGATCGCGAGGGACAGGTAGAGAACACGCGGCTCGTGCCAGTCGAGGAAGATCCGGTCGTGGTCGCCATCGCGACGGCCGACGCGCCGGCGCGGCCGGAAGCTGCCATAGGCGAAGGACCACGCGGAGTGGCTGCGTCGTTCGCTGTCCCGTCGTTCGGGCCGGAGGGCCGAACCGGAACTGCTCTCCCCGCCTACGCGGGCAAGCCAGTCGCGCCAGGGACTGCGGGACTGCCGGCCGGTGTTGTCATCCCCCACGGCTTCGTTCTCTGTGGATATCGGAGGGGATGATAGGGGCCGGGGCAAAGGGTGCGCCGGACCCAGTTCGCACTTACGCCGGCCGGAGCACCCGCTGGCCGCCCAGGACCACCAACGCCAGGATGAACACGCCGGCCAGGAGCGTCAGTGGAATGCCGGCAAGTTCGGGCAGGCGGTCGAAGCCGCGGCCGGCGTAGATCGCCGCGACGCCCGCGGCGTAGCCGAGCCCGATGAACCAGCGTGCGCGGCGGCTCAGCCCGAGCCCGTGCATCTGCGTGATGACAAACATCGCCAGGCCGCCCATGAGGAACATCTGCCACCCCTGGCCCGCCAGGTAGGCAACCATGCCGCCGTGGATTGCGAACGTCACTTCGAGGAAGACGGTCCACCGGCGGTTCACGTGCGCCCGGGTGAAGAACAGGCTGCCCTGGAGCATCAGGAGGAACATGTAGAAGAAGCCGAACAGGTGCCCCCAGGTGTCTTCCATCGGGTGGTACCAGAAGGTGTAGATCGTGGCCCAGGCGAAATAGAACCCATGGTACCGGCGGACAAACGGGCCCGCCTTCTCGACCCAGGTGGAGCCGGCGCCGAACACGAGTCCCCGCCTCCGATTCTCCATCAGCAGGACCGCGATCAGCAGGATGATGACCGACCACTGCGCAGTGCCCTCATGGACGTCCTGCGCCAGGCCGTCGTACCAGACCTGGGTCTGGATGAAATGCAGGCCGATGAAGACGGCATTCACCGCCAGGGCCAGCACATTGAACGGGTGCAGGCCGCCCGTATAGGCGGGACGCTCCTTCTGCGCAATCCAGATGAGCCACCAGATCGCGACCTGGTGCAGCAGGTAGCCAGCCCACGCGGTGGCCCGCGATGCCACGGTCGGTTCCACGAGCTGCCACTCGTACCAGAAGCCCGGGCGGTCCGGGGTCAGGGCGCCGGGCTGCAGCCAGTGGCTACCCGCGTACCAGATCAGTGCCGTGAAGGCGAAACTGAAGGCGATGCCGCCCCAGAGTGCCGTGGTGCTGTCCTTGGCTTGCGTCATACCCTGCATCATTCGCAGTGTTCGCCCGGCGTGGCAACCCGGATTTGCCGCAAGGGCCGCGGCGCGGCCGTTCCTGAGCGAATGGCAGGCCGTATTGCAGCCCGTGTTGCCGCAGCGTATAAGCCGCGCGGACAGCAGCCCGGATCACCCCAGATGCTCTTTGCAATCGCCCTGCTCACCAACGCCGATGGAGGCCTCCGGGCCGTTGCGCCGGATATCGGGAACTGCGACCTCACGGGAACGACGGAGCAGGAGCTGCTGCCAAGGCTGCGCCTGGCGATCGAGGGCGAGCTGACGCGCCTGCTCCTGGCTGGAGTGGCACTGCCTGACTCACGGAACGGGGAGCCGGCATCCGGCTACCAGCCGGCAGGCACGTTTCAGGGCCCGGTGCGGTGGCTGAACATCCACATCAACATCGGGCACCTGCAGGCACTCGCCAGCCACCAGCGGGGCCGCTGACCCGCCCTGCCAGACCCCGCGCTACCAGGGAATGGTTTCGCCGTTGTAGCGCGTGAAGGTCCCGGTGCGCGACAGGTCCAGCTCCGCGATGACCCGCCGGAGACCCGTGATGCTCTCCTCCACACCCAGCGGGGCCAAGTCACCACCCAGTCTGGTTTTCACGTAACCCGGGCACAGCGCTGCGCACGTGATCCCGCGGGGCTTCAGCGCCATGGCCAGCATGGTCACCACCTTGTTGAGGGCTGCCTTGCTGGAACAGTAGGCGAACGTGGGATAGACGCCCTCCACGTTCGACCCCGTGGTGCTCGAGACGAAGAGCATGAGCTTCCGGCTGCTCGCCGCCACGTGCTCCACGAACGCTTCTGCCACCTTCGCTGGTGACAGCGTGTTGATCTCCAGCACACGGCGCCATTCAGCGTAGTTGAGGGTCCCGAGCTGCTGCTCGTGGAGCCGGGTGCGGTCCGGATCCCGCGGGCCGATGTCACCCGCGTTATTAATGAGAATGTCGATCGGACGGCCCTGATACCGCGCCGCCAGGGCGTCGACGGCGGCGTGGTCAGTGACGTCGAGCGCCTCGACTCGGATTGCCCCTGGATGGCGGGCCGCCAGGGCCGCGAGTTCCGCCGAACCCGCCGGATCCCGGCAGGTGGCGATTACGGTAGCGCCCTCCACCGCGTACTGGCGGGTGAGCTCGAGCCCCAGGCCGCGGCTGGCACCGGTGATGAGTACGACGGTCACGTGAAGGCTCCTCCGATGATCATGCCGATGCCGATCAGGTAGAGCAGGTAGCACAGCCCATTGACTGAAAGGTGCCGGACCTGGATGCCGCCGTGCCTGAGCTGCCAGCGCAGCCAGAGGGTAGCGACGAGCGTCAGGGATATGGCCACCACCACCGGCGGCTCCGGCTGCCAGGGCGTGCTGAGGAGACCGAGCGCGGGCAGCAGCGTCCCCTGGAACACCATGGCGCCGGTCAGGTTGCCGACGGCCAGCGTGTCCTTCCGCCGCCGGATCCAGAGGATGCTGTTGACCTTCTCCGGCAGCTCCGTTGCCACGGGGATGATGAGCAGCGAGAGGATCAGGGCCGAGATGGCCAGCAGGACCGACAGCTGCTCCACCGAATAGATGAAGGCCTTCGCGCCGCCCACGAGCAGGCCGAAGCCGAGCAGGAGCTGCAGGATCACCACCGGCATGACATCGGGCAGGCCGGCCCGGCAGAGGAACATGGGGTCGTCTGCGGTGGTGCCATGCCCCTCCTCCACCAGGTCTGCCGAACTGCGCAGCGTGAGCACGACATAGAACAGGTAGAGGAGCACCAGGATGACGGCGAGGCCACCCCGCACCAGCCCGCTGTATGCCCAGTCGGCCGGCGGCAGGAGCCCCAGGCCCGCGAGGACGAACGCCACGAGGAAGAAGTCCAGGTCACGGCGCGTGCCGCTGGGCTCGGGAGTGATTGCTCCGCGGAAGCCACGGACGCCGAGCGCGGCGGCGCCCATGAGGAAGAATGCCAGCGTGGACAGCATCAGCGGGGCGCCGACGATCGCGCCCACGCCGATGGCGTGGTTGACGGCCACGTCCTCGGTGCCTGCCACCACGGCGAGCACGGGCACCATCGTCTCGGGCATTGCGGTGCCGACAGCCGCAAACAGGGACCCCGTGACCCCCTCGGAAATCTTCAGGCGCTGCCCGAGATGCTCGAGCGCATTGGTGAAGACTTCAGCGGCGATGAGGATCGCGACGAGGGAGCCGAGGAGGAAGAGCCAGATCATCTGTCCAGATTCACGGATTGGTGCCCCGACCAGGATTCGAACCTGGGACCTCTCGCTTAGGAGGCGAGCGCTCTATCCCCTGAGCTACCGGGGCGCGGCGCGGGCATTCTAGCCTATGGCTTCCCGAGCAAGGGCAGGATTGCGGCCTCGAAATCGGCAGCCGGCTTGCCCCCCTGCACCCGGCTGACCACCCTGCCCGAACGATCCACGAGGTAGCTGGTCGGGAGTACTTCGTTCCAGGCCGGATCGAGCACGCTCACCATGGAATCCATGTCCGGCGAATTCCGGATGAGCGTCTGCAACGAGGGGAACCACCGGGCCAGGAACGGCTGCACGACCGCTTCCCTGTCTGCCGGCTCGTCCAGGGAAACAGCCAGCAGCGCGAAATCCCGCGAGGCGTACTTCTTCTCCAGCGCCAGGAGGTCGGGAAGCTCCTTCAGGCAGGGACGGCACCAGGTCGCCCAGAAGTTCACGAGCACCACGCGGCCTTGCAGGGCGTCCAGCGCTGCCCGGAACTCGTTCGGTGTGGCGGACACCGGTTGCTGGTCGCCGGCGGAAACCCGGCCGGCCATGATCAGCAGGAGGATGGTGCCAGCAGCCAGGAGCCGCGAAACATTCATGGGACGGGTTCTTCCCGGTGGCCGAAGCGTTCGATAATACCGCCATGACCCCCGAACGATTCCGCACCCTCAAGGCGGCGCTCGCCCGCCGCCAGCCCGACCTGACCGTGCTGGCCGACGAGGTGCACAAACCCCACAACATCGCCGCCCTCATGCGCACCTGCGATGCCGTCGGCGTGTTCGAGATCCATGCGGTCGGACCCCGGAGCAGCTTCAAGCGGGGCCGGGGCATCTCCGGGGGCACCGCGCCCCGGGTCGGAGTCCACGCCTGGCGCCAGCTCACCCCTGCCATCCAGGCTTTAAAAAGCAATGGATTTCAGATCATTGCAGCACATTTATCACCAACAGCAGACGACTACCGGACCGTCGATTACACCCGCCCGACGGCCCTGCTGCTGGGGTCCGAACTCCGCGGCGTGTCGGACGAGGCCGCCCGGCTGGCCGATCGCCACGCCTGCCTGCCCATGCGCGGACTCGCCGCGTCACTGAATGTGTCGGTGGCGGCGGCGCTGTTCCTCTACGAGGCGGCCCGGCAGCGGGAAGCCGCCGGACTCTACGAGTCGTGCCGGCTGAGCACGGAGCAGTTCACCCGCACGCTGTTCGAATGGTGCCACCCGGATATTGCGGCCCGGTGCCGGGCCCGGAAGGTCGCCTACCCGCCCCTGACGGCCGACGGCGACCTCGCTGCGAATCCCTTTGCGCCACCCGCTGGCGACTAGGTGGCCGGCACGTACCTCGCGCCGTAGCGAAGACGCAGCGTCTTCACCTTGCCGTACCAGGGAACGCTGACGATGTAGAGGTTGTCGTACTCGCGATCCGCGAGTTCCGGCACCTTCTTGCTGCCCTGGAATCGCGGAATGAGGATGGGAATCTCAGCGGGCCCGGCAACCACCAGCACGATCTCGCCCTTGTAGTCCTTCATGATGTCCTTCGCGACGCGGGTCAGGCTCGCCATGTCCACCTCCTGCACGGGGAGGTTCAGGCGCCTCGCCAGCGGCTCCACGGTTTCCCGGGAGGCCCGGCTGCCGCCCACGAGGATGGCATTGAGGCCCTGGACGACGTCCACGTCAGCCAGCACCCGCGACAGTTCCTCGGCGCGCATGGCGCCCACCGGGCTCAGACCCACGTCGTCACCGAGGCCCGTTGCCACATCAGCCTCCCGGACGACGATTACCGTGGTGGTGGCCTGGGACTCAAAGAAGAAAGCGAGACCGAGGGCCAGCACCATGAAGGCCGCCACCGCTCCTGCCCGCCGCTGGCGCCTGCGCCGGCGCCTGGGATCTATCGCCAAGGTTCGTTACCTTTCCAGGGACTACCGGGGCGCGCCCGCGCGGAACTCGGCGTCGCTGATTTCCCGCACCTGGGCCGACTTCAGGCTAACCCAGGCGCCGGTGGACGGGTCGCGGAACTCGATTACCCCCCGCTCCTCACGGGTCAGGTTGTCCGTGTAATAGATGCGGCCGGTGGCCTCGTCGGTAACGGCGTAGTAGCTGCCAAGCCCCATGACGTGGGGCATCGAACACCCCGACAAGCCGCCGCCCAGGAGTGGCGCCGTGCAGATCAGGGTGGCCAGCAGCTGGCCCGGAAAACGGCGCGGGAAGGTCATCACAAAGGCAGGCTCCTCTGGGAGGCACTGGCGGGAACGCTGGCGGAGAGGGAGGGATTCGAACCCCCGGAACCTTGCGGTTCAACGGTTTTCAAGACCGCCGCATTCGACCGCTCTGCCACCTCTCCGATGGAAGTCCCGGATTGTCCCCACCCGCGAACGGACATTCAAGCGCCGCGGAGCGTCAGAAGGCCGGGACCGGGGCCTCGAACCTTCCAAGAAGTCCCCGGCGACAAACGTGGACGGCGAACTTTGGCCCCGGAGCCGGGTCTGATACGGTGTTCGTCGTCAGCCACTTCGCACAGGAGACATCGCATGGCAGCAGACCGTGACTTCCGGGTCGTACCGGCAACCCCCAATGGCGTATCCGGAACCGTCGCCGGTGCTTCCGAACTCGCGTCGAACCGGGTGTTGCGCAACACCTACCTGCTGCTGTCCGCCACCCTGGTGTTCAGCGCGGCCATGGCCGGTCTCGCCATGGCGCTCGACATGCCGTACCTGGGACCGGTCGTGACCCTGGTCGGCTACTTCGGCCTGCTGTTCCTGACCTACCGCCTGAAGAACTCGGCCGCCGGCATCGCGGCCGTCTTCGGGCTCACGGGATTCATGGGCCTGACCCTTGGCCCGATGCTCAGCGCTTACCTGAAAGCAATCCCCAACGGCGGCGAGCTGGTGATGACCAGCCTCGGCATCACTGGCCTGCTCTTTGCCGGGCTCAGCGCCTACGCGGTCCGCTCGCGCCGGGACATGAGCTTCATGGGCAGCTTCCTCACGGTCGGCCTGTTTGGCCTGCTGGGCGTGATCGTCGTGGGACTCTTCGTGGACCTGTCGGCCTTCCAGATGGTGATCTCGTCGGCGGTGGTCCTGCTGATGACCGGCTGCATCCTGTACGAGACCAGCGCGATCATCCACGGGGGGCAGACGAACTACATCCTGGCGACAGTCAGCCTGTACGTCAGCATCTACAACATCTTCGTGAATCTGCTGGCGATCCTTGGGCTTGGTGGCGACGACTGACGCGCCCCGAGCGACAGGCCCCACAAGCGACAGATCGGCCATGCAAAAGGCGCCCCTCGGGGCGCCTTTTCTTTTTTCGGTGGTTGCAACGTCAGCAACCCGCCTGGTCGGGAATGCTGCTCAGCTGACGCGGCGTCGCACTGCTCCCGCTGCCAGCAGGGCCGAACCGAACAGCCAGGCGGCGGCAGGAACCGGCACGATCGGCGCCGCCACGCCGATGATCCCGCCATCCACCATCACCCGGCCGTAGTCCACGGAACTACAGGTGGCGTTGAGGCAGGTGCCATCGAAGGACGACGCCGCCGGGAAGAAGGGATCGATGAGATACAGGGTTCCGCCCGCGTTGGTCAGGGGAAACTGGAAGTACAGCATCTGCAGGAAAGGCAGCCCGGTCTGGTCGCCAGCGGTGGTCGCCAGCGCGGCATCCGTGGCCGAACCGCCCAGCAGGGACGTGAAGGTGGCCAACGGAGCGAGGAATGCATCCGAGGTGACTATCGAGATGCTGGAGTAGGTGCTGGTATCGGCGTCAAATATGAAGGAGCCGGTGGCGGTGCCACCGTCGTCGAACAGCACGTCTGTGAGCGTCCATTGGATCGGAACAGCCTGGACGGAAGTCATCCAGCAGCCCAGCAGGACGAAGCCAGCGAATTTCCGCACCTTAAGAACTCCCCCTCGTTTGGGTCATGCTAATCGTCGCCGAGCGAGCATGTAAACCATTTTGTCATAAGCCGCACAGCGGTCAGTTGAAATTGACAGCCACGGAAGGGGCACATAGCATCCGGACAAGTGCGGGACTCATCCCGCCGCCGCCCCGGGGGGACTCGCCTGATGTCACGCCAACGCACCGCCTTGATTGCCGCTGCCGCCGCTACTCTTGCTGCGGGTTTTGCCGCGACACCATTTACCGCCGAGGCCGCCGTCAGCGCGCGGTCGGAACTCTACTCCGTCGGGTCGACCGACCGCTTCTGCTCCCGGGCGCAGCAGATCATCTCGAGCATCGATTTCGATTCCAACAACGTCGTGCACACCGATTTCACGGCCTTCGCGAATTCATCTTCGGCGCCTTACGAGGGCACGAACCTGGGTTCCTATGGCGGCACGCTGGCGCTGTACCCGACGGGCAACGTCATGCCCGTGACCACCCAGCAGTACGTATCCCAGCGCGAGCTGGGCGCGACGGGCTGGGAGTATCCGATCGTCATTTCCTGCAAGATGAAGACGGCTGAAGCGATCAACTTCCACTACGCCGCCTACGGCCAGACGCCGGCGGGCGTGCAGAAGAGCTGCAAGGAAGTGAACCAGCAGATCGTCAGCGAGGTCTACAGCTCGCTGACCTCGATCGAGCAGCGAACCCTGCGCTGGCCCCAGTCAGACATCGTCTTCCTGAATGACACCTTCTCGCCGGCGGGTCCGTCCTGGCTCTACCCCCTGCCGTACCTGCCCCGGGTGGCCTTCATTGGCATCGACGGCAAGCTGCGCTTCCGCGGCCTTGCGATTACGGTGGCTCGGACTGATCCCAGCACCGCCGCCGGGTCCGACAAGAAGGGCAGCTATTACTGCCATCTCCCGTCGCCCGAATACATCCGCGCCATGATCACGGGCCAGACGGATCCCATCGTCGAGACGCCGCCCGAATAAGGCCGACGAGCAAGACCAGTCCGGGCGCCAGAGGGCGCCCGGACTTTCTTATAGTCCCGTCGCCTCCGCCACGAAGGCCCACTGGTCCGCGTATTCGTTGACCGTCTTCGACAGGGACGCGCCCGCGCCGTGCCCGCTGCGCGTCTCCACGCGAATCAGGACTGGACGCCGGCATTCCGCCATCGCCCGCTGGGCAGCCTGGAGTGCCGCGGCGTACTTGTAGCTGTGCCACGGCACGACCCTGTCGTCATTGGCATCCGCCTGCACCAGCACGGCCGGGTAACACACCCCCGCCCGCACATTGTGGTACGGCGAGTACGCGCGCAGCGCAGGGAACTCCGTCCCGTTCTCACTCAGCCCGTAGTCGCTGGACCACTTGCGGGCATTCAGGCTGGCGGTCTGGTAGCGCAGCATGTCCATCACGCCGACTGCGGGAACGGCCGCGGCAAACAGGTCGGGCCGCTGGTTGAGCACGGCGCCTACCAGCAGGCCACCGTTGCTTCCACCCCAGATGGCCAGGTTGTCCCGTGACGTGATTCCGCTGGCAATCAGCCACTCGGCGCCGGCGATGAAGTCGTCGAAGACATTCTGCTTTTCCAGCAGCGTGCCTGCCACGTGCCAGGCCTCACCGTACTCCCCGCCCCCGCGCAGGTTGGCGTGCGCGTAGATCCCGCCGGCCTCTATCCATGCCATGCGGGATGCAGAGTAGGCGGGCAGCAGGGCTACGTTGAATCCGCCATAGCCGTAGAGCACCGTGGGAGTCCTGCCGTCGGGATGCACGTCGCGCCGGTGGACGATCGTCATGGGCACCCGCGTCCCGTCCCGGCTCGTGTAGAACACCTGCTCGCTGACAAACCTGCCGGGGTCGGGCGCGCTGCCCGCGGGACCAATCCCCGTGAGTTCCGCCGACCGCACGTCAAGCCGGTAGACGCGCCGGGGGGTGGTGAAATCCGTGTAGGTGAGGAAGGCCTCGGGATCTGCCGGAACGCCTTTCACGCTATTGACTGAACCCTGCCCGGGCAAAGCCACCTCGGCAAGGTTGGCACCGTCCAGCGCGAACAGCAGCAGGCGGGAGCGAACGTCGCGGACGTACTGCACCAGGAGGCGTCCGCCGACGAGAGCCGCGGCCTCGATGGCGTCAGCCGCTTCAGGGACGACCTCGCGCCAGCGGCGGGAATCCGGGGCGGCAAGGTCTATGGCGATCACCCGGCCCTTCTTCGCGCGATTCGTCGTGAGGAAATAGAAGGTATCGCCTTCAGCGCCCAGGAAGTCGTAGCGGGCGTCCCACCCGTCGACCAGCCTGATCACCGGCGTCGCCACGCCACCCTCACCAAGCCGCTGGTAGTAGACCGCATTGGTGAGATAGCCATCCTCGATGTTCAGGACCAGGAAACGGCCGTCGGGCGTCACAGTGGCGTAGGGATCCCGCGTGGGGTGGTCCGTCACGGCGTAGACGAGCGGATCGCCGGATTGCGGGGTGCCCGGCACGTGGAAATACACGGCAACCTGGCGGCCGTCGTCGTGGCCGCCCGCTTCGTCGGCAGGGTATCGGCTGTAGTAGAAGCCCCGCCCGTCCCGGGACCAGCTCACGGACGTGAACTTGGTCCCGGCAAGGATCTCGGGAACGTCCGTTGCGGAAGCGACATCCCGGATGCGCCATGTGGTCCAGTCACTGCCGCCGTCGGAGATCGCGAAGGCAAGTCGCGAGCCATCCGGACTCAGCTTGAAGTCGGCGATGGAGGCGGTGCCATCGGCCCGCAGTGCCGCGGGGTCCACTAGCACCCTGCCCGGCTCCCGGATATCCCGCGTCACGCGGAGTGCGTCCTGCTCGGCGGCCCCCGGGTTCCAGGGGTAGACATAGACGCCGTTCTCCCGGTCCGGCACACCGCGGCGTTCGTAGTCCAGAAGCGCGCGAAGCCGCGTGGCAAATCGCGCCCGCCCGGGCAGTCCCTCGATGTAGCCTTGCGTGAGTTCGTTCTGGGCAAGGATCCAGCTGCGGGTCTCGGGAGAGCCCGTATCCTCAAGCCAGCGCCAGGGATCCGCGACGGCTTCACCGTGATACTCGTCGACCACGTTGCCGCGGGGCGCGGAAGGGTATGGAACGGGAATCTCGCGGCGCTGGCCTCCGCCCGAGACCAAGGCCGCGACGAGGACCAGCATGGCAAACCATGCCACGAGGCCGGTGAGCCCGGCAGCGGGAAGTGCGGGCCCCGGTGACCTCATGCCCCGGCGTCGATCCGGCTATGCCGGGGGGTGGTCACCGCAGCGCCCGGTCAGCCCGGCGCCTGCCGCGCCGGCAGGCGATTGAGGCCGCCCATGTAGGGCACCAGCACCGGCGGCACGGTAATCGTGCCATCGGCATTCTGGTAATTCTCCATCACGGCGATCAGCGCGCGCCCCGCCGCGACTCCGGAGCCGTTCAGTGTGTGAACGAGTTCAGGCTTGCCCGTTTCCGGATTGCGCCAGCGGGCCACCATCCGCCGGGCCTGGAAGTCGGTGCAGTTGCTGCAGGAGGAAATTTCCCGGTAGCGATCCTGCCCGGGCAGCCATACCTCCAGGTCGTAGGTCCTGGCAGAGGCAAAGCCCACGTCGCCGGCGCACAGGGCCATCACGCGATACGGCAGGCCCAGCTTCTGGAGCACGGCCTCTGCGTGCCCCGTGAGCAATTCCAGCGCGTCCGCGGAGTCCCCTGGCCGCACGACATGCACCAGTTCCACCTTCTCGAACTGGTGCTGACGGAGCATGCCCCGGGTGTCCTTGCCGTAGGAGCCGGCCTCTGATCTGAAGCAGGGCGTATGGGCGACGTAGCGCAGTGGCAGCGCGGCGGACTCGAGGATGACGTCACGGACCAGGTTGGTTACCGGGACCTCGGCGGTCGGAATGAGCAGCAGGTCGGACTCTCCGCCGACGGCAAAGAGGTCCGCGGCAAACTTCGGGAGCTGGCCGGTTCCACGCAGGCTGTCCCGGTTCACCAGGTAGGGAACGTAGACCTCCGTGTAGCCGTGCTCACCCGCGTGCAGGTCGAGCATGAACTGGATGAGAGCCCGGTGCAGGCGCGCGAGCGGACCGCGGAGCACGGAGAATCGCGCGCCGGCGATCTTGCCTGCCACGTCCAGGTCGAGCAGGCCACTGTCAGCGCCAAGGTCCACGTGGTCCCGGGGGGCGAAGGCAAACTGGCGCGGCGTGCCCCACCGGCGCACCTCGACGTTGGCGGCTTCGTCGCGCCCATCCGGGACGTCGTCGACCAGGAGGTTGGGCAGGCCCAGTTGCAGGTCCTGCAGGACGCCCTGCAGGGTCTCGAGCTGCGCCTCGAGGTCCGCCTGCTCGTCGCCAAGCTGCTTGACGGCGGCCATCAGCGGCGCAGCGTCCTGCCCGGACGCCTTCAGCTTGCCGATCTCCCGGGAGCGCGCGTTGCGTTCGCCCCGCAGTTCCTCGACCCGGACCTGGACCGACTTGCGGCGGTCCTCCAGCGCCTGGAATGCGGCGGCGTCCAGGACGAAGCCCCGGCGCGCGAGGTTGGCCCGCACAGCCTCGAGGTCAGTGCGGAGGAGTCTGGGATCGAGCATCGTGGCGTTCCGGTAACCGGGCTGGTCGAATGCCCGGCAGTTTACACCGGCGGCTTCCCCTGACGGGCGAGGCGATTGCGATCACGGAAGTCGGCCAGCTTCTCGGCAATCCGTTGCTCGAGGCCTCGGGCCACCGGCTGGTAATACGTGGGCTGGCCGAGTTCCTCGGGGAAATAGCTGGCGCCGGCAGCAAAGGCGTCTGGCTCGTCGTGGGCGTAGCGGTAGCCGCTGCCGTGCCCGAGGCTGCGCGCCAGCGCCGTGGAGGCAGGCCGGAGCGGCGGCGGCACGGCCAGGCTGCCGTTGGACTGGGCGTCAGCCTGCGCGGCCTGCCACGCGGTGTAGACCGCGTTGCTCTTGGCCGCACAGGCCAGGAAGACGACAGCGTGGGCGAGGGCCAGCTCCCCTTCGGGAGTGCCCAGCCGTTCCCAGGCCTGCCAGGCCTCGAGCGCGAGGGTCAGCGCCCTGGGATCCGCGTTGCCGATGTCTTCCGATGCCATACGGACGATCCGCCGGGCCACGTAGGCAGGATCGCAGCCACCGTCCAGCATCCGGGCGAGCCAGTAGAGCGCCGCATCCGGATCCGAGCCGCGGACGGACTTGTGCAACGCCGAGATCTGCTCGTAGAACACGTCGCCCTGGCGGTCGAAGCGGCGATAGCTGCCCGTGAGGACGGTGGCGACGATCTCCGGAGACAGGATCCGGTCTTCGCCGACCAGACCGGCGGCGACTTCGAGCAGGTTCAGCGCCCGTCGCGCGTCGCCATCGGCGCCGCGGGCGAGCCCCAACAGCTCCGGCTCCCCCGCGATGAGCTGCCGCAGGCCGAGGCCGCGATCGGGATCGCGCAGCGCGCCGGACAGGATGGTCACGAGCTCCGCGTCCGCCAGCGGCTTCAGCACGTACACGCGAGCCCGCGACAGCAGCGCGTTGTTCAGCGCAAACGCCGGATTCTCCGTGGTGGCGCCGATGAAGGTCAGGGTGCCATCCTCGACGTAGGGCAGGAAGGCGTCCTGCTGGGCCTTGTTGAAGCGGTGCACCTCGTCGAGAAAGAGCACCGTCCGTTCGCCCGCATGCGCCTGGGCAAAGGCGACGGCCTCCCGCACCTCCTTGACGCCGGCCAGCACGGCTGACAGCGCCACGAAATGGGCGCCCGCCGTGTCAGCGAGCAGCCGGGCGAGCGTCGTCTTGCCCGAACCCGGCGGGCCCCAGAGGATGGCGGAATGCAGTTCGCCGCCCAGCAACCGGGTCAGCGGCCTGCCAGGAGCGAGCAGATGTGATTGTCCTGCCACGTCCCCCAGAGTGGCCGGCCGCATCCGGTCGGCCAGGGGACGCCACGCTGGTGGCCGTGGAGCATCCGCTGTCGGGCTGCTCAGGGTGTTCGGGGTGCGAGCCATGACTCCAGCTTCATGCACCAGCGGGAGAGGCCCGCAGCGCCTAGAAGCCAGCCTAGCAGAATGCCCAGGACGTCAGCAGCCAGGTCGAGGGCCTCGGCCTGCCGGGTCACCGTCAGGCTCTGCAGCAACTCGATGAGGAGCCCATAAACCGCCAGCGAGAGCGCAATCCGGGGTACGAACCGTGGCGTGAAAATTCCGCCGAACCACAGCATGAATGCGAGGAAGCCGAGCACGTGCAACAACTTGTCGTTCAGCGACGGCATCGAGGCTGGCACCGGTGACAAGGCGGAGACCAGTCCGACGCCGAGAATGAGAATCCCGGTCACCAGCCAGGCCCAGGCGAAGCGCAGCGGCAGCATGCCGGGAATCAGAGCTCGCTGTCGTCGATGACGTCGGCACCGGGCGGCGGCACGAACCGGAACACGTCAGGCGCCAGCCGCGGGTTGGTCCGGACCCCGGTGAGGTCAATCCGTGTCTGCTGGCCAAGCCGGTCCGCGAGCAGCAGCTGGCGCAGGGCGGGCCCCTCGAAACCAAGGGTGACGGCGGCAAAATCGGAATCGGCAGACCGGGGCACGAGGCGCACCAGGTCAAGGCCGTCTTCCCTCCAGGATTTCTCGACCTTGAAGCGCTCCAGCACGGATTCCTTCCCCGTGAGCAGGGCCGCCGGCGTGTCGCCAATGCCGGAAGACAGCCGGCGGATCGTGACCTGGGCGAGGTCGGCTTCGTAAAGCCACACCTTCTCGCCGTCGGACACGATGACGCGCTCGAACGGTGCCTCGTAGTTCCACCGGAACCGGCCCGGTCGCTGCATGGCGACTGAACCCGAGGTGTCTTCAAGCACCTGCTGGCGGGAGTCGATGACCTGCTGGTGGAACCTGCCGTCCATGGACTGAACGTTCGCCAGGAAATCGCGCAGGCGGGCCTCCCCTGCGTCGCCTGCGGACGCGGCGGTGGCAGCGAGCGCGAGGAGCAGTGCCAGCAAGCGCACACGGCGGAACATCGGTCGCTCGCGGCCCTAGTCGCTGTCGGGCGGGGGTGGCGCCAGGACTTCGCGGAACCCGTTGGACTGCAGGGGGCCAACCATTCCGGCCGTCTCCATGGTCTCCACCAGGCGGGCTGCCCGGTTGTAGCCAATCTTGAGGCGCCGCTGGATGCCGGACACGGAGGCGCGACGGGTTTCGCACACGATCTTGACCGCCTGGTCGTACAGCGCGTCTTCCTCGCCATCGCCGTCGCCGCCGGACTGGGGTGCTTCACCCGGTATTCCCGGGAAGCCCATGGGCGGGCCTTCCGTAATCTCATCCAGGTAGACGGGCGGCCCGCTCCCCTTCAGCTGCGCCACGACGCGATGGACCTCCTGATCCGAGACAAACGCGCCGTGCACCCGCAATGGCAGGCTCGTTCCGGGCGGAAGGAACAGCATGTCGCCATGACCGAGCAGGCTCTCGGCGCCGCTCTGGTCGAGGATCGTCCGCGAATCGACCTTTGCTGACACCTGGAAGGCGATCCGCGTCGGAATGTTGGCCTTGATCAGGCCCGTAATCACGTCCACGGACGGCCGCTGGGTCGCGATGATCAGATGAATGCCGGAAGCCCGAGCCTTCTGCGCAAGCCGGGTGATCAGCTCCTCGACCTTCTTGCCCACGATCATCATCATGTCGGCGAGCTCGTCGATGATCACGACGATGTGCGGCAGGTTCGTCAGGGTGGGGACGGTCCCGTCGAGCGTGGCCTTGGGGGCGTATTCCGTGCCCACGAGCGGATCCGGAATCGGCTCACCGGCATCCAGTGCCAGCTTCACCTTGCGATTGAAGCCGCTCAGGTTGCGCACGCCCAGGGCGGCCATCAGCCGGTAGCGCCGCTCCATCTCCGCCACGCACCAGCGCAGCGCGTTGGCAGACTCCTTCATGTCGGTCACGACAGGCGCGAGCAGGTGTGGAATGCCCTCGTACACCGACAACTCGAGCATCTTGGGATCGATCATGATCATGCGCACGTCTTCAGGCCTGGCCTTGAAGAGCAGGCTGAGGACCATCGCATTGATGCCAACGGATTTGCCGGAGCCCGTCGTGCCCGCGATCATCAGGTGCGGCATGCGCTGCAGGTCGGCCACGACCGACTTGCCGCCGATGTCCTTGCCCAGCGCGAGGGTCAGGGGCGAAGGCATCTCCTCGTAGGCGCGCGAACGCAGGATCTCCCCGAGCGTCACCATCTCTCGGGTCTCGTTGGGAATCTCGAGGCCCACGGTTGGCTTGCCGGGAATGACTTCGACCACACGGACACTGATGGCGGACAGGGAGCGGGCGAGATCCTTCGACAGGTTGCTGATCTGGCTGACCTTCACGCCCGGCGCAGGCGCCAGTTCGAAGCGCGTGACGATGGGGCCGGGCTGCACTGCCACGACCTCCACTTCCACGCCGAAATCCCGGAGCTTGAGCTCTACCAGCCGGGACATCGCCTCGAGGGATTCCTTGGAATAGCCCGGCGCGTGCTCCGGCGGATTGTCCAGCAGCGAGAGCGGCGGCAACTCACCCGGCAGCACGGTCCCCTTGAACAGCGGCACCTGGCGCTCCTTCTCGGCCCGCTGGCTGGGCTGGGGCGCGACGAGCTGGGGTTCGATGCGGGGTGGCAGCTTCTTTTCGACCTTCTTCCGCTCCTTCCGGACGACCTCCTGGCGCTCTTCCTGGACCCGGCGCCCCTCGGTGCGCGCCTGGAAAGCCGAGAACAGCTCGCGGCCGCGATCCACGCCCTCGAGGATGTAGTGCCCGACCTTGTCCATCACGGCGAGCCACGACAGCCCCGTGAAGAGCGAAACACCGGCGAGCCAGGAGGACAGGAGAAGGAGCGTCGCGCCGAGCGAGCCCAGGCCCGAAGCGAGGCCCTCGCCCAGCAGCTCGCCGAATGCCCCTCCGGCCGTCTGGGGCAGGCCGTGCGGGCCGAAGTGCAGGGTCGCGAGCGCGCAGCTGGTGGCGAGGGTCAGTGCAAAGCCGGACAGGCGCGTGAACAGGATCTGGCGATCAACGGGACCCGGGGTGCTCCGATGGGTGAAAAGTATCCACCCGGCCAGGAGCAACATCGCGGGGAAGAGCAGCGCCGGCCCGCCAAAGAGGCTGAACGCAATGTCGGAAAACCAGGCACCGACGGCGCCGATCTGGTTCCTGACCGGCGAGCCATCACCGGTGTGACTGAAGCCGGGGTCCTGGGGACTGTAGCTCAGCAGGGCCACGAGCATGATCAGCGCGATGGCGCCGAGCACCCACAGCGCCGCCTCGCGCACGGCATAGGTCAATGGCGCAGCAAGGCCGCGACTTTCGAGTCCGATAGCTCTGGCCATGTCCGTCCCTGACGAGCCAATTCCTGAGAACGCGTTTCGTGCGCGGGCCGGTGTGAGAAGACGCCGCAACAACGACAGTTAACTGCCTGCCCGACAAGCAGATAACGCCCGGGATGATAACAGCACGTCGTTTGGACGCAAGCGCGGGCCATCGCCTAAACTGGCCGGATGACAGCACCCATTCACTCCCGCCTCATCATTCTCGGCTCCGGCCCCGCGGGCTACAGCGCCGCCGTCTATGCCGCCCGGGCCAACCTGAAACCCCTCCTCATCACCGGCCTCGAGCAAGGCGGCCAGCTGATGACCACGACCGACGTGGACAACTGGCCGGGCGGGCATCACGGGCTCCAGGGTCCGGAACTCATGACCCGGTTGCGCGAACACAGCGAGCGCCTGGGTGTCACCGGCATCCTCGACCAGATCGAGTCCGTGGACCTGGGAGTGCGGCCATTCACGCTCCACGGCGGCTCCCAGACCTACACCTGCGACGCACTGATCATTGCGACCGGCGCCTCGGCACGCTACCTGGGCCTGCCCTCCGAGCAGAGCTTTCGCGGCAAGGGCGTATCGGCCTGCGCCACGTGCGATGGCTTCTTCTACCGCGGCCAGCGCGTCGCCGTGATCGGTGGCGGCAACACAGCTGTCGAGGAAGCTCTGTACCTGTCCAACCTTGCCTCCCACGTAACCCTGGTCCACCGGCGGGACAAGCTGCGCGCCGAGAAGATGCTCCAGGACAAGCTGCTCGCGCGCGCCAATGGCGGCAATGTCTCGGTGATCTGGAATCACGAGGTGGAGTCCGTCGTCGGCAATGACACCGGTGTTACGGGCGTGCGACTGCAACCCACGGACGGCAGCATAAAGGGCGCGTCGCTGGATGTGACCGGGCTCTTCATCGCCATCGGTCACGACCCCAACACGGCGCTCTTCAAGGGCCAGCTCGAGCTCGACAAGGGCTACGTGGTGGTCCGGACCGGCCTGACCGGTGGCGCCACCGCCACCAGCGTCCCGGGCGTCTTCGCCGCCGGTGACGTAGCCGACAGCGTGTACCGGCAGGCCATTACCTCCGCCGGGTCGGGCTGCATGGCCGCGCTGGATGCCGAAAAGTATCTGGACGGCCCTGGCGGGTGACCGCGACGGTTCCGCCCGTGCGCATTGAAGTCGCCCGCAACATCACGGACGTGCCAGCGGCCGACTGGAATGGCCTCGGCGGAACGGATTACCCGTTCCTGCGCCACGAGTTCCTCGCGGCCCTCGAGGAGACCGGCTGCGTAGCGCCGGCCACAGGCTGGACGCCCTGCCACCTGCTCCTGCGCGACGACGCCGGCCGGCTGCTCGGGGCCATGCCCCTCTACAGCAAGACGAGTTCCTACGGCGAATTCGTCTTCGACTGGGCATGGGCCGACGCGTACCGGCGGGCCGGGCTGCGTTACTTCCCGAAGCTGGTTTCGGCGGTGCCATTCACGCCCGCGACCAGCCCGCGCCTCCTCCACGCTGCCGGCGTGGATCCCGACGCGGTGGCGAACGCGCTGCTCGCCGGCGCTACCGGGCTCGCCCGGCAGATCGAGGCCTCGTCGGTTCACGTCCTCTTCCCGACAGCCGGCGAATGCGCGTTGCTGGCCAGGGCCGGATTTCTTCGGAGGAAGGACTGCCAGTTTCACTGGGCCAACCGGGGGTACGCCGATTTCGACGCGTTCCTCGGCGAATTCACGGCGGAGAAGCGCAAGAAGGCAAAGCGCGAACGGCGCCGCGTGGCAGAAGCCGGCATCAGTTTCGTTCGCCTCAGCGGCCACGAAATCGACGCCGCACTCTGGAAGAAGCTTATGCCGTTGTACGCCAGCTCGTTCTGGCGCCGGGGTCGCGAGCCGTACCTCAACGAGGCGTTCTTCATGCGTGTCGGCGCCACCCTGCCGGACAACATTCTGGCCATCGTCGCGATGCGCCAGGGCGAGCCCGTGGCCACCGCGCTCTGCTTTCGCGGCGCCAGCACCCTCTACGGCCGCTACTGGGGCAGCGAAGGCGACTACCACAGCCTGCATTTCGAGACCTGCTATTACCAGGGCATCGAGTACTGCATCGAGCAGGGGCTCACGGCTTTCGAACCGGGCACCCAGGGCGAGCACAAGATCAGCCGTGGCTTCGTTCCGACGGAAACCTGGTCTGCCCACTGGCTGTCGCACCCGCAGTTCTCCGCGGCCATCGACCAGTACCTGGACCGTGAGCGGGCCCACATAGACGAGTACATCGAAACGGCCAGCGACCACATTCCCTACCGCAAGGGCTCAGGCCAGCCAGCGCCGCCCTAGGTCATGAGTGCAATTGCCTATCTGCATCCCGACGATCCACCGGATCATTTTCCGGATCCCTCCGGTGCGACCACCGAGCCCGACGGCCTACTTGCCATCGGCGGCGACCTGGCGCCGGAACGGCTGCTGGCGGCGTACCGTCGCGGGATATTCCCCTGGTACGAGGAGGGACAGCCGATCCTCTGGTGGTCACCGGACCCGCGCGCAGTGCTCCTGCCGGAGCAATTGCACGTCTCGCGGAGCCTGCGCCGGAAACTGCGCAGCGACCGCTTCCGTGTTTCGGTCGACGTGGCGTTCGGGAAGGTAATCGACGCCTGCGCAACCATCCGCGCCACCGCGGGAACGTGGATTACCCCGGACATGCGCGCGGCCTACTTTCGACTCCACGAGCTGGGCCATGCACATTCGATTGAAACGTGGCTTGGCCCCGACCTCGTTGGCGGCCTCTACGGCATCGCCATCGGCGGCGTGTTCTTCGGGGAATCGATGTTCAGCCGGGAGACCGACGCCTCGAAAGTGGCGCTGGTGCGCCTGGTGCGGCTCGCCGACCAGCGGGGCATGAAGCTCATCGATTGCCAGGTGGCAACCGGGCACCTGGCGTCGCTCGGCAGCCGGCTGATGCCCCGCGCGGAGTTCCTCCAGGCGGTGCGGATGCTGGCCGTAGCCACCGGGCCGCCGGACCCCTGGCGGGAATCGCCCGGTACGACGTCGGTCCTTGTTCCGCGAGGGCCCGAACCCGGTCGCTTGCACGGCTGAACGAGTTCAACGACAATCGCGCCCCGTTCCGCCGGAGTTTCCATGTCGAAAGAAGAAGCCATCACTATGGATGGGGTCGTTGCCGAGACCCTGCCCAACACGACGTTTCGGGTAAAGCTCGATAATGGCCATGTCGTGACCGCGCACATCTCAGGAAAGATGCGCAAGAACTACATCCGCATCCTTACGGGCGACCGTGTCACGGTCGAATTGACCCCGTACGATCTCACCAAGGGACGAATCACCTTCCGCGCCCGCTAGCCGTCCCGGTCATCAGGCCGGATCGGGAATGTGCTCCAGCGTCCGGGTCGCTGGCGTGGAAAGCAGGATCAGTTCGCCCGCATCGTCGAGCGTGATCCGGACGTGGCCGCCCTTGGCCAGGTCCCCGAACAGCAGCTGCTCGGCCAACGGCCGCTTGATCTGCTCCTGGATGACCCGCGCCATGGGCCGGGCGCCCATCTTGGGGTCGTAGCCCTTGTCCGCGATCCACTGGCGCGCCGCGGGCTCCAGCTCGATCGTGACCGAGTTCTTGTCGAGCTGCGCCTCGAGTTCCATTACGAGCTTGTCGACGACCCGCAGGATGGCGTCCGGACCGAGGGGCGCGAACTGGATGATCGAGTCGAGCCGGTTGCGGAACTCGGGTGTGAACATCCTGTTGATGATCGACATCCCGTCAGTGGTGTTGTCCTGCTCCGTGAAACCCATCGAAGCGCGGCCCATTTCCTGGGCGCCGGCATTGGTGGTCATCACGAGGATCACGTTGCGGAAGTCGGCCTTCCGCCCGTTGTTGTCCGTGAGGGTGCCGTGGTCCATGACCTGCAGCAGCAGGTTGAAGACCTCCGGATGCGCCTTTTCGATCTCGTCGAGCAGCAGGACCGCGTGAGGGTGCTTGCTGATCGCCTCGGTGAGCAGTCCACCCTGGTCGAAGCCCACATAGCCGGGAGGCGCGCCGATCAGGCGCGACACCGTGTGCCGCTCCATGTACTCGGACATGTCGAAGCGGATGAGCTCGATGCCAAGGCAATGGGCAAGCTGCCGGGTGACTTCCGTCTTGCCGACACCCGTGGGTCCCGCAAACAGGAAGGCGCCAACCGGCTTCTCGGCCTCGCGCAACCCGGACCGGGCCATCTTGATCGCTGAAGCCAGCGCAGTGACGGCCTTGTCCTGGCCGAAGATCACCAGCTTGAGGTCGCGCTCGAGGTTCCGGAGCTGGTCCCGGTCCGAGGCCGACACGCTCTTCGGCGGAATCCTGGCGATCTTCGCTATGACGGTCTCGATCTGGCCGACGCCAACTTCCTTGCTCCGCGTTGCTGCCGGCTCCAGCCTTACGCTGGCGCCCGCCTCGTCGATCACGTCGATGGCCTTGTCGGGCAGCTGCCGCTCATTGATGTGCCGGGCCGACAGTTCGACCGCAGCGACGATGGCATCGTCGGTGTAAGTGACGCCGTGGTGCTCTTCGAACCGCGTCTTGAGGCCCCGCAGGATCTCGATCGTCTGCGGAATGCTGGGCTCCGTGATGTCGATCTTCTGGAAGCGCCGCGCCAGCGCATGGTCCTTCTCGAAGACCCCGCGATACTCGCGGTAGGTCGTGGATCCGATGCAGCGCAGTTCGCCGCTCGACAGGACCGGCTTGATGAGGTTTGAGGCGTCGAGGACGCCGCCCGACGCAGCACCGGCCCCGATGACAGTGTGGATCTCGTCGATGAAGAGGATGGATCCGGGGTCCTTCGAAAGCTCCTTGATAACGGCCTTGAAGCGCTTCTCGAAGTCGCCGCGGTACTTCGTGCCGGCCAGCAACGAGCCCATGTCGAGCGAGTAGATGGTGCAGTTGGCCAGGACCTCCGGCACCTTGCCCTCGACGATCATCTTGGCCAGGCCCTCGGCAATGGCCGTCTTGCCCACGCCAGCCTCGCCCACGTACAGGGGGTTGTTCTTGCGCCGCCGGCACAGCACCTGGATGGTCCGCTCGACCTCGTTCTCGCGGCCGATCAGCGGGTCGATCTTGCCCTCGCGCGCCCGCTTGTTGAGGTTGGTGGCGTAATTGTCGAGCGCGCTGCCGCTGGCATCGCCCTCGCCCTCCTCGCCTTCGCCGGGCTGGCCCTTGGCGCCGGCCGGGTCGTCACGCAGCTTCGAGAGGCCGTGGGAAATGAAATTGACCACGTCGAGACGGGTTACGTCCTGGAGCCCCAGCAGGTAAACGGCATGGGACTGCTTCTCCCCGAAGATGGCCACGAGGACGTTCTCGCCACGAACTTCCTTCTTGCCGCTCGACTGGACATGAAACACGGCGCGCTGCAGGACCCGCTGGAATCCCAGCGTGGGCTGCACGTCCTGCTCACTGCCTTCCGCAAGCCGCGGCGTGGACTCCTCGATGAACTGCTCCAGGTCGCGGCGCAACCGGGCGAGGTCCGCGCCACAGCCCTTGAGTATCTCGGTGACGGTGGGTACGTCGATGATGGCGAGCAGGAGGTGCTCCACCGTCATGTACTCATGGCGCTTGCCACGGGCCTGCTGGAAGGCCTCGTTCAGGCAGAACTCGAGTTCACTGCTCAACATGGCTGTCAGGTTTCCTCAAGCGTGCAAAGTAGCGGATGCTGGTGCTGCTGGGCGTAGGCGCCGACCTGGGCAACCTTCGTTTCGGCGATTTCATAGGTAAATACGCCGCAGACGCCCTTGCCCCGGGTGTGAACTTCCAGCATGACGCGGGTGGCCTTTTGCCTGTCCATGGCGAAAATCAGCTCCAGCACTTCGACAACGAACTCCATCGGCGTGTAGTCGTCGTTGAGCAGGACCACACGATACAACGGCGGACGTTTGACTTGGGGGCGGGACTCCTCGACTGCAAGTCCCCGGCCATCGTCCATCCGGCGGGTAAGGTCCTTGTCGTTGTCGCTGCCCATCAAACGCCGCTCGTCCATTACTTACTTCGTCAGTTCTGCTGGAAACCTTGAATGCGAAACGATAGTAACTGATTCGATTCAAGGCAGTGGACTGGATTCCGCGCTGCGAAATACGCCGGTCACGCTGCGTTAATTCGACCGGGGCGACACTCTGCTGCGGTGTGTGGAGCGGTTCACGGTTCGGCGGGACCATGAGGGCTCTAATTCCGGGTGTAAGCCGGTCCGGGTGAGGGAAACTGAGGTTGCTCGCTTCCCGGTACCTGATTATGCTAAATCCCCTTAAGTTTCTTGGGTTTCTGTGAACATTCAGGATCTCGTCTCCCGTTTCGGCGGACCGACGCCGACGCTGGTGGTTGCTCGCGCCAACGAGCATCTGCCCATGGCCGTGTCCATTGGGGCCGTGATCCTGATTGGCTACTACATTGCCAGGCTCTTCTGGAGCGTTTATCCCGACGGACCCCGCGCGCCGTGGCAGCCGCCCCAGCGAGTGGCCCAGTCAGGCCCGGCAATCGCCGGGCCGGCGGACTACGCGACAATTGCAGCGGCCCACCTCTTTGGGGACGTTTCCACGGAGCCGCCACCGCTCACGGGCGACGCGGCACTTAACGCCCCCGACACCAGCCTGTCGCTGCAGCTCCGGGCCGCCATAGCAGCCGACGATCCGCGCTTTGCCCACGCGATCATCGCGGATGGCGGCGGCAAGGAGCAGGTCTACTTCGTGAACGCGACGCTGCCCGGCGGCGCCACCGTGCAGCAGATCCAGGCCGACCGGGTGATCCTGGCCCGCGCGGGCCAGCTGGAAGTGCTGCGCCTGCCGCGCGAAGGCCAGGGCGGCGGAGCGCCCAGCGCCTTCAGTCCCTCCCCGCCGCGCCCGGCAGGCGCTCCCGCCCAGCAGAATGTCCAGGAGCTCGTGACCCAGAATGCCGCGGGGTTCCTCGAGGTGGTCCGCCCGCAACCCTTCATGCCAAACGGGCAGCTGAAGGGCTACCGTATCTACCCCGGACCCAACCGGCAGCAGTTCGCGTCCCTTGGCCTGCGCGCTGGCGACCTCGTCACGGAAATCAACGGTATCGCGTTGAATAATCCCGCGCAGGGGATGGAAGTGTTTCGGAGCCTGGGCGACGCGCCCCAGGTCACAGTCACCGTCGAGCGCGATGGGCAGCCCCAGGTGCTGTCGCTCAACATGACCCAAGTCAACGCCGTCGGAGCGACGCAGTGATCCAAACAGGCAACCTGACTTCCCGGGCCAGCCCCAGGTGGCTGGCCAGCATCTGCCTCGGCCTCGTGGTCGTGGCGCTGGCCGCGTGGCCCGTCCCGGGCCTGCGCGCCCAGCAGGCGACCATCACGCCAAACTACAAGGACGCGGACATCCGGCAGGTCATCGAGGCCGTCGGCGAGGTAACGGGCAAGAACTTCATCCTCGATCCCCGCGTCAAGGCGCAGGTCACCATGCTTTCCGCGGCGCCGATGAGTCCGGACGCCTTCTACGAGGCCTTTCTCTCCATACTTTCCGTGTACGGATTCGTGGCCGTCCCCGCCGGCGACGTCGTGAAGATCCTGCCGGATGCCAACGCACGCCAGGTTCCCGGCGCGGAAGGCGAACCGGGCGGCGGGCGGCCCGACGACATTGTTACCCGGGTGATCAGCGTGCAGAACGTGGCGGCGGCCCAGCTGGTGCCGATCCTGCGGCCGCTGATTCCCCAGTACGGGCATCTGGCGGCCCATCCCCCGTCCAATCTCCTCATCATCAGCGACCGGGCGTCCAACGTGGACCGGATGATGAAGATCGTGGCGCGGATCGACCAGGCCGCGGACCAGGACTACGAGGTCATCCGGCTCGAACATGCATCCGCGTCCGAGATCGTCAAGATCGTCGGCGCGCTGAACCAGGGCGCCCAGCAGGCCGAGGGCGGTGGTGGCCCGCGGGTCACCGTGGTCGCCGACGAACGGACCAACAGCGTCCTCGTGACTGGCGACAAGACCGACCGCCTGCGCTACCGCGCACTGATCACCCATCTGGATACGCCGCTCGAGGAAGGCGGGGACACGCAGGTGCGCTACCTCCGCTACACCGATGCCGTTGACCTCGCCACCAAGCTGCAGAGCCAGTATTCGGGCAGCGGCCCCCAGGCAGCCGCCACCAAGGATGCGGCGCCGCCCGCGCAGCGCGGCGACGTCAGCATCTGGGCTGATGAATCCACCAACGCCCTCATCATCACGGCGCCGCCGAAAACCATGAAATCGATGATGGCGGTCATCGACAAGCTGGACATCCGCCGGGCGCAGGTGCTGGTTGAGGCCATCCTGGTCGAGGTGTCCTCCGACAAGGCGTCCGAACTGGGCGTCACCTGGGCCGTCGGCGACGCGGACCTCGACAATGCAGCCGGCCTGACCAAGTTTGACAACACCACGGGCGTCACGGGCCTTGCCGGTGCCATTCTGGGGTCCGGCTCCGGCACTGGCACCGACACAGGCTCGACGGCCAACGTGGGACAGCTGATTGGAAACGGCCTGACGATGGGCATCGGCAAGCTGAGCGATTCCGGCCTGAGCTTCGTCGCACTGATCGAAGCGCTGGAGTCGGACGGCAGTTCCAACATCATAGGCACGCCGGTCCTGGTCACCCTGGACAACGAGGAAGCAGAGATCCAGGTCGGCCAGGAAGTGCCTTTCGTCACGGGCCAGTACACCGACACGGGTGCGTCGGGCGGCAGCTCCTCCGTCAATCCGTTCCAGACGATCCAGCGGGAGCAGGTGGGCCTGACGCTCAAGATCACGCCACAGATCAACGAAGGCGATGCCGTCCGTCTCAAGGTCGAACAGGAGATCTCCCAGCTGCTGCCCAGCGCGCAGGCCGTGGACCTGATCACCTCGAACCGCTCGATCAACACCTCGGTCATCGTCGAGGACGGCGGTACGCTGGTCCTCGGCGGCCTGATCCAGGACCAGATCACGGAGCGCCAGCAACGCGTCCCGATCCTCGGGAGAATCCCGCTGATTGGCTGGCTCTTCAGGTCCGACACCACCAGCAAGCAGAAGACCAACCTGATGGTCTTCATCAAGCCGACGATCCTGCGGGACAACGTGCAGGCGGCTTTCGAGACCAATGCCAAGTACAACTACATCCGTGACGAGCAGCTCGGCATCAAGCCGAAGCGCCCGCGCCTGATGCCCCTCACCGACCGGTCCACGCTGCCGGCACTGGAGCAGGCGTCACCGGCGGGAGCCCCGGCAGGGCAGTCCCAGGCCGCGCCGGGCTCAACGTCGCCGGAACCGCCGGTCATCGACCTTCGCGACAAACCGCAGGCACCCCCGTGAACGAGGCAACCACCGGGTTTCTCGACAATATCGGGGAGGCCCGGCGGGCCGAGCGCATGCCTGAAGCCGCGGCACAGCTGCCGCCGGAAGTCCGCCGCTTCGTCCTGCCGTTCGCCTTCGCCAAGCGCCACGGCGTCCTGATCAATGGCCTCCTCGACGGGCGGCCCCTGACCATCGTCCGGTCGGACGCGAAACTGGCGGCCATCTCCGAGGTGCGCCGCTTCGTCGACGGCGCTATGCGGATGCAGGTCGTGCCGCCGGCGGAGTTCGACCGCCAGCTGCAGCAGACCTACGAGCGCGAGTCCAACACCACCATGCAGATGGTGGATGGCCTGGGCGAGGACACCGACCTGTTCCGGGTGGCCCAGGAACTGCCCGAGCCCTCGGATCTTCTCGAGAGCGACGACGATGCGCCCATCATCCGGCTCATCAACGCCCTCCTCACCTCGGCAGTCAAGGACAACGCCTCGGACATCCACATCGAGCCCTTCGAGAATCGCCTCGTGGTGCGGTTCCGGGTGGACGGCGTGCTGAGGGAAGTGCTCCAGTCACGCAGGGCGGTGGCGCCGCTGGTCGTATCGCGCATCAAGGTCATGTCGAAGCTCGACATCGCGGAGAAGCGGCTGCCCCAGGACGGCCGGTTTTCACTGCGCATCGCCGGCCGGGCCGTCGACGTACGGGTCTCGACGATGCCCTCGGGCCACGGCGAGCGCGTGGTGCTCCGGCTCCTCGACAAGCACGCCGGCCGCCTCGAGCTGGAAGGGCTCGGCATGGACGCGGCCACCCGGGGCGTGATCGACGAACTCATCCACAAGCCACACGGGATCATCCTCGTCACGGGGCCAACCGGGTCGGGCAAGACGACCACCCTCTACGCGGCGCTCGAGCGCATCAACGACAACACCCGCAACATCATGACGGTGGAGGATCCCATCGAGTACTACATCGATGGCATCGGCCAGTCACAGGTGAATACGAAGGCCGACATGACCTTCGCCCGGGGTCTGCGCGCCATCCTCCGCCAGGATCCGGACGTGGTGATGGTGGGCGAGATCCGCGACCTGGAAACGGCGGAGATTGCCGTCCAGGCGAGTCTCACCGGCCACCTCGTGCTGTCCACGCTCCATACGAACACGGCCGTCGGCGCCGTCACGCGCCTGAGGGACATGGGCGTGGAACCATTCCTGCTGTCATCCAGCCTCATCGGCGTGCTGGCCCAGCGACTGGTGCGGGTCATCGACCCCGTCACGAAGGTGGCGTACACGGCCCGGGAGTACGAGTGCAAGACGCTCGGCATCGATCCAGCCCACCCGCCGCCGCTGTATCACCCCGACGAGGCCGCCATGCAGGCAGGCGGCGCCGGCTACCGGGGGCGCACCGGCATCTATGAGCTCGTGACCATCGACGACGAGTTCCGCACGATGATTCACGATGGCGCGGCCGAGCATGAACTCGAGCGCTACGCGCGCACGCGCAGCCCGAGCATTCGGGACGACGGCCTCAAGAAGGCACTGGAAGGCGTCACGACCCTCGAAGAGGTCCTGCGCGTCACCCGTGCCGACTGATGGGGGCATTCGAATACACCGCCGTTGATGCCGGCGGGAAGGAACGCAAGGGCATCCTCGAGGGCGACACCGCCCGCCAGGTGCGGCAACTGCTCCGCGAGCGCCAGTTGCTGCCCCTCACCGTCACCGAGATCGCCGAGCGCGAAGCTTCGCGCCAGCAGTCCTTCACGCTGCGGCCCACCATGTCCGCCAACGACCTCGCGCTCGTCACCCGGCAGCTGGCGACGCTGGTGCAGTCCTCCCTGCCCCTCGAGGAGGCATTGCTGGCCGTGTCCGAGCAAACCGAGTCGACACGCGTGAAGAGCGTCCTCATCGGCGTGCGATCCAAGGTCATGGAGGGTCATACCCTGGCCGACGGCTTTGCGGACTTCCCCAAGGCCTTTCCCGAGATCTACCGCGCCACCGTGTCGGCCGGCGAGCAGTCCGGGCATCTCGACGCCGTCCTGGAACGGCTGGCGGACTACACGGAGGGCCGCCAGGTCCTCCGGCAGAAGATCCAGCACGCGATGATCTACCCCGTGGTCTTGACTGCGCTGGCGCTGATGATCGTCAGCGGCATGCTCGTGTATGTCGTCCCGAAGGTCGTGGGCGTGTTCTCGAACACCGGCCGCGAGCTGCCGGGCCTTACGCAGTTCCTGATTGCGCTCAGCAACTTCATGCGGGACTACGGCGTGTTCCTGGTGGTCGCCCTGGTCGCGGCGGCGTTCGCCGCCCGGCGCGCCTTGCGCCGGCCGGGACCGCGCCGCTGGCGTGACGCACTGCTCCTGCGGATCCCGCTGGTGGCGAAGCTCGTCCGGGGGTCGAACACCGCGCGCTTCACCCGCACCCTCAGTATCCTCACTGGCAGCGGTGTGCCGGTGCTCGAAGCACTGCGCATCTCCGCCGAAGTCGTTACCAACGTGCCCATGCGCGAGGCCGTCGAGGCTGCGGCCACGCGGGTTCGTGAAGGCGCGCCGATCGGCAAGTCGCTCGCCGTCGGCGGCTATTTCCCTCCGCTCTGCGTGCACCTGATCTCCAGTGGCGAGGCCAGCGGCGAGCTGGAAACCATGCTGACCCGCGCCGCGACCAACCAGGAGCGGGAGATGGACGGGCTGATCGCCGCCCTGCTCGGCATCCTGGAGCCGGCGTTGATCGTGACGATGGGCATCATCGTGCTGGTCATCGTGCTGGCGATTCTGCTGCCGATCTTCGAACTGAATCAGCTGGTTGGCTGACCGCTTCGCGGCCGGTCCGTGCCCTGTGCACTGGCACCGGAATCAGTTCACGAATTCATGAAATGAGGATTGTCATCCCCGGGTGAGGTGATTATAAAAACCGCGTCGGCGTTGCGCTTTGAACATAAGGATTGATCAATGGGTCGCAAGTCTGCGGTACTCGTCAGGGCCGAGAGGATTCGCCCGCCGGAACCACCTCCCGAGTTCGCGGAGGCGATCGAAGATCTCGACGGTCCGGAGGCCGGGGTGGAGGAAGCAGTCGACGAAGGACTCGAGGCCGAGGTGGCCGTTACCGACAATGTCGGTGAGCAATCCATCGAGATCAACGTCGAGAGCCTCATTGCGGAGCTCGAGGCGGAATCCCGGCATGGCAAGGCGCCAGACATGCAATGCGCGCGCCGGAAGCTGGATGACTTCCTGGAACGCAAGCGCATCGCCCGGGACCTGGAGGACTTCGAGGACTTCCTGGTCGAGGACTAGGAAAAGTCCCGGCTACGCGAGGGCAGCTCGCCGAGCAGCGCGGTGTGGTCCTCGAGGCGCATTGCCACCACGTGCAGGACATCCCCCTGCCGCTGCACCTGCCCCCGGACGCCCATCAGGCGCGACTCCAGCAACACCCGGCGCTGACGCTCCGCCAGCTGCGGCCAGACGATCAGGTTGATGCAGCCGGTTTCATCCTCCAGGGTCACGAAGGTGACCCCTGCCGCACTGGCGGGCCGTTGCCGGGTGGTGACGATGCCGGCCACATGCACCCGGGCCTCATCCCGGGCCTCCTGGAGATCCATGGCCGGGCTGATGCCGTGGCGCCGCAGGCGTGCACGCAGGAGCGCCAGGGGATGCCGGCCGAGCGTGAGGCCCAGGCTCCGGTAGTCCGCAGCGATGTCCTGGCCCTCGGTCGGCGCGCTGAGCAGCGGTATGCCCTCCGCGATCTGCAGTTCCGGAAACACGGGTAGCGGCGGCTCGGCGCCCGCCACGGCCCAGTGCGCCCGGTGGCGATGGCCGGCGATGCCGGCCAGGGCGCCCGACGCGGCGAGAGCGGCCAGCTCGTGCCGGCCCAGGCCGGTGCGCACCGCCAGGTCCTGGACGCTGCGATAGTCCCGTCCGCCACGGCAATGGACTACCTGGAGGCCCGCCTCCTTGCCGAGCCCGCCGGCCAGCCGCAAGCCGAGCCGGAGCGCATGGCCGCCCTCCGCCGTGGCTTCGAGGCTGCAGTCCCAGTCGCTGTGATTGATCTCTGCGGGGCGCACCTCGACACCCGCCCTGCGGGCGCTCTGGACAAGCTGGGAAGGCGCGTAGAAGCCCATCGGCTGGCTGTTCAGCAAGGCGCAGGTGAATGCCGCGGGCTCGTGGTGCTTCAGCCAGGCGGAGACGTAGACCAGCAGCGCAAAGCTGGCGGCATGGGACTCCGGGAAACCGTACTCACCGAAGCCGCATATCTGGTTGAAGATCTGGCGGGCGAATTCCGCGGAATAGTTGCGGGCCCGCATGCCCGAGATCAGCCGCTCCTCGAAGTGGCCCAGGCCGCCCCGCCGGCGCCACGCGGCCATCGCCCGGCGCAGCTGGTCAGCCTCGCCGGGCGAGAACCCCGCAGCCACGACGGCGAGCTGCATGACCTGCTCCTGGAAGATGGGCACACCGAGCGTACGTTTCAGCACCTGGCGCACTTCCGGACTGGGATAGGTGACGGGCTCCTCCCCGCTCCGGCGGCGCAGATAGGGATGGACCATGTCGCCCTGGATGGGGCCGGGCCGGACAATGGCCACCTCGATCACCAGGTCGTAGTAGCAGCGGGGCCTGAGCCTGGGCAGCATGGCCATCTGCGCCCGGGACTCGATCTGGAAAACGCCTGTGGTGTCGCCCCGGCAGATCATCTCGTACACCAGTGGATCTTCAGCCGGCACCGTGCACAGGGAAAAGTCCCGCCCCTTGTGCTCCCGGAGCAGTGCAAAGCTGCGGCGAATGGCCGACAGCATGCCGAGCCCGAGCACGTCCACCTTGAGCAGCCCCATCTCATCGAGGTCATCCTTGTCCCACTGGATGACGGTCCGGTCCGCCATGGACGCGTTCTCGATGGGCACCAGCCGCCAGAGCGGCTCCTCGGCGATCACGAAGCCCCCGACGTGCTGGGAGAGATGCCGCGGAAAGCCGATCAGCTGGCCGGCCAGGAGCGCCAGCCGGCGCATCAGCGGACTGCCCGGATCGAAGCCCGCCTCCCGGATGCGCTCCGGCGCAACGGCCTGGCCGTCCCACCACTGCAGGTTGCGCACCACCCGGCCGAGCTGGGCCTCGGACAGGCCCAGCGCACGACCCACGTCGCGGATGGCGCTGCGCGGGCAATAGGTAATGACAGTGGCCGTCAGCGCGGCCCGGTCCCTGCCATAGCGCTGGTAGATGTACTGGATCACCTCCTCGCGGCGTTCGTGCTCGAAATCCACGTCGATATCGGGCGGCTCGTTGCGCTCCCGGGAGATGAAGCGCTCGAAGAGCAAAGACATGTGGGCCGGATCCACCTCGGTGATCCCCAGGCAGAAGCACACGGCCGAATTGGCCGCCGAACCGCGGCCCTGGCAGAGGATGCCCCGGCTCCTGGCAAACCGGACAATGTCGTCCACCGTCAGGAAATAGGCTTCGTAACGCAGCTCGCCGATCAGTTCGAGCTCGTGCTCCACCAGCGACCGGATGTCGGCCGATGTGCCAGCCGGCCAGCGCTCCTGCAATCCCTGCAGCGTGCGGTGGCGCAGCCAGCTGTTGGGCGAATGGCCGGACGGCACCAGCTCGTGGGGGTACTGGTAGCGCAGCTCGTCCAGGGAGAAATCCAGCCGGCCGGCAATCTCCAGCGTGGCCTCGAGCAGCCGGGCGGGATAGATGCGCTGCAGGTCGGCGAGGCTGCGCAGGTGACGCTCGCCGTTGGGATGCAGGCCGGCGGCGCCGGAACCCAGTGGCAACCGGCGGCGGATCGCCGCCAGGGTGTCCTGCACCGCCCGGCGGCCGCGCACGTGCATGTGCACGTCGCCCGCGGCGACCGGTGGAATGCCATTGGCGTCGGCAAACGCCAGCAGCCGGGCGCAGCGTCCCGGCTCGTCCCCGTCCGCGTGCAGCTCCACGCCAAGCCAGACCCGTCCGGCGAAATGTGCGCGCAGCCAGGCAGCGTCGGCCGCTCCGGGCATCTCCGGCGGGAGCCAGAGCACCAGGCACCCGGCCGGCAGCTGCTCGAAGTCCGCGCGCACCAGGCAATAGGAGCCCTTGTCGGCCGCGCGTCGTCCACGGGTGATCAGGCCGCAGAGCGCCGCGTAACCTTCCCGGTCGGCAGCGAGCACGACCAGCCGCAAACCGTCTGCAATGCTGAATTCGCTGCCAATGAGCAGCTTCACGGCATGACCGCGCGCCGCCACGTGCGCGCGAACGATGCCTGCCACGGAACATTCGTCGGTCAGCGCCAGGGCGGTGTAGCCCAGTGCCGCCGCCCGCTCCACCAGCTCGGCAGGGTGGGAAGCGCCCCGCAGGAACGTGAAGTTGCTGATGCAATGGAGCTCGGCGTAACGCGTCACCCGAAGACACCGTGCAGATACCAGTCCTGGCTGCGCAGGTCCTGGTACACCCAGAGCGTTGCACCGCGGGGATTGCTGGCCCGGTAGTAATCCCTGCGGACGTCCCCGCCATCCCACCAGCCGCTTTCGATGCGTTCGGGGCCGTGCTCGAGAAGTAGCAGCCCGTGCCACCCGGGCCGCCCGGCACTCAGTGCGAGCTGCTCCGGCGTCGATAACAGCCAGACGGGCCGGGAACGGGCAGCCATCAACCGGTCGCTGGTCCCGGATGCCGCAAGAGGGTCTGCCACCGTCCGCCAGGCATGCTCCGGCCGGTGCTCCGCGCGCAACGCGAGACCCTGCACCGCCTGCCCGCCCAGTCGCGCACGGAGGCGTTCAAGCAAGGCCTGCAGCCCGTCGTCCGGCCGCAGGCTCTGGCCGAACAGGTCCGTGCCGGCGGGTGACTGCCCGGGTTCCAGATCGGCCTGCACAGCCAGGCCGTTGACCGGGCCGGGCAGGGCCAGCGCCTCGAGCCGCAGGCGCAGGAGCCCGGACAAATGGCCTGCGGGGTGGTTTGCCGGCTGACGCAGGCGGAGGCACAGGCGGGTCTCGGGACCATCGGAGTGCGCCAGCCGGCACCACACCAGGCGGACGCTGGCCTGGCGGGACTCGAGCACCTGCTTCAGGTCCCGGAAGAGTTGCTGAAACCCTGCGAGCAACAGCGCGGCATCAGTGGTTTCCGCCGGGAGTTCGAGCCGGGACTGGAAACGGGAGGGCGGCGTGTACGGCCGCTGCGGCTCGGGGCTCCGGCCGAGGGCCTGGTCCAGTTCGCGAAGGCGCTGGGGACCCAGCCGCCGGGCGAAGCCTTCGCGGGGCAGGCGGAGGCAGTCACCCACCGTCACGAGCCCCATCTGCAGCAGCGTCCGGACGGTGCGCGCCGGCCAGCCCAGCTGGCTCACAGGAAGGCTGGCAAGCAGCTGGCGTAACTCCACGCCGCTGGCCCCGGAAGCAAACCGGACCGGTTGCCCGACCCCGGCCCTCGCCAGCCACAAGGCTGCACGGGCCGTGGGGGCACAGGCAATGCGCACCTCATGGCCCCGGGTCCGCAGATCCCTGGCCACGACCGCCTGCAGCGCTTCAAGGCCGTTGAACAGGCGCAGGCTGCCCTGCACCTCGAGCAGCAGGGCACCATCCGGACTGATGGTGACGGCCGGCGTGAAGCGGCAGGCCCAGCGGGCCAGCCGCGACAGTGCCGCCGTCTCGAGCGCCGGAGAACGCGCCTCGAGGACCAGTCCAGGCACCAGCGCCAGTGCGGAACTGACGGGCATGCCCGGGCGCACGCCCCGGTCACTCGCGAGCTCATTCGCAGTGACGATGAGAGTGCGGCGGCCCTCCTCCGAGCAGATGGCGAGCGGTTGACTGCTCCGCGCCCTGCCCGCCCCGGCCTCCAGGGGCAGCTGCGGCAAATACAGGCAAAGCCAGAGTTGGGCAGGCATGGGCCCCGGCAGCGAGGCGGCGAGCCTGGCCTGGGGGATCGCATGCTCCGCCGCCTGGCCGGGCAATGCTGCGCCGGACCTGATACGGGCGTGCTCGTTCGGGAAACGTGCCATGAAACAAATGCGCCACTTCTTTGGTGGTGGCTCCGGTTGAGTTGGTGACTAGAAGCGCCGTTCGATGGTGACCGCCCCCGCACCGCGCCAGCCGTTCCTGAAGATCTCCACCTGCAGCGTGGCCGGGGATGGCGACCGGATCTCCAGGCGCAGGCGGGCGGGAGATCGCTCCCGGCGAAACCGCGCTGCACGGATCAGGACCGCCCAGGCCTGCTGCTTGCCAGCCAGGAGGTGCAATCGCTGCAGCAGTGAACGTGCTGCGCCCTGGATGGCTGCCGTGCCGGCCCACGCGATAACGCCGGCACAGGCCCCGGAACGCAATGTCTCATCCATGGCCCAAAAAACTTCCGGCGGCTGCCGGACCCGGAGCGTCAGTACACGGTCGAGGGCCAGGCCCTGCCAGTAGAGTCCGGGGGCATAGGGAATCCAGGGTGGAGCGATGAGCATCACCCACCGGGCAGCAGCATGTGGAGCCGTAGCGTTTCGGGCAGGAGCGTTTCGGGCAGGGGCGTTCGGACTGGTGGCGTCAGGGACCGGTGTACCGGTGGTGGTCAGCCGTGCCAGGGCCGGGCTCAGCAGTCCGAGTTCGCCGCTGCCCTGCCTGGACACCAGCAATTCCGTCAGCATGCCGGTGGGCCAGCCACCGCCAAGGAGCGCATCGAGCGCGGGGAATCCGGTCGGTATCCGTAACAGGAGCGGCGGGGACAACGACGATGGAATCACGGAAGGAATCACGAGCAGTGCAGTGACGGGAAATCACGCGGCGGTGGCCATGCCGTTGCGGATGACGCCCACGACGACGCCCTCAATGACCAGATGCTCGGCCTTCAGGTCGACCTTGATCGGCTGGTAGTCCGGGTTCTGTGGCAGCAGCGTGACGGTGGTGCCGGTCTGGCGATAACGCTTGACGGTCACCTCCTCTTCCAGGCGCGCCACCACGATCTGGCCGTTGCGAACGTCGGGCTGACGACGCACCGCCACCAGGTCACCATCGAGGATGCCGGCATCCCGCATGCTCATGCCCTGGACGCGGAGCAGGTAGTGGGGGCGCGGATTGAACAGCGCGAGATCGAGACGGTAACGGGCCTCGATGTGTTCGGCCGCCAGAATGGGCTGACCGGCGGCGACCCGGCCGACGAGCGGCAGGCCCTCTTCATCATTGGCTGAGTCGCCCGAAATGGTATGGGATGCATCCAGCAGCCGGATGCCGCGGGACGTGCCGGGCAGGAGTTCGATGACCCCCTTCCGTTGCAGTGTCCGCAGGTGTTCTTCAGCGGCATTGGCCGACCGGAAACCCAGTTCCCGGGCCATGTCAGCCCGGGTGGGAGGCATCCCGGTTTCCGCAATAAACCTCTGAATAAAATCGAGAATTTCTGCCTGGCGGGGGGTGAGATCGGCGCTGGGGGACATGCTCTTTCCAATCCTGTATATGCGTACAGGACTGAGTGTATATACAGATCCCGGCCAGCCGCAAGTCCGGTCGGAACCCGCAGGTCGGCCGCTCGTCACCCGCCGGCCGACACCCTCAATTTATGGAAAACAAAATGGGTGCCCGGCACGCCCCGGGACCTCCGCCAGAAACGGCCATGTCGGGCTGAAACCCAAGCGCCAAGCCACTTCCAGATTGCGATTTAACCTTTATTCGTTCATCATTTTCGGAAGAACACCGCCCCGAGGCGGTTTCTTGTAATTCTCGGCGACCAAATTCTCCGGGTGTGTTGTTTACCTTAAATCTGCTGTTGAGGAACTTTAGCTATGAAAATCAGAACCGCTCTTCAGGGAAGCGCCGTCGCCCTCGCGATGGTGATCGCTTCCGGCTGCGCCTCCACGACCAAGCTGGACGAACTTTCCGCCCGTGTGGACCGCGTAGCTGCCGATGCATCGGCCGCCAAGTCGGCTGCTGATGCCGCCAGCGCTGCTGCTTCCGAGGCCAAGCAGACGGCTTCCGGTGCCCAGAGCACGGCCAACCAGGCACTGAACGCTGCCAACCAGTCCCAGTCCTGCTGCGACGCCACCAACGAGAAGATCGACC
>JBEBHH010000097.1:0-2204 GCA_040080965.1 Gammaproteobacteria bacterium | reverse complement strand
GCGAAAAAGGGGACAGATTTATTTTCCCCGAAAATGGGGAAAATAAATCTGTCCCCTTTTTCGCTCCTACACCAGCTCGGACAAGCCCGTCACGGACTGATGCCGGTCCACGACCCGCGCCGGCTGCCGTGTGTCGGGCCGGGTCACGGCGAGCACGCCGCCGATGCCGCTGGCGGCGGCCGCATCGAGCACCGGCAGGCTGTCGTCGATGAACAGCGTGGTGCCGGGGTCGAAGCCCAGGCGCTCCCGGGCGCCCTGCCAGAACACGGCCGATTCCTTGGGAGCCCCGAATTCGTGGGACGTGACGAAGGTTTCAATCCAGCGGCCGAGGCCGGCCACGCCCTTCTTGATCTCCAGCGTGTGGGCGTGGGCGTTGGTCACCAGGGCAACGGGCTTGCCGGTGGCCTGCAGCCTGCGCAGGAACTCCACCGCGCCGGGCAGGTAACGCACCCGGTGGCTGCTGGCACTCTTCAGCGCCCGGAGGTCCAGGGACAGCGCGTCGGTCCAGTAATCCAGGCAGTACCAGTCGAGACTGCCCTGCTTGCGGGCAAAATGCGCGAAGAGTTCCGTCCTGACTTCCGCCAGGTCGGCCTTGCGCTCCCGGGCCAGGAAGCGGGGCACCAGCTCCTGCCAGAAATAGTTGTCATAGGCGAGATCGAGGATCGTCCCGTCCATGTCGAGCAGGATCGTGTCGAATTTCTGCCAGTCACGCATTGCCCGGCATTGTAGCTTTCGCCATCACACCTGTTGCCCTCGAAGTTATTGAAGGTACCCACGCCGCCATGCACACCAATCCAGACAGGCTGCTGCCCGGCGTGCTCGACGTGGCCAGGGCCGCGGGCCGCGCGATCCTCCGGATCTACGCCGGCGCCGATCAGGTTGTGGAGACGAAGGCCGACCAGTCGCCGCTGACGGCGGCCGACCGGGCTGCCCACGAGGTGATTGCCGCGGGCCTGGCCCGCCTCGCGCCCGGCATTCCGCTCTGGTCCGAGGAATCGGCAGGCGTGGACTGGGACACGCGGCGCGGGTGGTCCGGGTTCTGGCTGGTGGACCCGCTGGACGGCACCAAGGAGTTCATCAAGCGGAACGGCGAGTTCACGGTGAACATCGCCCTGGTGAGCGGCCACTCTCCCGTGCTCGGGGTTGTCCATGCGCCGGTGCTGGACCGGGACTACTACGGCGTGGCAGGGCCAGGCGGCATGGTCGACGGCAGGGCCTTCCGGGCCGACGCCGGCGGGCCGGGCCGGCCGATCCGGGTGCGGGCGCCGGCAATGCCGCCGGTGCGGGTAGCCGGCAGCCGTTCCCACCGGGATTCAAGCCTCGACGGCATCCTCGCGCGGCTCGGTGAGCACACCCTGGTTTCGATGGGCAGCTCGCTGAAGTTTTGCCTGGTGGCGGAAGGCGAGGCCGACTTCTACCCCCGTCTCGGGCCCACCTCCGAGTGGGACACGGCGGCGGCCCAGGCCGTGCTGGAGGCGGCCGGGGGCGCCGTCGTGGATCTGGAGGGCCGGGCGCTCCGCTACAACACGCGGCCGGAAATCCTGAATCCCTTCTTCGTCGCCCGGGGCGATCCCGGGCGGGACTGGCTCGCGCTGGTGGGCCAGTGACACGCGCGACTGGTATCCTCGCCGGCCCATGAACGACAACGTCAACACGGACGTGTTCGGCAAGCTGCAGCGCCTGAAGGAGCTGCGGGTGGCGCATCGCGACCTGGACGTGGCCATCGCGGCGCTGGCCAGGGACCTGGACGCGGACCAGCTGCGCGTCCGCCGCCTGAAGAAAGAGAAGCTGCGCCTCAAGGACATCATCACGCGCCTCGAGAGCGCGATGATCCCGGACCTGAACGCCTAGCGGTCCCGCCGCCAGTCGGCGGCCTTTACAGCCGGGGCCTTGCACGCAAGTGGCTGTTTTCCCTGCACCCGCCCCAGGCAGCGTGACCTCGTTATCAGTCCGCTACCGCCCGACCTGTCGCCCGCCTATACAAAGCACTGAATTCCCGGCCGCGCGCCGGCCGGCGCAGGCCACTGGTCCCGGTCCCGAAACCGCCGAATGCGAGACCTGGGTCACGGAAAGCCGGGGGTCTGGCCGCTTCTGTCAAATCGCGGGGACATCGGCTCCGGCCTGGCACGGTTGCTGCACTTACTTCCCGCGAGGACACACTGCAACGGTCACCTGAGACATCACAGCAGCCAACACCCCAAGCC
>JBEBHH010000075.1:0-8471 GCA_040080965.1 Gammaproteobacteria bacterium | reverse complement strand
AGCAGCTGATGGGGTCCGGCGCGCTGAACGTGCCCGTGCTCAACCTGGATCTCCACGTCTACAGCGCGGCGCCGGCGGGGCGCTTCGTCGTCATCAACTCGAGGAAGTACAAGGAAGGCGCCCAGCTGTCCGAAGGCCCCACGGTGGAGAGCATCACCCTGGATGGCGTCGTCCTGTCGCACCAGGGCAAGCGGTTCACGCTGTCCCGGAAATGAAGACCCGCCTGCCTCTCCGCGTGGCCTACCTGGACGGCCGCCGCTTCCAGCGGCTGCTGCTCGGGGGCATCGCGCGTCTCGTGGGCGAGCGCGGGCACCTGGACCGCATCAACGTCTACCCGGTCCCGGACGGGGACACGGGCACCAACCTGGCGCTGACCTTCACCGCTGTCGGGGAGCGCCTGGCGGCCACCAACACCCGCCACGCCGGGGAACTGCTGGGCGCCGCCGCCGATGCGGCGCTGGATGGCGCGCGGGGAAATTCCGGCGCCATCTTTGCCCAGTACCTGCAGGGACTGAGCGAGTTCCTGGCCGGGCACGAGCGCGTCCGGCCGGAAGAACTCGCGCTGGCCCTCGCTTCCGCGGAGGGCTTCGCGCGGAGCGCCATCCAGAATCCGGCCGAAGGCACGGTGCTCACGGTGATGCGCGACATCGCCGCCGCCGTCGCGCCCGGGCAGCTGCCGGCCAACTCGGACTTCCTGACCCTGCTCACCTCGTTGCTGAACCGGGCGCGGGAAGCCGTCGCCACCACCCGCCGCACGCTGGCGTCCATGCGGGACGCGGGCGTGGAAGATGCGGGCGCCCGGGGCCTGCTCGTCCTGCTCGAGGGGATGGCCGACGCCCTGCAGCCGGGACTCGCCCCTGCCGTGCCCATCGTGGAAGACGGCGACCCCGCCACCCGCAGCCCTGCCGACTACAGCCACGTGGGACCGCCGGAACATCGCTTCTGCACCGAGTGCCTGGTCACTGGCCCGCAGGTGGACCGGGACGGCCTGCGCACCGAGCTGGCCCGCATCGGCAGCAGCACGGTCGTGGTCGGGGGCAGCGCCAAGGCCCGGCTCCACGTCCACGTCAACGATCCCGCGGAGGCTTTCGCCATCGCGCGCCGCTACGGCAAGGTGTCCGCCGAGAAGGCTGACGACATGATCCGCCAGGAGCGGTCGCTGAAGGCCGACGGGCGGCGCGTGGCGATCGTGGCGGACTCGGGCGCTGACCTGCCCGCCGCCACCTGGGACGAATTCGGCATCCAGATGGTCCCGCTGCGGGTGACCTTCGGCAACGAGAGCCACCTCGACAAGGTGGGCCTGTCGGCCAGCGGCTTCTGGGCCGAGCTGGCCCGCAATCCGGTGCATCCCAAGACGTCCCAGCCGCCGCCCGGCGACTTCCGCCGGGCCTTCGAGCTGCTCTCGTCCCACTTCGAGCACGTGGTGGCGGTGAGCCTCACAGGCCGCCTCAGCGGCACGCTCCAGGCGGCGCAATCGGCCGCGAGCCGGGTGAGCAAGCCCGGGCAACTGACCATCGTCGACAGCCGGAACGTGTCGGTCGGCATGGGGCTCATCGTGCTCTGCGCCGCCGAGCATGCCCAGGCCGGCAAGTCGGCAGCCCAAGTGGTTGCCGCCACCGGGCGGGCGGCGTCGGTCACGCGCACCTATGGAGCCATACCGGACCTGAGCTACGCGGTGCGGGGCGGGCGCATTCCCCAGCCCTGGCGCTGGCTGGCGGGGCTGCTGCCGCTGGGTTTCCTGCTGGCCATCGAAGGCCGGGGTGGCGTGAAGGTGCGGGGGATCCTGCGCCGGAGCAGCGACCGGGTGTCGGCCCTGGTGCGCCTGGCCACCCAGGACCGGCTGCTGAAGTCCGGGGCGACGCCGCTGCGCCTCGCCATCGCCCACTCGAACTCACCCGAACTGGCCGACGCGCTGCGCACCGCGTGCGAAGTGGCCTTTCCGAACGTGGAATCAATCCTGGTTTCGGATCTCGGCCCTGCCTACGGCGCCCACGGGGGGCCGGGCACCCTGGCCCTCGCCGTTCAAGAGTACGAGGCGCCCTTGTAGGAGCGCCGACCGGCGCGACTACAAGGGCGCTCCTACTCTCGTATCCGGTAGCCGCGGTTCAGCATCAGGACGCAGGCGCCGAAGAGCGCCGCCAGGCACAGGGTCATCATCAGGTAGGCAACGCCGATGGGCACGTCGGAGACGCCGAGCATCCCGTACCGGAAAGCATTCACCAGGTACAGGATGGGGTTGAGGCGGGACACCTGCTGGGCCACCTCGGGCAGCAGGGAGATGGAGTAGAAAACGCCACCCAGGTAGATCAGCGGCTGCAGGACGAAGGACGGGATGATGGACACGTCATCGAAATTCTTCGCCATGATGCCGTTGACCATGCCGCCCAGGGAAAAGATGGCGGCGCACATCAGGAACACGGAGATCGTGATCAGCGGGTGGGTGAAGGGCAGCGGAGTGAAGAACAGCGCCACCGCCGTCACAGCGAGGCCCACCAGGACGCCCCGGATCACGCCGCCGGCCATGTGACCGAGCACGATCGTGACGTTCGACATGGGCGCCACCAGCAGCTCCTCCAGGTGGCGGTTGATCTTGGCCGAGAAGAACGACGACACGACGTTGCCATAGGCGTTGGTGATGACGGCCATCATGATCAGGCCCGGGGCGATGTACTGCTTGTAGTCGAAGCCGTCCATCTGGCCGATGCGCCGGCCGATGAGATTGCCAAAGATCACGAAGTACAGCGCCATGTTGATCACCGGCGGCAGGATGGTCTGCCCCCAGATGCGGACGACCCGGTGATACTCCTTCCGGCACAGGGTCGAGAGCGCGATGGCCTGCTGGCGGACCGTCACCGGGTGGTCGCCTTCGCCGCGGGCCCGCGGACAGGCAAGCCCGCCTCGCCCTTGCGCTCGGTCAGGGTCAGGAACAGCTCCTCCAGGCGGTTGGACTTGTTGCGCAGGCTCAGGATCTCTATGCCCGCCGTGGAGAGCGCGGCGAACAGCTCGTTGACGCTTCGCGAGCGGGGCAGCGCCACCTCGAGCTCCTGGGGCCCGTTCAGACGCACCTCGAACCCTGGCAGGACCGGAACGACGGTCACCGGCTCCCGCGGCGTCAGCAGGAACACCTCCTCGTGGAGCTTGGAGAGCACGCGGGTCATGGGTCCCTGCTCGATGACCCTGCCGTGGTCGATGATCGCGATGTACCGGCAGAGGTTCTCCGCCTCTTCCAGGTAGTGGGTGGTGAGGATGATGGTCGTGCCCGCGGCGTTCAGCTCCCGCAGGAATTCCCACATGGAGCGGCGGATCTCGATGTCCACACCGGCGGTGGGCTCGTCCAGGATCAGAAGCCGGGGCTCGTGCATCAGCGCCCGGGCAATCATCAGGCGGCGCTTCATGCCGCCCGAGAGCGTGCGCGCGGTCTCGTCGCGCTTGTCCCAGAGCTGCAGCTGCTTCAGGCACACCTCGGCACGCTCGCTGGCCCGGGCGCGCGTGAGGCCATAGAAGCCCGCCTGGTTGATGACGATGTTGATCGCCTTGTCCCACAGGTTGAGGTTGAGCTCCTGGGGCACGACGCCGATGGCGCTCTTCACCGCGTTCACCTCGCTGTCGAGGCTGTGGCCGAACACGCGCACGTCGCCGCTGGTCTTCGTCACCAGCGAAGTGACGATGCCGATCAGGCTGGTCTTGCCCGCGCCGTTCGGACCCAGCAACGCAAAGAAATCGCCGGTGGCCACCTGCAGGTCGATGCCGTCCAGGGCCCGGACGCCGTTGGCGTAGACCTTGGTGAGCTGCTGGACCGAGAGCGCGTGCATCGCGCGGCATTGTGCCTGCTGGGCCGGTGGAAACAATGTTCACCGACCCTCAACGCCGGCTGATGAGCGTGAGCTGGACAACGGAGAGCCGCGTCGCGGTCAGCACCTCCAGGTCAGCCTGCGTGGCGGCCCGCACCAGGTCCGGCCAGAGACGGGGATGCCGGCAGAAGCGCGCCTCGAGGCAATTGGCAGCGCCCGCAGCGGCCCGTTGCAGGTCACGGAATCCGGCGCTGGCCAGCTGCTCGACGCCAAGGCGCCCCGGCCCGATGCACAGGGCCGCGAGCAACGGGTCCTGCCGGGCCGTGTGCCACAACCAGGTCAGCAACGCGGCGGCGAACAGGCGCGCAGCCTCCGCCTGGGCGACGGGCACCGGTCCCGGTTCGGGGCCGAGTTCAGCCACGCCCCGGGGCACCAGCCGGGGCGGCAGCACGACGAAGGCCGCCAGCAGGCAGGGGGTCTCGGCAATCGCGTCGAGCTGGGCCGGGGCGAGCACGGCCAGGCGGGTCCGCACGGTTGGCGCGAGGCCGAACGCGGTCCCGGGCCGGGTGTCCGCGCAAACCAGCTCGAGGAACTCCCGGTTGAAGTCGCGGATCTCCCGCCGGACCTGCGTATCGGGCCATTTGCTGCGCATTTGGAGGCTTCCCCGGGGGCGACCGGCGGTTACTATAATTGTTCCAAATGGAACAAATAAACAGATCGAGTGACAGGATTTGCTCCAAAATGACCAAAACTGGAAGGAATCGGGGGAAACATGCGGGCTACTGACAACCGTTACTCGGGCGAGCGGGAGCGTTTCGACCTGGCCGTCCGGATGATCGAGCACGAGGCCCGCACCGGGACCATCCGGCTCTGCACCGGCTTCACCGAGGACCGGATCCGCAAGATCTACACGAGCTACTTCCCTGGCCACGAAGCCGTCCGCCGGCGGCGGGGCAAGACCCCGAGCCAGATCGCGCCTTTCGTCAGCTCGGCCCGCCGCCAGGGGGAAGCCAGCCTGCTGGCCGGCCTGTTCGTGCAGACCGGCGTCGTGCGGCTCGACCCGGACACCCGGGCGCTGCCTGCCCTCGCCGAGCCGGGGGTCCGGCTGGGCGCCGGCCTCTGCGACGCTTTCGAGGCGTACCTGGCGCTGCACCCCGATCCCCAGCTCTCGTTTGAATGGGCCTGGAACCTCTACCGGTGCCTCGTGTCGCGGCGGGAACTCCGGGTGGTCTGGTGCGCGCTCTGCGAGGGGCCCTACGTGCAGGACGCCTACGCGCTCGACTACGAACGGTGCCCGTTTTGCGAACTCAAGGATCATGCGTAACCTGACTCCCATGACCCGTGATAGCGCCCGTGAAAGTGCCCGCATCACCTTCACCGGCTCCGGCGTGGAGCGCCTGTCGCCCCTGCGGCTGCAGGCAGAGGAGCTGGCGGCGGCCTTCGCGGCGGCCGACACGCGCTTCGTGCCGATCTGGAAATCCCGCTGCCTGCTCCGGGACGGTGGCGTCGTGCTCTGCCGCCGTGAAGATCTCGAGCCCGCTACCGCCGGCCATGAGGCCGCCGTGTTTCTCGGGCGGCGCGGCGACCAGGCGCTGTTCGCCATCGACCTGCGGGGCGACGAGCCGCCGCCCGCCCTCCCCGCAACGGGCTTTCGCGGCCTGCGGGAAGTCGTCGGCAAAGTGAGCGAGGCCGACGCGGCGCTGCTGGCTTACGCCCGGGCGATGATCCTCTGGCAGGAGCGCCACCGTTACTGCGGCGTCTGCGGCGCGCCGAACCGGGCCACCGACGGGGGGTTCGTCATGGCCTGTACCGGCGCCGGCTGCGACCACAAAAGCTTCCCCCGCATCGACCCTGCCGTGATCGTGCTGGTCCACCGGGGCGACCGCTGCCTGCTGGGCCGCCAGGCCACCTGGCCCGAGGGGCGCTTCTCGACCATCGCCGGCTTCGTGGAGCCGGGCGAGTCCCTGGAGGATGCCGTGGTCCGGGAGGTTCACGAGGAAACCAACATCCGGGTGGGCGACTGCACCTACATCGGCTCCCAGCCCTGGCCATTTCCCGCCGCGATGATGCTGGGCTTCCACGCGGAGGGCCTGTCCGACGACATCCGCTTCAATGACGGCGAGCTCGTCGAGGCGTGCTGGCTGCGGCGGGACGAGATCCGCGCCGGCGCCGTCGCACTGCCGCCCCGCGAATCCATCGCCTTCCGGCTGATCGAGGCCTGGCTCGACGGCTCCTGACCCCATGTGTCTCGTCGCCATCGCCTGGCAGGCCCACCCCCGCTACCCGCTCGTCCTGCTGGGCAACCGGGATGAATTCCACCAGCGGCCCACCGTTCCCGCCGGGTGGTGGCCAGAGGCCAGCCACGTGTTCGGCGGCCGGGACCTGCAGGCCGGTGGCAGCTGGCTGGGCGTAACCCGCCACGGCCGCGTGGCAGTGGTCACCAACAATCCGCTCCGGCCACCGGGCGCGAATCACCCGCGCAGCCGGGGCGCGCTGGTGCGGGACTGGCTGACGGGTGACGCCGACCCGGGCGCCTTCCTGGATGCCGTCGAGGGCGATGTAGATCACTACGCCGGTTTCAGCCTGCTGGTGGGCTCACTGGACGCGGGGCTGGAGGGCTTCGTCACGCCGGCGGGCAGCCTCGGCGCCCGCTGGCGGCTCACGCCCGGGATCACCGTGCTGTCGAACTCGCCCCGGGAAGCGCCCTGGCCGAAGGTCGGCTGGCTGCAGCAGGCCCTCGACGGCTACCTGCGGCGGCCGATGGCCGAGACGGGGCCGGATGTGGAGGAACTTCTGGCACTGGTGGCGCGCCGCATGCCAGTGGCGGAACCGGACGCCGACACACCGGTGGCCCGGGCGCGGGTGACACCCTTTGTCACCGGGGCGGACTTCGGCACCCGGGCAGCGACCCTGCTCCTGGCGGACACCCGTGGCGGCTGGCGCTGCATCGAGCGGCGCTTCGGGCCCGCTGGCGTCCCGGCGGGCGAATCGGAGGCCCGCCACTCCCCGTAGGAGCGGCGACCGCCCCTCCGCAAAAAAAACGGGGGCGCCACTGGCGCCCCCGCTGCTTGCCTTGCTCGAGTCTGGTGTCTAGCGCTTGCTGATCAGCGCCATCCGGCGGCGCAGCGCGAAGGCTGCGCCCAGCAGGCCCAGCGTGAACACCGCGAGGGTCGCCGGTTCCGGCACGGACACGATCGGACGGAAGCGCATGCCGATGATCATGTCGTCGTGGTTGTCGTCGTTCTTGGCGCCGGAGTCGTCCCAGAAGGCCATCCACAGGTTGCTGACGCCGGGATTGCCGTTGAACACCCGGTTGCCGTTGTTGGGATCGTAGGCCGACAGGGAGCTGAAGGCGATGCTCCGGTACCCGATGTTGTTGTCGTAGTTGAACTGGCGGCGCAGCGAAGCGGCGCTGTCATTCAGGGCGCAGCGCCCCGCGTTGTTCACGCTGTCGCCACCGTTCGTGCAGAAGCCGAAGTCCAGGAAGGTGTTCGCCAGGACGTCCATGGTCCCAATCAGGTTGTGGGGCGAGGTGAACACGTCCGGCTTGCCGGCGGTGGAGTAGGACTGGTTGTTACCCCAGTTGAAGGTGTTGGTGTAGGCCGCCTCGTTGCCCACATAGAAGAAGTCCACGAAACCATTGGCAGTGGCCTTCAGCTGACCAAAGTACAGGGTGGCCGGCCGCGGATTGGGCAGGTCGTTGCCCACGGTGTTGGTCGTCGTGGTCGAGCCGTTGAACTGGTTCGTGACGGACGTATCCAGCAGCAGGGAGGCCTGGGCCTGCCCGGCTACAGTGAGAGTCATCGCAGCCAAAAGGCTTGCGGCGCGCGTTTTGCTGAACATCCGTGTGCTTTCCATAAGTTGGGGACAGACCCCTTCAGTAGTGATGTTGCAATGAACGTGCCAGTGCCGGGAAAACAGCCACTTGGCAATGCTGCACCAGCGCGAGGGCGATTGATTTGTAAGGGAATCCGATGTGAACCGCGTCACACTTCCTGGTGTCGCAGCGCGTCGGCCACCGCTGCCTGGGCAGCCGCCATCTGGGCCCGGCTCAGCTGGCGGGCGACGGCCTCCAGGTTCTGCTGGGCCGACGGATGGCCCTGGAGTGCCGCGAGGGTCCACCACTGGTAGACCTCGGCGAGCGGCGGCTCCCCCGCCACACCGTTATATAGAAGTGCGCCCAGGTTGAACTGCCCTTTGGGATGGCCCTGGCTGGCGGCCAGCCGGAAGCAGCGGAGCGCCGCCGCCTCGTTCCGGGCCACACCCGTCCCGTTCAGGTACATCAGGCCCAGGTTCACCCGGGCATCCGGGTTGCCCTGGTCCGCCGCGCGCCGGTACCACTCGGCCGCGATCGCCTCGTCCCGGGGAACGCCGTCGCCCGTGTCGTACATCAGGCCGAGATGCAGCTGGGCATCGGCGTGCCCCTGGTCCGCGGCCAGCCGGTACCAGCGGGCCGCCTCGGCGGGATCCCGGGCCTCGCCCTCGCCGTTGTCGTGACGGAGGGCCAGTTCGTACTGGGCCTGGGCGTCGCCGGTGGCGGCGGCGTTCGGCAAATCGTCCATGGCGCCATTGTAGGAGCGGCGACCAGAGACGGCTCGTGGCCAAGCTGCGGGCTAGATTGGAGAAGCAGGCATGACGACCGACACGACGATCCAGAAGAAGAACTGTCTCTTATACACA
>JBEBHH010000096.1:0-2335 GCA_040080965.1 Gammaproteobacteria bacterium | reverse complement strand
CGCTCCTACCTACCCCCTTCAGGAGCCTTATGCGCATTGCCCGACTTTTCCCCGCCGTGATCCTGGCCACCTTCCTGGCCGGCGCTGCCCTCGCGGCAGATCCGAACCAGGTGCCGCCACCGCCGGCGATGGCCGCCCGCGCCTACCTGCTGGTGGATCACAACAGCGGCCGGACCCTGGCCAGCCTCAACGAGAACCAGAAACTCGATCCGGCCAGCATCACCAAGCTGATGACCGCCTACGCCGTGTTCCGCAGCATCAAGGACAAGCGCATCGGCCTGGAGGACCCGGTGGTGGTCAGCGAGACCGCCTGGCGCACCGGCGGCTCCCGGTCGTTCGTCGACCTGGGCGATCGCGTGCCCGTGTCCGTGCTGCTGCAGGGAATGATCATCCAGTCGGGCAACGACGCGAGTGTGGCGCTTGCCGAACACGTGTCCGGCAGCGAATCGGCCTTTGCTGACCTGATGAACCAGTACGCGAAGGAACTGGGGATGGCCAGCACCAGCTACCGGAATGCCACGGGACTGCCCGACCCCGAGCACTACACCACCGCCACGGACATCCTCAAGCTGGCGAACGCCATCATCCGCGAATTCCCCGAGTACTACCGCTGGTACTCCCAGAAGGAGTTCACCTGGAACGGCATCACCCAGAGCAACCGCAACGGCCTGCTCTGGCGCGACTCGACCGTGGACGGGATGAAGACGGGCTTCACGGATACGGCGGGCTACTGCCTGGTGTCGTCGGCACTCCGGGATGACATGCGCCTGGTGGCAGTGGTGCTCGGCACCGACAGCCCCACTGCCCGGGAGCGCGAATCCCAGACCCTGCTCAACTACGGCTACCGTTTCTACGAGACGAAACTGCTGCTGTCCGCCGGCAAGGCGCTCAGCGAGGCCCGCGTGTGGAAGGGTGAAACGGAACTGGTGGATGTCGGGGTCCGGCGCAACGTCTGGGTCACCGTGCCCCGGGGCACCGCCGGCCAGGTCAAGCCAACCTTCACCCTCCCCGTGCAATTGATGGCGCCGCTGACCCCCACCACCGAGCTCGGCAAGGTCCGGGTCACCCTTGGCGACCGCACCATTGCCGAGACCGGGTTGTATCCCCTCAAGCCCGTGGCCACGGGATCGCTCTGGCAGCAGGGCCGGGACTGGGTCCTGCTGTGGTTCGAATGAGCTAGCACGGCCATGGCCGCCCCGCTGCCGACCGCCTGGTTCAACGGCGACTACCTGCCGCTGGCGGACGTGCGTGTGTCGCCCCTCGACCGCGCGTTTCTCTACGGCGACGCGGTCTACGAAGTGATCCCGGTGTTCGCGGGGGAGTCGTTCCTCCTCGACGCCCACCTGGACCGCCTGGAACGAAGTCTCGGCGAGGTGCGGATCCGCAATCCCCACAGCCGGGGCGCCTGGGTCGACCTCATCGCGGGTCTCGTGCAGCGGAATGGCGGCGGCAACGTGGCCGTCTACCTGCAGGTCAGCCGGGGAGCCGACACGGGCCGGGACCATTCCTTCCCCGGCGAGCACGTGCGCCCGACGGTCTTTGCCATGGTGACGCCGATCACCGAGCCCCACCCCGACCGCCAGGGCATCAAGGCGATCACCCAGGCCGACCAGCGCTGGGGCCGCTGCGACATCAAGTCCACGGCGCTGCTGGCCAACGTGCTGGCCCGGCAGGCGGCGAACGCAGCGGGCGCCGGCGAGGCGATCCTGATCCGCAACGGCCAGCTGACCGAGGGCTCGGCCAGCTCCGTGATCATCGTCGAGCGCGACGTGCTGGTCCGCCGCCCGGCGGGTCCCGACGTACTGCCCGGCACGACGACGGACGCCGTGTTTGCCATCGCCCGGCAGTGCGGTCTCAGCTGCCGCGACGAAGCGATTCCCGAGGAGCGCCTGCGGCGCGCCGACGAGGTGTGGATCGCCGCGGCCACCCGGGGCATCGCGCCCGTGGTCATGCTGGATGGCAGGCCGGTGGGAAGCGGCCGGCCCGGGCCCGTGTGGCAGAAGGTGTCGGCGGCGTTTGACGCCAGCCGGCCTGGTGGGCGCGCCGCGTGAACGACGAGAGCCCGTTCGAGTTCCCCTGCAGCTTTCCGCTGAAGGTCATGGGCCACAACCGGCCCACGTTCGAGCAGTACGTGGTGGAGGTGGTGCGGACCCACGCCGGCTCCCATTCGCTGGGCAGCGTGACGACGCGGCCGAGCCGCAACGCGCGCTACCTGTCGGTCACCGTGAACTTCACCGCCGCCAGCCGGGCGCAGCTCGACGACATCTACCGGACCTTGAGCGTCAGCGACCAGGTACTGTTCCTGCTCTGACCGCGGACACCACCATGCCCGTCC
>JBEBHH010000074.1:0-9047 GCA_040080965.1 Gammaproteobacteria bacterium | reverse complement strand
GTCCTACTTGATGATCTTGGCGACCACGCCGGCGCCGACGGTCTTGCCGCCCTCGCGGATGGCGAAGCGCAGACCCTCTTCCATGGCGATCGGGTTGATCAGCGTCACCACCATCTTGATGTTGTCGCCCGGCATCACCATCTCCACGCCCTCCGGCAGCTCGCAGGCCCCGGTCACGTCCGTGGTCCGGAAGTAAAACTGCGGCCGGTAACCCTTGAAGAACGGCGTGTGACGACCGCCCTCTTCCTTGGTCAGCACGTAGATCTCCGCCTCGAAGGTCGTGTGCGGGTTGATCGAACCCGGCTTCGCCAGCACCTGGCCGCGCTCCACGTCCTCGCGCTTCGTGCCACGCAGCAGCACGCCCACGTTGTCGCCCGCCTGGCCGTCGTCCAGCAGCTTGCGGAACATCTCCACGCCCGTGCAGATCGTCTTCGTCGTGTCCTTGATGCCGACGATCTCCACTTCCTCGCCAACCTTGACCCGGCCCCGCTCGATGCGGCCCGTCACCACCGTGCCGCGGCCCGAGATCGAGAACACGTCCTCGATCGGCATCAGGAACGCGCCGTCCACCGCCCGCTCCGGCACCGGAATGAAGCTGTCCATCGCCGCCACCAGCTTCTCGACACTCTTCGTGCCCATGTCGCTGGCATCGCCTTCCCAGGCCTTCAGCGCCGAGCCGATGATGATCGGCGTCTTGTCGCCCGGAAACTGATAGGCCGTCAGCAGCTCGCGAACCTCCAGCTCCACCAGCTCCAGGAGCTCCGCGTCGTCCACCATGTCCGCCTTGTTCAGGTACACCACGATGTACGGCACGCCCACCTGGCGCGCCAGCAGGATGTGCTCCCGCGTCTGCGGCATCGGGCCGTCCGCCGCCGACACCACCAGGATCGCGCCGTCCATCTGCGCCGCGCCCGTGATCATGTTCTTCACGTAGTCCGCGTGTCCCGGGCAGTCCACGTGCGCGTAGTGCCGCGCCTCGCTCTCGTACTCCACGTGCGCCGTCGCGATCGTGATGCCACGCGCCTTCTCTTCCGGCGCCTTGTCAATCTGGTCGTACGCCGACACTTCGCCGCCAAACTTCGCCGCCATTACCTTGGTCAACGCCGCTGTCAGCGTCGTCTTTCCATGGTCCACGTGACCGATCGTCCCCACGTTCACGTGCGGCTTCTTGCGCTCAAATTTGGCCTTCGACATGTCTTTCTCTCTCTGTTGTGTAGGTGCGGCGCTAGCCGCGATTCACGCTGTCTTTACGTTTATCTTCATCTACGCCCGGCCTTCTGGGGCCGGGCCCTCTACGCCGACCTAGGCACGCACTCTCTGGAGCCCACAACCGGAATTGAACCGGTGACCTCTTCCTTACCAAGGAAGTGCTCTACCGCCTGAGCTATGTGGGCGAAGTCTATTCAGCAGACCCCGGCTTTCCGACCGCCGCCCCTTCATGCACTGGAGCGGGTGATGGGAATCGAACCCACGTCATCAGTTTGGAAAACTGAGGTTCTACCATTGAACTACACCCGCGGATGCAAACTCCTCGCGAGGACGGCTTGTAGATCTTCTGGAGCTACCCGCTGCCTCCGCCTCGTTCAATGGTGGAGGGGGTAGGATTCGAACCTACGAAGGCGTAAGCCAGCAGATTTACAGTCTGCCCCCGTTGGCCGCTTGGGTACCCCTCCGCTGAGTCGAGCAGAGTATTGTCGAGTGCGCGCGGTGTTGCTGTCAACCGTAGGTGATCATGCCGGAAGAGGGACTTGAACCCCCAACCTACCGCTTACAAAGCGGTTGCTCTGCCATTGAGCTATTCCGGCCCGGATAACCAGCTGTTCCGCACCGGGTCCCGGGCGGTCCGTGAGGCGTCATTATAAAGGCTACTCGGGGGCTCATGGCACGGTCGCGCTGGTGGCCGGGCCTGCCGCGCCGCTTTCAGCGGCACAGGGGGCCGGCTCCGCGCGCATGATCCTGTCGCCGGCCAGGCTGAGATCCACGGGCATCAGTGCCTGCCCCGCGCGGGGCCGGACCAGCAGCCACTGCTCGACCCCCGGTCGGTACCGGTCCCGCATGGCCACCTGGAATCCCAGTTTCCGCGCCGCGGCCGCGACCCGGTCGGCCCCGTTCCGGTCGCGGAAGACCCCCAGGCTGATGAGGGGCTGGGGGCCGTCCTGCATGAGGAGGGCATCCACCATGCCCCCGGCCACCAGCCGCGCGCGCGCGACTTCGGCCTCGGGCACCGACGCAAAACCGGGAATCTGGACCCAATGGCCGAGCCAGAGCTGGGCGTCCCGGGCAATCGGCGTGGCATCGATGCCCCGGTCGGCCAGACTCCCGGCAGCCTGCTGCGCCGCGGTAGAATCCGGCAAGGGGCCCAGACGGAAGCAGGCTCCGGCCGGCGCGGCGACTGCCGGGCCGTCGCCGGGCGCCACAACAGGCCGGGTCCGACCGGGTTCGGGTGCCCGGGCCATTCCGGCCCCGAACAGGGTGAGGCCAGCCCCGTCGTTGCCGGCATTTACAGGGGCAGACGGCTCCACCCAGAAATTCCACGCCAGGACCAGGAGATTGGCCAGAACGAGGCTCAGGAAGAGGTTGCGCATCGCTTCCCCGGCATTGAATCACTCATGTCGCAGCCCGGAAACAGGCTGGCTCGAGGGCCAGTCCCTCGAGGACCAGGTGGGGCCTCTGTTCAAGCCGCATGGCGGGAGCCATGCGCAGCAGCACCTCCACCAGCGGCGGCGCAGCCCCGCCCGTGAGGATGAGCAATCCGGAACCGGTGCGCTGCAGGCAGGCGGCGGCCAGGCCGGCGGTGGCCTGCAGCGCGCCGTTGCGGATCGCCGCCGCCGTGTCCCGGCCAAGAGCCACCGGTCCGGTGGCCGGCGCCGGCGCATCGCCGGGCGGGCGGGAGCTGGCTGCCAGCCGGGCCAGGTCCCCGGTGCCGCCCAGCAGGGCCGATTCCATCAGCCCGAGGCCCGGCAGGATCAGTCCGCCCTGGTGCTCGCCGCTGCCGGCCACGACGTCGATCGTCGTTGCGGTTCCCGCGTCGACGACGCAGACGGGGGCGCGATACCGGTCAAAGGCCGCACAGATCGCCAGCCAGCGGTCTATCCCGAGCTGGGCGGGATCGGCGTACCCGTTCCGCACACCGGCGCCACCGGCGGCCGAGCCGGCAAAGACCGGGGCGACGCCAAAGCGCTCCCTGAGGGCGGCCGCCAGCCGCGCGCCGGCATCGGCACCCGTAACGTTGGCGATCCGGATCGCGTCCGGCGCGAAACCGGCGTCCAGCAGCAGCCGGAGCTCAGTCCCGCCGGCGTACGGCGCCTCCCCCACGGCAACGAACCGGTCAGCGGCGCCGAAGGCCCACTTGACCCGGCTGTTGCCGAGATCGACCAGCAACTTCATTCCCGTCATGTCAGCAGGGTTCCATTACCGGGGCGCACGCAGGGTAACGTCGCCCGCTACCACCGGGACGATAGTGCCATCCCGATCCACGAGCAGGGCGCCATCGTCAGCGAGTCCGCAGGCGACGCCGGCGAACGATTCCTTGACCCCGGTGACGACGACCGGCTGGCCGGCGAGGCAATCCCGCCGGCGCCACTCGGCCAGGAAGCCCCGGGACCCGGACTCACCGAAGGTACGAAGACTCCCGTACAGCGCGTCCAGCAGGGCCGCGACCAGGGCATTTCGTGACAACGGCACGCCATCGCGAAGTTCATCAAGCGCCAGCGCCGGCAGGGCACCACCCTCCGAGCGAAGCTCCGCGCTGATCGCCGCCACCGGCCGGACATTGAGCCCGATGCCGATCACCGCCCGCAGCGGTCCGCCCGGCTCGCCCGCCACCTCGACCAGGATGCCGCCCAGCTTGCCGCCAGCGGCCACGACGTCGTTGGGCCACTTGAGCTGAACGCCATGGACACCCAGGCCGCTGAGCGCGCTGGCGACCGCGACCCCGGCCACCAGGCTCAGCGCCGGCAGGTCCCGCGGCGCCATCTCGAAGGACCAGGAAACAGACAGGCAGATACCGTGACCGAGGGGCGACAGCCAGCGGCGCCCGCGCCTGCCGCGGCCCCCGGTCTGGTATTCAGCGGCCACCGCCCGGAGCCGCCCCGGCGACGGCGGCGGGCGCGATGTCAGCCACACGTTGGTGGAGGTCGTGACGACCAGGATCTCGAGCGCCTCGAGTGCCCTCCGGGTGTCAGGCCCAAGGGCCGGGCGAATCGCGGACTCGCGGAACAGGTCCAGCGGAGCCGCGAGGCGGTAACCCCGGGCACGATCCGCGCCGATCGTCAGGCCGAGCGTGCGCAGGGCCCTGACCTGCTTCCAGATGGCCGCACGGGACAGGCCGAGCTCATCGCCCAGGGCGACGCCGGAATGCCAGTTCCCGTCCGCGAGCAGACCCAGCACTGCCGGCGTGTCTAGCGTGGACGTCGCCACAGCATGGCCTTCTCCAGGCGGCTTTCCCGGCCCTCACGCAGGCGCTGGATGTTGTCCCGGTGCGTGTAGACGATGAAGAACGCGAGGGCGATGAGGAACCAGAAGAGCTCCCGCTGGTCCGGCAGGCCCGTCACCGCGACCCAGAGTGGCAGCACGGCTGCCGCCAGCATGGTGGCGAGCCCGACGAATCCGGTGGTGGTCAACACCAGGCACCAGACAACCAGCGCCGGCAGGGTGGCCGCGGGAGCAATGGCCAGCAGGGCGCCAATGGCGGTCGCTGCGCCCTTGCCGCCCTTGAAGTCGAACCAGACGGGATAGCAGTGACCCACCACGGCAGCGCCCGCGCAGGCCAGCGTCAGCCAGGTCCGGGAAACGTCCGGGTCCAGCGGCACGCCCGGCAACGCCAGGGCAGGCAGCAGCCAGGGCGGCAGGTAGCCCTTGCCCACGTCGATCACCATGACGCGGAACGCGAACCACTTGCCCTGGGTGCGCAGGGCATTGGTGCCACCGGCATTGCCGCTGCCGAGCTTGCGGATGTCGACGCCACCCGCCAGTTTGCCCACGATCAGGGCGCCGTTCAGGGCGCCGGCCAGGTAGCTGAGGAGAACCTTCAGACCCAGTTCGAGCATGAAAAAAGTCTAGCACCGGCGGGCCGGTGACTAGGGCATTCCGAGCCAGGCATTGCGACGGGTCGTGGTGTCGGCGTCGGCTTCGGGATCCAGGCTCAGGTAACAGGTGTCCCGGGGCGCCGGAACCGGCGTGCAGGTCATCTGCACCAGCTGCTGGTCCCGGAACACGTGGCACGCCAGCGGGTTGCCAAGGATCAGGCGATCGACGCTGGTCTCCCAGCTCTCCGGAGTCACGCGGCGGCCGCCGAGCGCCAGGAGCTCGTCCCCCGCGGTCAGACCGGCGAGTTGTGCGGGGCTGTCCGCGGCTACGTGACTGACGCGCACCCGGCCCTCGGCCATCTGCACCTTGAGGCCCAGCCAGGGACGCGGGCGTTCCTCGCGACGGCCCCGGAGGCCGCCGGCATCGGCATCGCTTTCCGCGCCCCGCATGTGGAGTCGCACGCCAAACTGGGCCAGCAGGATGCCCAGCGGCGGATCGATGGTCGTGCGGAGGGACTGGCGGAAGAACGGCTCCAGGTCCAGCCCGCTCAGGCTGGCGGCCAGGCGCTCGAACTGGCCCTCGGGGAGCCCGGGGCTATCGTCCGCGCCGTAGTCCTGCCACAGCGTGCGCATGACGGCGTCGAGGGAGCAGGTGCCGGCGGTCCGGGAGCGGAGCTCCAGGTCCAGGGCCAGCGCCACGAGCGCACCCTTCAGGTAGTAGCTGATGGTCGCGTTCGGGGAGTTCTCGTCGGGCCGGTAGAACTTGATCCAGGTGTCGAAGCTCGCCTCCTCCAGCGTCTGGTGGCGGCGGCCCGCCGTGCGGTACAGCTGGGTCAGCGACTTCCCGAGGAGCTCCAGGTACTGCTCGACGGTGATCAGTCCGCTCCGGCGCAAGGCCAGGTCGTCGTAGTAGGACGTGATGCCTTCGAAGATCCAGAGCTGGTGCGTGTAGACCTCGGCGCCCAGGTCCGCATCCACGAACTCGGCGGGGCGAATGCGCTTGACGTGCCAGGCATGGAAATACTCGTGGCTGACCAGGCCGAGGAAGCGCCGGTAGCCGGGTTCGTTGCACGCCACGCCCGCTTGCGGAATGTCGTCCCGGCGGCAGGCCAGGACCGATGAGGCGCGGTGTTCGAGACCTCCGTAGCCATCGGCGGAGACCCTCGCCAGGAAGGCGTACCGGCTCATTGGCGCGGGGCGGCCGAAGAAGTCGATGTGCCAGGTGCAGAGCCGCCCGAGGTCAGCCTGCAGCCGCTCCCGGTCCGGGTTTGGCAGGCCGGCAAGAACAAGCGCGTGAGGCACGCCACCTGCCATGAACTCCACCGTGGTATTCGGCCCCATCAGGACCGGGTGATCGATGAGGTCGCCGTAGCTGGCCGCCTGGAAGGCGCCGAACTCGCCCTGGCCGCCCGTGAGGCGCCGGAGCCCCGTCGAGAGACGCCATCCCTCGCCAATCGCGCCGCCGGTTGCGGCGCCAGCAGCCGGAGCAGGCGGGAGCTCCGGCGGATCGATGTGCACCACCGCCGGCAACTGCTCCTGGCCGTGGACGCGCAGGAACACGCACACGCCGTTCACGAAGCCCTGGTGCTGGTCGAGCCACGCGCCCCGCACCGAGGGATCAGCGGCGTAGACGCGGATACGCACCAGGAGCCCGGCAGGCACGGGGGCGACCCGCCAGGTGTGCTTGTCGAGCTTGTGGGCGGCGACCGGCTCGCCGCCGCTCTCGGCCTGGAACAGCACGACATGCCGGGCGTAGTCGCGCACCAGGTAGCTGCCGGGAATCCAGGCCGGCAGGGACAGCAACTGGCCCTCGGGCGACGGCCGCTCGATGCGGCAGGTCACTTCGTAGAGATGCGCGCCGGTACTCAGTGGTCGCAGGTGGTAGACGACCGGCGCGTTGGCCACGGGCTGATTCATGCCTGCCCAGTGTAGCCGACGGTTGCGCCCCCTGGGGCCGGGGCGCACCATGCCAGCCTCCCCGCGTCGCCGGATCGCAAGCGCCCCGCATGGCCCTCAAGATTCTTCTCATCACCAACTACGACAAGCCGGGCATACACAACATCCGGCCGGAAGCCGAGATGATGATCGGCCTCAAGCGGCGCGGCGTGGACGTGGAGGTCATGACCCGGCGTGGCACCTACTGGGGCCAACGCCTCGTCGCCGCGGGCATCCCGGTCCACGACTTCGTGCCACGCCGGAAATTTTCACTGGAGGCGGTGCGGACGATTCGCCGGGTGCTCCGGGATGGCGGGCACGACGTCGTGCACCTGTTCAACAATCCTGCCATCGTCAACGGGATCGTCGCCAGCCTCGGCCTGACGGTGAAAGTGGTTACCTACCGGGGCCAGACCGGCAACATTTCCCGCTGGGACCCGGTCTGCTACCTCACGCACCTGAGCCCCCGCGTCAGCCGGATCGTCTGCGTCGCCGAGGCGGTGCGCCAGAGCCTGCTGGGGGTGGTCTACGACCCGCGCAAGCTGGTGACGATCTACAAGGGTCACGACCTGGCCTGGTACGACGACACCGTCCGGGCCGACCTCAAGGACCTGGGCGTGCCTGAGGGCGCCTTCACGGTGTGTTGCGTGGCCAACAGCCGCCCGCGCAAGGGCGCCGACGTCCTGATCGCCGCCGCCGGGCAACTGCCGCCCGGACTGCCGATCCATTTCCTCCTGATCGGCCAGGACATGGACCAGGAACCCATGCGCAGCCTCGCGGCGGCCAGCCCGTTCCGGGACAACATTCACCTCATCGGCTTCCGTGAGAACGTGCTGGGGGTGGTGGCCGCCTGCGACGTGGCCGTGCTGCCGGCCGTGAAACGCGAGGGCCTGCCGAAGACGGTGATCGAGGCCATGGTGCACCACGTAACACCCATCGTCACGACGACCGGTGGGAACGCCGAGCTGGTGGAGGACGGGGTCAGCGGCCTGGTTGTGCCGCCCGGGGACGCCGGCGCGCTGGCCGGGGCTATCCTCCGCCTCTACCGGAATCCGGAGGAGACCCGCCGGATGGGCGAGGCCGCCCGCCGGCGCATCGGCGAGCACTTCCGGCTGGAGGATTCAGTGACTGCCCACCTGCGGCTCTACCAGGAACTCACCGGCAAGGCCTGACCGGCCAAAGTGACCGCGCCGGCTTCAGCCCGGCGGCCGACCCCGCAACCGCCGGCGAAATGACTTCAGCATTCCACCGAATGTCGCCGCGCGATCCAGCTTGGCGATGAACACCTCGGGGTGGACGATCGACAGCGGCCCGGGCGAGCTCGCCGGCAGGCCCAGTTCCCCGACCCGCGACCGCCGCACGTACACCAGCAGGTTCTGCCGGTACCAGGTGGCGATCTTCCGGTCGTTCCAGATCTTCTGCCGGATGAAGTCGACCGGCACGTAGTCCCGGTTCGCGAACAGACCGGCCCAGTAGTCCTGCCACTGCTCGTTGTAGTGATTCCTGCCCCCCTGGCGCGGCGTGGCTGCGGAGAACAGCACCACGTCCGACAGGCTGGTCAGCCAGGCGACGAACCCGGGGGCCCGGGCCGCGGGCAGGTGCTCGGCCACCTCCAGCGTAATGGCCAGGTCGAAGCGCCGGCCCAGGTCCAGGTCGGCCTGGAGGTCGTGATGGGAGAAGGATTCGGCCGGGATCACCAGGTTGCTGACGTCGACCCAGTGCCCGTCGATGCCACGTATCTCCCGGACGCCCTGGCGCTGCAGGACCGACAGCCAGGTGCCCACGCCGCACCCGATGTCCACGGCAGACTTAAGCGGCGGAAGGACCGGCTGGAGGATCCCGAGGATGGTCTCCGCGGCATAGGCGGTCCGCCCGTGGCGGTCCCGGAAGAACTCGTCCTTGTACTTGGCCATGATCTGCTACCTGCGCCGGTTGGCGTCCCGCATCTGCCCCAGCTGAAGGCCATCGCCGGGGGCCGTGCCGCCCGGCTGCTGCCGCTCGTGAAGCTCGTTCAGCTTCTGGTACTTCATAAAGGACCGGAACATGCTGGTGATGGCGATCACCCAGGCATCCCCGCCCCGGAAG
>JBEBHH010000039.1:0-31801 GCA_040080965.1 Gammaproteobacteria bacterium | reverse complement strand
CTTGGGGGGTGCCGGGGCGCGCAGATTCTGCGCCCGCGCGGCGCAAGTTGCCAGATGCCAAACCCGGTGCCTACCCTGTCGGCCATGAAGGACGATTTCGCCCCCCGCCTGGCCCCCGCGCTGCTGTCCTGGTGGGACCGGCACGGCCGCAAGGACCTGCCCTGGCAGCAGGACCCAACCCCTTACCGGGTCTGGGTGTCCGAAATCATGCTGCAGCAGACCCAGGTCGCCACGGTGCTGCGGTACTACGACCCCTTCCTCGCCGCCTTCCCCGACGTCATTGCCCTGGCCGATGCCGAGCCGGACGCCGTCCTGCACCGCTGGTCGGGCCTCGGCTATTACGCCCGGGCCCGCAACCTGCACCGGGCCGCCCGGGGTGTCCGGGACGGGCACGGCGGCCGGGTGCCCACGGACTTCGAGGCCCTGTCGGACCTCCCCGGCATCGGCCGGTCCACCGCCGGCGCCATCCTGTCCCTGGCCGGCCACCAGCGGCACCCGATCCTGGACGGCAACGTCAAGCGGGTGCTGGCGCGGGTGTTCCGCGTCGAGGGTTACCCGGGCGACACTGCCGTGGCGAAGCAGCTCTGGGCGCTGGCGGAGCAGTGCACGCCCGCGGAGCGGGTCGCCAACTACACCCAGGCCATCATGGATCTCGGCGCGTCGCTCTGCGCCCGGAGCAGGCCCGCCTGCCCGCTGTGCCCGCTGGCGTCCGGCTGCGCGGCCCACCGGGACGGCGTCGCCGCACAGCTTCCCGCCCGCAAACCGTCCAGGGTCCGGCCCCGCAAGACCACCGTCGTGCTCATCTGCGTCCGGCCCGACGGCGCCGTCCTGCTGGAGCGCCGCCCCGAGGCCGGCATCTGGGGCGGCCTCTGGGGCTTGCCCGAGACCGCTTCCATCGACGGCGCGGCAGGCTGGTGCGCCACGGCCCTCGGCGCCGCGCCCCTGAGCCAGCGGGTGCGCCCCGTGCTCCAGCACGGCTTCAGCCATTTCGACCTGGACATGACGCCGGTCGAGCTGCGGGTCGCGGCAGCGCCGGCGCAGGTGATGGAGGGCAACCGGTGGCTCTGGTATAAAACCGACGCGCCCGCACGCGTGGGCCTCGCCGCCCCGATCGCCAAACTGCTCTCATCCCTGTAGGAGCGCGTTCACGCGCGACACCAGAACATGCCCCGCACCGTCAACTGCGCCCTGCTCCGCATCCCGGCCGATGGCCTGGACTACCAGCCGTACCCCGGCGAGCTCGGCAAGCGCATCTACGAGAACGTGTCGAAGCAGGCCTGGCAGCAGTGGCTTGCCCACCAGACCATGCTGATCAACGAGTACCGGCTGAGCCCCATCGAGCCGAAGGCGCGGAAGTACCTGGAGGGCGAGATGGAGAAATTCTTCTTCGGCGGCGGGTCGGAGAAGCCGCCGGACTTCAAGGGGTAGGAGCGGCTTCACCTTCCCGGACGTCGTGCGTGGCAGATCGTCGACGATCCGCACCTCTGCCGGCAGCATCCAGGCCGGCAGCACGGTCCGGCAGTGGGTGAGCAGGGCCTGCTCGGTCGGCGCGGGACCGCCCTCGGCGGCGACGACAAAGGCCAGGATTTCCGGATCGGCGCCAGCCACCGGGCGGCCGACCACGGCAGCATCGCCAACTCCCGGGCACCGGCGCAGGGCCGCTTCGACGACGTCGGGGTAGATGTTGGCGCCGCCGCGCAGGATCACGTCGTCGGCGCGGCCGTGCAGGGTGAGGTAACCGTCCGCGTCCAGCGCGCCCAGGTCGCCGGTGTAGAGCCAGCCTTCGGTCACGCGCTCCGTGCGCTGGGCGGCGGGGGCGCCCGCCGTGTCCGCGGTGTCGAACCAGGCGGTGGCCACTCCGGCGCCCCGCAGGCGCACGAGGCCCACGGCTCCCGCCGGCAGCGGCCTGTCCGCATCGTCCACCACCTGCAGCTGCACATCGCCGACGGCGCGGCCGACGGTGTCCGCGTGGGCGGCGATCTCCGACGGGCGCAGGATCGAGATGTTGCCGCCGCCCGCGCTGCCATACATGTCGTAGAAGTTCGGCGTCAGGCGACTGACGATCTGCTGGCGCTCGTCGGCCGTCAGGGGAGACGCGGCGGCGATCAGCAGCTTCAGCGACGGCAGCAGCGGTGACTGACCGGCAGGCAGTGCGAGCAGCCAGCGCAGGACGGTGGGCACGAGGAACCCCATGGTGGCCTCGTGCTCGCGCACGGCGTCCACGTACTCCTCGGGCCCGAACATGGGCGGGTAGAGGATCACCGCGCCGCCCTGGAGCAGGGTCATCAGGCAGAAGTGGCTGCCGGCGCTGAAGTACAGCGGGCTCACGGACAGGTAGCGTAATCCCGCCAGCGGTCCGCAGGCCGCCACGTTGTTCCGGATGCGCTGGGTGTAGTTGCCGTGGGTGACGACTGCAGCCTTCGGCGCGCCGGTGGTTCCCGACGACAGGTTCAGCACCAGCGGCAGGCCGGGATCGTCGACGAAGGGCAGTTCGGCGGCGCTGGCGACCCGGGCCTGCCAGGTGTCGTCCACCGGAATGCAGCGCACGCCATCGAGCGTGCCATGGGGCTCCGTCAGCACGGCGGCGAGCCGGAAGTTGCCGGCCACCCGGGCCCGCTCCGGCAGCGGCAGGCGCCAGTCCATGGGCACCACCGCGATCCCCGCCCGGCCGGCGGCCAGCCGCGCGATGAGGTGGTCCGCCGTGTCCCGCAGGGCGACGCCGATGCGGTCACCGGGCCCGAGCCCCGCGTCGCGGAGCGCCCCGGCGAAGCGGGCCGCCTCGGCGTTCAGCGCCAGGAAATCCCAGCGGCGGTCGCCATCCTGCAGGGCCAGTTCCCCGCCACGCGCCGCGGCCTGGAACTCGAGCTGGCGGAAGAGGTTGCCGCCCTGGGTGTCTGCGCTGGCCATTAAGTGGTTATGCTAGCCCGATGCCGCCCGGCTGGCGTGACCCCGGTCGGGAAAGTCGTGACCTCGCTAACGGTCCATTGGTCCGGACACCGTCAGGATGGGCATCGATGCGAGCCAGGGACGATTTCACGCTGCCGCCGCCCCGCATCCTCCGCGCGGGACTGGCAGGCTTGCCGCCCTGGTCCCCGCCGCGGCAGGGCGCCGAGGCGCGCCTCGCGGAATTCTTCTGCGCGGCCCTGAACCTGGACACCGTCGGCGCCGACGATGATTTCTTCGCCCTCGGCGGCAATTCGCTGCAGGCCGCGGCGATCTTCACCCGCATCCAGAATGACCTCGGCCAGCGCCTGCCCCTGGCCACGCTCTACCGGTCGCCGACGGTCCGGCTGCTGGCCGGTGCGCTGGAGCAGGCGGCGGCGAAGCAGCGGCTTGCCCCGGTCACCGTGGCCGCAACCTTCGACGATGACTGCGTCCAGCTGATCCGCGCCGGCTCGTCCGCAGCGCCGCTCTTCATCGCGCCCGGCATCGGCGGCGACATCGTCGGCCTGGCCCACCTGGCGCGGCAGCTTCCCCCGGCCCAGACCGTCTACGGCCTGCGCAGCGTCGGCCTGCAGGAAGGCGAGGAACCGCTGGCCGGAGTGCCCGCCATTGCCGCCGCATTCGTTGCCGGAATGCGTCGCGTGCAACCGCGCGGGCCCTACCAGCTCTTCGGCGTGTGCTGGGGCGGGCTCGTGGTGCTGGAGATCGCCCGGCAGCTCCGGGACTCGGGCGAGCAGGTGCGCCTGATGGCCATGCTGGATCCGCCGCCAGTGACTGCCGGCGGCGCGACGCCACGGGACACCGGCAGCAAACCCGCCGCGCCGTCCACGCGGCGCTTCATCGCGCGACGGCTCGAGCTCTACCGGACCGCACTCGCGAGCCGCCCGCTCCGCGACTGGCCCGCCTACATCGGCGGCCGGCTCGCGAACCTCGCCGACGTGCTCCGCCGCGGCGACCCGTTCCGTGGCGATCCCACCGAGTTCCTGCGCTGGCGCGTGCGCGAAGCCAACATCCAGGCCCTGCGCCGCTACGACCCGCCTCCCTGGTCCGGCGATGCCTGCCTGATCTTCACCAGCGACCGGGCCGACGGCGGCTCCCGGGCCGCGCGGGAATTCTGGACGCGCCACCTGGGCTGCACCGGGCGGGAGGTCTTCGTGCCCGGCAAGGACACCGGGGATGCGCTGGCGCCGGAACGGGCGGGGGCGTTGGCGCGGGTGCTGGCGGGTCGGCTGGCGGGTCCGGGAAGTTGATCCTCAGCCCGGGGCCTGCCAACGGAGCCCCGGAAACCGCCGGTAGTCACCATCCAGGGTGACCCATTCGCAGCCGGACTCCATCGCCAGCGCCGCAAACCACGCGTCACTGACCAGGTTGCCCCGCGCCCCTGATTCGCGACACAACCGCGTGAAGATCGCCCAGTGGTTTTCCCGCGGCGAGACGACGGTGCAGAGTGGCGCCTCAAGCAACCGCTGGCCGAAGCGCAGCGCTTCGGTGGCCTGGCTGGGTTGCCGGAAAACCCTGGGGTGGGTGACCACCCGCACCATGCTGGCCAGAACCTGGGGCGACATCCCGAAGCGGCTGCCGCCATTGACCACGCCATGCAGCCACTGCCTGCAAAGCTCGTGCTGGCTCGCGTCGGCACGAAAGGCATTCACCAGCACATTGACGTCGGCAAGGATCACGTCGGGTTCATGATGTCTTCGAGATCTCCCGAGCGCGACAGATCGACGCCAGGGAGCAGGCCCCCGCGGGCTCGGGATACCGGGAGCGAAATCTTCCGGGCGCGCGCCGGCCGGGACTCGTCGAGGACCCTGACAAGACCCTCCTCGATGAGCGAGGTCAGCGTACGGCCATCGGCGGCCGCCCTTTCCCTGGCGCGCTTCAGGAGTTCGCTGCGGAGACGCACGGTGGTCCTCATTGATCCAAGGGTACGCCGGAGACATACATATGTCTCCTGGCCACATCACACCAGGGACGAGCGTAGGCGAGGGGGAGGCCCGTTGACCACGGCAGTTTCCGCCGGGTAGCCCGGGAAATGCGCCGCGAACGGCCCTGCTTGACGCGCCTCCGGCCAAACACCGTAAAATGCCGCCCCGTCGGGAGTGTTCACTCCGGATCCCCAGCGTGGCCAGGTAGCTCAGTTGGTAGAGCAGCGGATTGAAAATCCGCGTGTCGGTGGTTCGATCCCGCCCCTGGCCACCATTCCCCTGTCTTATGTCACATCCACTCTCACCCGTTTGGGTGATGCGGTTTTCCCCGGGCAGCACTATCTTTAATGACAAGCACATCAAGAACAGGGGACCACCCCGTGAAGCAGCCAACCCTATTCCTCCGCCACGCACTCGCCGCCGCCACGCTGCTGCTCGCAGCCGTCGCCGCGCAGGCGTCCTCGGTGACGTTCAACAACGTTGCCAACTCCGTGAACCGGGGCGGCGTCTACTCGGGCTTCTACTCGCTGACCCTCGACACCGATGCCATCCTCGGCATGTGCGACTCGCGCTACAGCCTGGTGAACCCGCCGGTCGCCTGGACCGCCGACATCCTGACCTTCGCGGACATCCAGGCGGGCCTGGTCGGCAAGTTCAACAACCCGTCCAACCCGATCACGAAGGCGAACTACAGCCGGGCCGGCTGGCTGTTCAGCCAGATCGGCACGCTGGCGCCCAACGACTACGCCGGGCAGGCGGACATCCAGGAGGCGATCTGGAAGATCATGTCCCCCAGCTACGTCCTGGTGGGGGCTGGCGCGTCGGCCTGGTACACGTCGGCCACGGACGCGTCCCACGATTCCTTCGACTGGTCCGCCGTAATGCGCGTCGTCACCCCGAATCCGCTGGTCCAGGACGCCACCGACATCCAGGAGTTCCTCGTGGGACCTGGCATCACTGTCGTGCCGGTGCCCGCTGCCGTCTGGCTGTTCGGCTCCGCGGTGGGCATCATGGGCTGGGTGCGGCGGAGGGCTCCCGCCTAGCGCTTCCGCCAGGGATTCAATTAATGAATACCAGGGAACCCGCTTCGGCGGGTTTTCTGCTTTTGGGGAACGGGTTTGGCCAGCAGCCTGCTAGCGCTTCTCGACGACATCACCACGATCCTGGACGACGTGGCGCTGCTCACCAAGGTCGCCGCCAAGAAGACGAGCGGGGTGCTGGGCGATGACCTGGCGCTCAACGCCCAGCAGGTCAGCGGCGTGGCGGCGGACCGGGAGTTGCCGGTGGTCTGGGCCGTGGCGAAGGGCTCCCTGGTCAACAAGGCCATCCTCGTGCCGGGCGCGCTGGCCATCAGCGCGGTGGCGCCCTGGCTCGTGGCCCCGCTCCTGATGATTGGCGGCGCCTTCCTCTGCTACGAGGGCTTCGAGAAGCTGGTGCACGTCTTCGCGCGCCGGACGGCCGCCGATGATGCCCGCGCGGAGGAGCTGGTCCGCGCTTACGCGGACCCGGCCGTGGACCTGGTGGCGCTCGAGCGGGACAAGATCAAGGGCGCGATCCGCACGGACTTCATCCTCTCGGCCGAGATCATCGTGATCTCCCTCGGCACCGTGGCCAGCGCGGCGTTTCCGCAGCGGGTCGCGGCGCTGGTGGGCATCGCGCTACTGATGACCGTGGGCGTCTACGGCCTCGTCGCCGGCATCGTGAAGCTGGACGACGGCGGCCTGCACCTGGCCGGCCGCACGGGCGACGGCGTGTTCGTCCGCGCCCAGCGCGCGCTCGGCCGGGGAATCCTGCTGCTGGCGCCCTGGCTGATGAAGGGCCTCTCCGTGGCCGGCACCGCCGCCATGTTCCTGGTGGGCGGCGGCATCATCAGCCACGGCATTCCGCCCCTGCATCACTGGGTGGAGGGCCTGCCGGGCGGTGTGCCCGTGTCACTGGTGGTCGATGCGCTCACCGGCATTGCCGCCGGCGCGCTGGTGGCTGGCGCGGTGTTCCTCGTGCAGCGCCTGCGGCCGGCGCCGGCGTCAGCGCCGTGAACCCGGACACCGGCGTGCGACTCCGCGGCGTGAACCTGGGCGGCTGGCTCGTCCTGGAGAAGTGGATGACGCCCAGCCTCTTCGCGGGCCTCGCCGCCACCGACGAGACCACCTGGTGCGCCGAACTGGGCGCCGCGGCGCCGGCCAGGCTCCGTGCGCACTGGGACAGCTTCATCACCCGGGACGACTTCGCGTGGCTGGCAGGCACGGGCATCAACGCGGTGCGCATCCCGCTCGGGCACTGGATTTTCGGCCCGCCGTATCCGTATCACGCGAAGTACGGGCCCAACCCGCATCCCTTCGTCGAGGGCGGCATCGACGTCCTCGACCGGGCGCTCGACTGGGCCACCGAGTTCGGGCTGCGCGTGGTGCTGGACCTGCACGCGGCGCCCGGTTGCCAGAACGGCTTCGACAACGGCGGCCTGCTGGGCGTCTGCGAATGGCACACGCGGGAGGACTACCTGGCGCACTCGGTGGACGTGCTCGGGCGGCTCGCGGCCCGCTACCGGGCGTTTCCCTCGCTGCACGCGATCCAGGTGCTGAACGAGCCGCGCTGGGATATTCCGACTGAACTGCTCAAGGCGTACTACCGGCGCGCCTGCCGGGCGATCCGCGAGCACTGCGGTCCGGACCAGGTGGCCGTGGTCTTCCACGACGGCTTCCGACCGCACGGGGAGTTCGCCGGCTTCTTCCAGGAACCCGGATTCCGGAACGTGCTCTACGACGTGCACCGCTACCAGTGCTTCGAGCGCGCCGACCTGGACCTGGACATCCACGGCCACCTGCACAAGGCGGGCGTGCTGTGGAGCGCGGAGGCCGACGAGATCCAGCACGGCCTGGGGGTGCCTGCGATCGCGGGGGAGTGGAGCCTCGGGCTGGACCTGAAAGTGGTGTCGCTCTGGGCGGAGGGCCCTTACCACCACGCTCTCGAGCGCCTCGACGGCTTCCAGCGCGACGTGGCCCTCCGGGCCTACGGCGCTGCGCAGCTGCTGGCCTTCGAGCGCTACCAGGGCTGGTTCTTCTGGAGCTACCGCACGGAAACCACGCCGGCCTGGTGCTTCCGCGAGTGTGTCGAGCGGGGCTGGCTGCCCGGGGACTTCCGCTAGCCGGTATCAGGACGGTTTCAGGGCGGTATCACCGCGCGCTGGGCCACCGGGGTCTCGGCGTCCAGCCGTTGCAGGTCTTCATATAGCGCGAGCACCCGCTCGGCGGACGCCCGGCAGCGGGCGATCTCGCCCACGTTGTCCACGGGCCAGGACAGCGCCGACGTCAGCCGCTGGAAGGCCTGGGCCGCCTGCATCAGCGCGCCGAGCGACATGGCGCCGAGAATGTACTGGGGCGCTGCCACCAGGATCGGGAACACGGGCAGCAGCCCGCCGTAGGCCGTGGTGAACGAGACGATGCCGACGTAAGCCAACGACTGCCGGTCCCAGTCCCGGCGGAGCCGGGCGAAGTTCGTGGTCGCTTCGGCGCGCTCCGCGGGCTCGCCGTGCGCCAGCGCGATCGTCTCCGAGTGCTCGTGGGCCTGGGCCAGCCCGAAGCGGAAGTCGGCTTCCGCACTCTGCAGCGCGTTGGTCGAGCGCACCAGCGGCCGCCCCAGCACCCACCCGAGCGCGGTGCCGAGGCCGGCGTAGAGAAAGGCGAGGGGCACCATGTAGCCCGGAACCTGGAGGGACGTGCCTGGCAGGCTCATCGCGCCCGACACCGACCAGAGGATACCGACGAAGAGGCCCAGGGTCAGGAGCGAGAAGACCAGCGTGTGCCCCAGCGCGATGGCGCTCTCCGTCGCGATCCGGATGTCCTCGGCGATGCGCTGGTCCGGGTTGTCGTGTTCGCCCGCCCTGGAGAGCAGGCGGTAATGCCGGCCGTCCTCCATCCAGCGGCCGATCAGCCGCTGGGTGAGCCAGGCGCGCCAGTCGAGCTGGAGCCGGCGCTTGACGAGCAGGTGCGCCGCCGTGACCCCGATCGAGACGACGAGGATCAGCGCGAAGACGCCCACCTGGACCACGACGCCGTTTATCGAGCGTGCCTCGAGGGCGTCGAACAGCGCCCGGTTCCAGTAGTTGCCCCACACGGTGAGGCCCACCTGCATCAGGGTCAGGACCAGCAACAGCAATGACGCGCCGCGCACCTGCCACTTCCGGTCCGAGTTCCACCAGGGACCCGCCAGGCGGAGCACCTGCCGGAGGAAGTGGCCGCGGGCGGGCGGCACCGAAGGGTTGTCAGCCATCACAGGCCCCGGGGCCAAAGTCCGTTATCCTTCGCCGGTGATGAACAACAGCACCCTGAAGGCGGCCGTTTGCGCGGGTCTGCTGCTGGCCTGCGCCGCGGCCAGCGTTGCAGTCAGTGCCGGCACCTGGGAGGACGGCGTTGCCGCCTACCGGCGGGGCGACCTGGCGACGGCGGCCCAGGCGTTTCGCCCGCTCGCGGAGCAGGGCGACCCGGAGGCCCAGTACAACCTGGGCGTGCTCTACACGCGGGGCGACGGCGTGGGGCAGGACCTCACCGAGGGCCTGAAGTGGTTTCGCGCCGCGGCCGACAAGGGCAACCCGCTGGCGGAGGCGGCGCTGGGCTACGCGTATGCCAACGGCCAGGGCGTCACCCGCGACGACGCCGAAGCGGCCCGGTGGTACCGGAAGTCCGCCGAGCACGGCTACTCCGCCGGACAGTCCGGCCTCGCGTTCCTGTACGCCACTGGCCAGGGCGTCACCCGGGACTATGGCGAGGCGGCGAACTGGTATCGGAAGGCAGCGGAACAGGGGTATGGCCTCGCCCAGGCAGGACTGGCGGAACTCTACACCCGCGGCCAGGGCGTGCCGACCGACTATGCGGAGGCGGCGGCCTGGTACCGGAAATCCGCCGAGCGCGGCTTTGCCGCCGGCATGTCGGGCCTCGGTTACCTCTACGCCACGGGCAAGGGCGTGCCGCAGGAAGACGTGACGGCGCACCTCTGGCTGAATCTCGCAGCGGCCAGTGGCGATGCGGGCGCGGCCCGCGCCCGGGACATCGTCGCCCGCCGGATGTCGCCGGATCAGATTGCCGAAGCCGAACAGTTCGCGAGGGCCTGGCGGCCGAGCTACCCCTGAGCAAGCCACCCGCTTTCTCGCTTCCATGCCGGTGCTATCGTAGCGGGGAATGACGACCCAGCTGCATCCCTACGTCGTGCACTTTTCCGTCGCGCTCATCCTGATGAGCGTGATCCTGTTCTTCCTCGGCACCTTCTTCACCCGCAACGGGGCCGGCCAGCGCCCCTGGGCCGCCGGCCTGCTGACCGCGGCGCGCTGGAACCTCTGGATCGGCGCGCCGCTCGCCCTCGTCTCCATCGGCACGGGCTTCGTCGACTACATCGCCGCCCAGTGCGATGCCGACACGATCGCCGCCACGGTCATCCACCGCCGCTCCGGCGCCGTCACCTGGTGGTCCTCGCTGATTGCAGCGATCGCCGTCTATCGCACACGGCATCGTGCGCCGGGTCCGTTGCTGCTGGCGTGGCTGGTGCTGGTGGGTGTTGCCGGCTCCACTGCCGCGGCGCTCGGCACCGGGCTTACCTATGACCGGGCCCTCGGGGTCGACCGTGCGTGGCCGGCGGAGACGGGCCGTTGCTTCGAGATGGAGCGTTCGCTGGCCACGTAGGAGCGCCTTCAGGCGCGACCCCCTCTCCCGCTCGAATCGAGTCCGCGAGTCTCGAGCGGGAGAGGGGGTCGCGCCTGAAGGCGCTCCTACAGCAGTGCCGCGAGCCGCTCCGCGTACCAGCGATCGAAGGTGTGCACGCAGTCCTCGGCGGGCTGGTACGGACCGGGCCGGTAGCCCCGCGATGTGGCCCCCGCCTGGGCCCGCTCGCAGAGCGCCCAGTCCTGCCGGTTCGTGATATCCCAGAAGTTGGCCATGTCGGCCGGGTCGAAGCCAGGGCGCGCCAGCGCCTCCTGCGTGAAGAGCAGTTCGCACTCGACACGCGTGCGGTCGGGCGCCAGCGGCCAGGCCGTGTGGGTGAGCACGTAGTCCGGGTGCGGGCTCAGCAGCAGGTTGGGGTAGACCACGTAGTAGTAGACGTAGCGGTGGTCGTCGGCCGACAGGCCGGGGATGACCGGCACCGTGCGCTTGCCGCTCAGGGACATGGTCTCGATGCCGTCCTTCAGCTGCATCGGGCCGCCGTTGAAGCACTCGCCGGTTTCCATGGGGCGGGCGCTGCGGCTGATGAGGTCGGAGAGGCGCGCGAGCTGCGGGTGTGCCCCGGGGCAGTGGTAGCACTCGCTGTAGTTCTCGCAGACCAGTTTCCAGTTGGCCTGCACCTCGTAGGCCCGCCGCCAGCCGCAGCGGAGCTCGGGCAGGTGAAACCGCGCCAGGTCGGGAAAGTCCTCCAGCTGCAGGCCGAGCGGAGCGGCCCCGGGGTCCAGGTTGACGAAGATGAAGCCGTCACGGGTGCCGGTGTGCACGGGGACCAGGCCGAGCGCCTCCTTGCCGGATCCGTCGCCGCCGGGCTGGTGGCCGGGTACTTGGCCTGGCAGCTGGGCCAGCGTGCCATCCAGGCGGTAGCCCCAGGCGTGGTAGGGGCAGAGGATGCGGTTCAGGCCCCGGCCGGCCGGCTCGTCGATCAGGCGCGAGCCCCGGTGCCGGCAGACGTTGAAGAACGCCCGCACCCGGGCGTCGGCGCCACGGACCAGGATGACCGAGTCGCCCGCGATCTCCCGCGTGAAGAAATCCCCGGCATCGGGAATGTCCGCCTCCCGGCCCGCGCACAGCCAGGTCCGGGCAAACAGCCCCGACTGCTCCGTGGCGAGCACGTCCGGCGATGTGTAGACCGCCGCCGGCAGCGTGCGGGCCTCCGCGAACGGCAGGCAGGTGGCGTGGAGGTCGGCCGGACTGATCATGGGGCGGGCTGAATTGACAAGGGATCGGCGGGAGTCTTTCATTGGGCCGGACGCGGTGTCAAAGCCACGAAGGCCCCGATGAACCCGGCGAACCAGTCTGACGCCAAGTCCCCCGCGGGCAGCCTCGAGCTGGCGCTGGCCCATGCCCGGGTCCTGCTGGGCTCGAATCCGAAGCTGGCCATCGAGCAGGCCGCCGAGATCCTCAAGGTCGTGCCCGGCCAGCCCGACGCGCTGGGCCTGCTGGCCGATGCCTGGCGCGCCCTCGGCGACCACTACACCCTGCTGGGCGAGACAGCGGCGGCGGACGCGGCCTACGCCCTGCACATCAAGGCCTCCACCCGGGATCCCAGGCTCCTGGCTCCGGCAGCGGCGCTCTGCGACGGGCGGATCGCGGTCGCCGAGCAGCAGCTCCGCGAGCACCTGAAGCAGTTCCCCACCGACGTCGCCGCGATCCGCATGCTGGCCGAGGTCGCGGGCCGCCTGCGCCGCAACGCGGATGCGGAGAAGCTGCTGGCGCGCTGCCTCGAGCTGGCGCCGGGTTTCTCGGCTGCCCGGCAGAACTACGCGCTGATCCTCCACCGGCAGAACAAGGCGGCGGCTGCCCTGGAGCAGCTCGACATCCTGCTGAAGCGGGAGCCGCGGAACCCGAGCCTGCGCAACCTGAAGGCGGCGGTGCTCGGCACCATCGGTGAGTACGGGCCGGCGCTGGAGCTCTACGCCGGCGTCGTCGCCGAGTACCCGAACCAGCCGAAGATCTGGCTCTCCTACGGCCACGCCCTGAAGACGGCGGGCCGTCAGCAGGACAGCATCGCCGCGTACCGGAAGAGCATCGAGCTGTCGCCCGGCCTCGGCGAGGCCTGGTGGAGCCTGGCCAACCTGAAGACCTTCCGCTTCACGCCGGACGACCTTGCCGTGATGCGGGCCCAGCTCGCTCAGCCGGACCTGTCGGTGGAAGACCGGTTCCATTTCGGGTTCACCCTCGGCAAGGCCGAGGAGGACGCGGCGAATTACGCGGCGTCCTTCGCCCATTACGCGGAAGCCAACCGGTTGCGCAGGACCGTTGTGCGCTACGACGCCGAGGACACCACGACCCACGTCCAGCGCTGCAAGGCGCTGTTTACACGGGACTTCCTGGCTGCCCGGTCAGGCGGCGGCTGCCCGGCCCCCGACCCGGTGTTCATCGTGGGATTGCCCCGGTCCGGCTCGACGCTGGTGGAGCAGATCCTCGCCAGCCATTCGGCGGTGGAGGGGACCATGGAGCTGCAGGACATGGTGTCCCTGGCCCGCGAACTCAGTGGCAAGGTCCAGCGGACCGATGCCTCGAAATACCCGGAGATCCTAGCCGGGATGACGGCGGAGCAGCTCCGCGAACTCGGTGAGCGGTACCTGGCCCGGACCCGGATCCAGCGCAAGACGAGCGCCCTCTACTTCATCGACAAGCTGCCCAACAACTGGGCCCACGTGGGCCTGATCCACCTGATCCTGCCCAACGCTAAGATCATCGACGCACGGCGCCACCCCCTGAGCTGCTGCTTCTCGGGCTTCAAGCAGCACTTCGCGCGCGGCCAGCACTTCACGTACAGCCTGCCGGAGATCGGCCGGTACTACCGGGACTACGTGGAGCTGATGGCCCACGTCGATGCCGTCCTGCCCGGCCGGGTGCACCGGGTCATCTACGAGCACATGGTGGCGGACACGGAGGCCGAGGTCCGGCGGCTGCTGGCCTACTGCGGCCTGCCCTTTGAGGAACAGTGCCTCGAGTTCTACCGGAACGAACGGGCGGTGCGCACGGCCAGCTCGGAGCAGGTGCGCCAGCCGATCTACCAGGACGCCGTCGCCCAGTGGCGCCACTACGACGCCTGGCTGGGCCCCCTGCGGGAAGCGCTGGGGCCGGTACTCGATGCCTATCCCGCGGCGCCAGAATCCGGATCCTGATCCGGGGCGTCGCGCGGCCGCAAAAACGTTTGGACTTGTTCCGGCGCTGCAGACACAATCGGGTGACGTTCAGGGGAGGGGATTTCCATGACGCGCAGTCGCCGCAGAAAGCTTCAGCGGGCTCCACGTGCCCAGGTTTCGTCCCGGCCGGCGGTTGTCCGGCCAGCGCCAGTCCGCCTGGTTGTAGCGCCAAGGCCACAACCCCCACTGCGCACCGGCCTGCGGCTGATGCGGCTCTCGCCCCTGCTGCTGGCAGCCTCCGCCCCCGCCTACGTGCACGCCCAGCAGTCCCCGCTGGGGCTGGACGAGGTCATCGTCACTGCCCAGAAGCGGGAAGAAAGCCTGCAGAACGTGGCCATCAGCGTGCAGGCGCTGGGCAACCAGAAGCTGGAACAGCTGAACATCGAAAGCTTCGACGACTACGCCAACCTGCTGCCCAGCGTGTCCTTCGTCAACGTGCGGCCCGGCTTCGCCCAGATCTACATGCGCGGCGTGGCCAGCGCCGGCGACGCCGACTCCAACCACTCCGGTTCGCTGCCCCTCGTCGGCACCTACCTGGACGAGCAGCCCATCACGACGATCCAGGGCGCGCTCGACGTTCATCTCTATGACATCGCCCGGGTGGAGGCGCTGGCCGGACCCCAGGGCACCCTCTACGGCGCCAGTTCCGAATCCGGAACGCTGAAGATCGTCACCAACAAGCCGGACCCCAGCGGTTTCGACGCGGGCTACGGGCTCGAGGGCAACTACATGAGCGGCGGCGACAACGGCTACCTGGCCGAGGGTTTCGTCAACCTGCCGCTGACCGACTCGATGGCCATCCGCCTCGTGGGCTGGGCCCGCCAGGACGCCGGCTTCATCGACAACGTGCCCTACCAGCGCACGTTCGTGAGCACCAGCCAGAGCCTCCCGGGCGAGACCAACACCCGCACCCCGATCACCACCGACAACGCGGCCGCCGTCGAGGAAAACTACAACCAGGCGGAGACCTACGGCGCCCGGGCGGCGCTGCGCATCGACCTGAACGACAGCTGGACCCTCACGCCCTCGGTGATGGCCCAGAAGCAGACCACCGACGGCGCCTTCGGCGCCGACCGCACGCTGGGCGAATACAAGGTTGGCCACCTGTACCCGGAGGACACCGACGACCAGTGGCTGCAGGCTGCCCTGACGGTAGAGGGCCGCGTGGGCAGCTTTGACATGGTCTACACCGCCTCCTACCTGGACCGGGACGTCGATTCGAATTCCGACTACGCGGACTACTCCTACTGGTACGACCGGGCCTATTTCGAGGATTCCGGCTACTACTTCAGCGATTCCTTCAGCAACGACAACGGCGATCCCATCGACTTCTCCCAGTACATCCGTGCGACGGACGTCTACAAGAAGTACAGCCAGGAGCTCCGCTTCTCCTCGCCCCAGGATAACCGGCTGCGGGGCATCGCGGGCCTGTTCTGGCAGCGCCAGGAACACAACATCGAGCAGAACTACCAGATCGACGACCTGGCGGCGTCCCTTGAAGTGACCGGCCGGGAGGACACCCTCTGGCTCACCAAGCAGGACCGCACCGACGAGGACTACGCAATCTTCGGCGAGCTTTACTACGACATCACCGAGAAATTGACCGGCACCGTCGGCGCGCGCTGGTTCAAGTACGACAACTCGCTGGAGGGCTACTTCGGCTTCGGCGAGGGCTACAGCACCAGCGGCAACAGCGGCGAGGCACTCTGCGACGCCCGGTATGGCGACGGCATTGGCGTCGGGGAGCCCGGCGCCGCACTGCCTGATTACGACGGCGCGCCCTGCAAGAACATCGACCAGAGTACCGACGACGACGACGTCATCTGGAAGTTCAACCTGGCCTACCAGCTCACCGAGGAGGCCCTGGTCTACGCCACCTACTCGGAAGGGTTCCGGCCCGGCGGCATCAACCGGCGCGGCACCATCCCGCCCTATGACCCCGATTACCTGGACAACTACGAGCTGGGCTGGAAGACGAGCTGGTTCGACGACCGGCTGCGCTTCAACGGGGCCGTGTTCCACCAGGAGTGGCAGGACTTCCAGTACTCAATCCTGGGGCCCAACGGCCTGACCGAAGTGACCAACGCGCCCGGCGACGCCGACATCGACGGCATCGAGATGGACGTGAACTGGGCGGTGACGGAGGGCCTCGGTGTTTCGGCGGGCGTCGCGCTGATCAATGCCGAACTGAGCGGGCCCTACTGCGCCAACCTGTTCGGCGGCGAATCCGTTTCGGCTGATCCCTGCCCCGTGGATGGCGGCGGCACGGAAGCACCGGCTGCCCCCGAGGGCACCGAGCTGCCCGTCACCCCCGACTTCAAGGCCAACCTCACCGGCCGCTACCAGTTCGACCTGGGGCAGCTGGACGCCCATTTCCAGGCGGCGATGGTCTACGTGGGCGAGCGCAACACCGACCTGCGCACCTTCGAGAACGACATCGTCGGCGAGTTGCCGGCCTACATCCTCACGAACTTCTCGTTCGGGGCCGGCACCGGCGACTGGGCCGTGGAGTTCTTCATCGCCAATGCCTTCAATGAATACGCCGAGTTCAGCCGTTACACCGAATGCGCCGAGGCCCGGTGCGGTCCCCAGGCCTACTCCGTCGTGGCGCCGCCGCGGACCTTCGGCGTGAAGTTCAGCCAGGAATTCTAGAGGCCGTATAGCTGGACAGCGCGCGGAGCATCGGCCCGCTGCGGGCCACGTTTCTCGTGGCCGGCAACATGATTGGCTCCGGCGTGTACCTGCTGCCGGCCACGCTGGGCTCCGTAGGGTCCGTCAGCGTCATTGGCTGGGTGGTCTCCGGCCTCGGGGCGTTCCTCCTCGCGGGGGTCTTCGTGATGCTCATCGCCCTGCGTCCGGAAAGCGTCGGCATGGTCCGCCAGGTCCGGGACGGCCTGGGCCGCTTCTTCGGCTTCCACGCCAGCCTGCTGTACTGGGCGGGTGGCTGGATCGGCAACGGGGCCATCGCGGTGGCCGGCACGGGGTACCTGTCGATCTTCTTTCCGCTGCTGAAGGACACGCTACCGGGCGTCGCCTGCACGCTCGCCATCATCTGGCTGATGACGTTCATCAACTTCCTCGGGGCACGCCGCGTCACCGACTTCGAGGGCGGCACGCTGCTCATCGGCCTGCTGCCCGTGCTGGGCGTGGCCGTCCTCGGCTGGTTCGCCTTTGATCCCGTCGTCTTCCAGGAATCCTGGAACGTCAGTGGCCGGCCCGATGCCCAGGCGGTGCCCGCCACCTTCGCCCTGATCTTCTGGGCCTTCGTCGGCCTGGAGAGCGCGTCGGTGGCCGCGGCCGTGGTGCGGAATCCCGCCAGGGACGTGCCCATTGCCACGCTGGCCGGCGTGGCATTGGCCGCCTTCGTGTACCTGGCCGCCTCGGTGGCCATCAACGGCCTGCTGCCGGCAGCCACGCTGGCCAGTTCCAGTGCGCCCTTCGCCGATGCAGCCGCCCGCTGGGTTGGCGCGGGGGCGGCGGCCCTCGTGGCCGGCTGCGCGGTGCTGAAGGCCATCGGCACGCTGTCCGGCTGGATCCTGGTCACGGCCGAGGTGGCCCGGAACGGCGCGGAGTCCGGCGTCTTTCCGCGCGTCTTCCGCGAGCCGCTGACCGGCGCCCCCCGGCGCAACCTGCTGATCATTGCCGGACTCATGTCGCTGATCGTCGTGCTGAGTTCGCTCACCCCCACGCTCGCCACCCAGTTCACGATGCTCATCAACATCGCGACGCTGCTCTACCTCGTCATCTACGCCTATTGCTGCGCGGCCCTCTGGCGCTCCACCGGCAACTGGGGCGTCCGGCTGGTCGCCGTGCTGGCTGCCGGCTTCTGCGTGTGGGCCATCTCCGCTTCCGACGGCCAGCAGCTGGCCTACCTGGCCCTGCTCTGCGCGCTCGGCGTGCCGCTTTACCTGAGCCTGCGGAATGGCGTGCCGGCTCGCTAGTCTCCTCATACTCCTGTGTGCCAGCGCCGCTGCGACGGCGCTGACCCCCACGGAGGAGCTGGCCCGGGAGATCCTGGCGGAACTCGTCGCCCTCGATACGTCACCGGACGGCGACACCGGGCGCACCCGTCAGTCCGCGGACCGGCTCGCAGAAATGCTGAAGCGCGCAGGCTTTCCCGACGAGGACGTGCAGGTGCTGGGCCTGAAGCCCGGCGACGGCAATCTCATCGCCCGGTACCGCAGCCGGAAGCCCTCGCGGCCGCCGGTGCTGCTCATCGCCCACCTGGATGCAGTGTCGGCCTCGCCCTTCACCTGGGACACCAACCCGCTGAAGCTGGTCGAGAAGGATGGCTACTACTACGGCCGCGGCACCCGGGACATCAAGGGCGGGGTGGCGATGCTCACGGCGAATTTCATCCGCCTCCGGGCCGAAGGCTTCCGCCCGACCCGGGACCTGATCCTGCTCTTCACCGCCGACGAGGAGTACAGCGGTGGCAACCTCGCGTGGCTGCTCAGTGAGCATCGACCGCTCGTCGATGCCGCCTTTGCGCTGAACACGGACGCCGGCCAGGTGGACCTGCTGCCTGACGGCCGGCCCGAGATCTTCGGCATCCAGACGGCCGAGAAGATCTACGCGAGCTTTGCGCTGGAGGCGTCCAGCCCCGGTGGCCACAGCTCCCGGCCCGGCCCGGAAAACGCCATCTACAAGCTGGCCCGTGCCCTGGCCCGAGTCGAGCAGTACCGCTTTCCCCGGGACCTGAACGAGACGGCGCGGGTCTACTTCGAGCGCTGGGCGCCGATGGCGCCCCCGGACCTGGCGCCGGGAGCCCGCGCCATCGGCGCCGGCCGGCTGGAAGATCCGGCCATCGCTGCTGTCGAGCAGTCGCCCTACCTCAATGCCCTGATCCGCACCACCTGCGTGGCCACGCAACTGCGCGGGGGCAACGCCGAGAATGCGCTGCCGGAGCGCGCCCGCGCGGTCGTCAATTGCCGGATCCTTCCCCAGTCGTCGCCGGCGGCGGTGGAGACCGTGCTGCGCGACCTGGTGGCCGCGGACGGCGTCACCGTCGCCCCCGTCGCGCCGGCGCCCATGGGACCGCCATCACCGCTCGACCCGCAGGTGCTCGGGCCGGTCGAGGCCGTTGCCGGAGAGTTGTGGCCGGGCATCCCGATGCTCCCGGAAATGAGCCCCGGCGCCAGCGATGGCGTCTTCCTGCGCGGTGCCGGCATTCCCACCTACGGTGTCGGCGCCGTGCCCGAGGATCCGGACGATGACACGTCCCACGCGCCCAACGAGCGGATCCGCGTCGCTGCCTTCAACGAGGCGATGGAGTTCTGGTACCGGCTCACAAGGCGCCTGGCGGAGCCGGACCGGGGCCGATGATCAAGCTCCTGCTCCTGCTGCTCGGCGGGCTGAAGCTGGGCAAGCTGCTGACCACCGGCGGCACCATGATGATCTCGGTGGTGGCGTATTCCTTCGTCTTCGGCTGGCCCTACGCGGTGGGTTTCGTCGTGCTGATCTTCATCCACGAGATGGGGCACTACATCGCGGCGCGGCGCCGCGGGCTCGACGTCGGCGCGCCGACCTTCATCCCGTTCGTGGGCGCCTGGATCCAGCTCAAGGATCTGCCCCACGACGCCGAGACCGAGGCCTATGTGGGCATGGGTGGCCCGCTGGTGGGCAGCATCGGGGCGCTGGCCTGCTTCTACCTGGGGCGGGCCCTGGAGAGCGACCTGCTGCTGGCCCTCAGCTATTCCGGGTTCTTCCTGAACCTCTTCAACCTGATCCCGATCTCGCCCTTCGATGGCGGCAGGATCACGGCCGTGATCTCGCCCCGCCTCTGGCTGGCCGGCGTTCCCATCCTCATCGGTCTCTTCTTCGTCTGGCCCAGCCCGCTGCTGATCCTGATGGCGTTTCTCGCCGCGCCGGCGGTGATGCAGGCGATCCGGGGCGAGAAAACGCCCGAGCAGCAGGCCTACTACCAGGTGCCCGCCGAGACCCGCCTGTACTACGGCGCCCTGTACCTGGCACTGGCCGGCTTCCTGGCCATCATGTGCTACGACCTGCACGCGGAACTCCCGGGGATATAGAGTAGGGGCGACCGGGTCGCCGGCAGCAAGGGAGCCGCCATGTTCATGAACTTCTGGTATCCCGCCGAAGAGGGCAGGAACCTCACGGACAAACCGCTGAAGGTGCAGATGCTGGGCCTCTGGTTCGTGCTCTGGCGGGACAGCGCGGGCACCGCGCATTGCGTGCACAACACCTGCACCCACCGGGGCGGATCCCTGGGCGACGGCAAGGTGATCGGCGACTGCATCCAGTGCCCCTATCACGGCTGGAAGTTCAACGGCGCTGGCGACTGCGAGCGGATCCCGTCCCTCGGCCCGCTGGGCAAGGTCCCGGCCCGGGCCCGCATCGACGCCTACCCGGTGGAGGAGCGCTACGGCCTGGTGTTCGTTTTCCTGGGCGACCTGCCGGAAAGCGAGCGGCCGACCATCATGCCGAACAACGAGTACGGCCAGGCCGGCTGGCGCAGCCTGTCCATGCGCTACCGGTGGCAGACCAACTACGTACGGCTGGTGGAGAACCAGTCCGACCCGTCCCACATCGAGTACGTGCATGCCGGTTTCGGCATGGCGGGCAAGAGCACCAACTACGAGGTGCCCCGGATCAAGGTGGACGAGAGCGCCTGGGGGGCGGGCGCCATGGTGGTCTTCTATTCGCCCGAGCTGCCGGACCCGGACATGAAGAAGCTGCAGCCCGAGGGCCGGAACGAATCCGGCTCCGGCTACCACGGCATCGCGTCCACCTGGACCCGGGTGAACTTCAGTCCCACCAACCACATGCATATCTACCTCTACGCCGTGCCCCGGGATGAGCTGGACCTGGAGATCTTCCTGGTCATGCAGCGCAACTGCATGCTCGACGACAAGTACGACGAGAACTTCCTGAAGCGCATGGCGGTCGCCGTGGAGGAAGACCGCATCGTCATCGAGAAGCTGGACCCGCAGGTACCGTCGGTGGACGCCATCGGCGAATTCATCGTGCCGGCCGACGATGTGATCGTCAGCTACCGCCACCGGCTGCAGGACTGGGAGCGGCGGGGCTGGCGGCTGGACTACGAGACCCTGCGAAAGAACCGGGGGCGGGTGGCCTATTCGATTCCCTCGCCGACCCGGCGGCAGGACCCCCAGGGCTGGGCCGTCACGGCGGCGCCGTTACTGCGGTCCGCGACCATCGAGCGGCGGCGGTTGCCGACGGGGGGCTAGGACGGGGCTGCCAGGTCCCGTCGCCCGTGATAGCGTTGGAACACTCAGCAAATTCCCCGGCAACATTGCCGAAACAAAACAAGAGGAATCGACGACATGGCAGCCAAGAAAAAGGCCCGCAAGGCGGCTAAGGCCCCCAGCAGCGTGACGTTGGACGCCGCCCGTTCCCGTGCGGCCAAACTGAAGAAGACCATCAAGGCGGCCAAGAAGGAGCTGCGGGAAGTCCGCCGGGAGCTCAAGGCCGCGAAGAAGGAGGCGAAGAAGCGCCTCAAGGCAGTGCGCGCCGAGGCAAAGAAGCGCCTTGCCCGGCTGCAGGCCGCTGCCCGCCGCCGGCGCGCGGCCCTGGCGAAGAAGAATGCCCCGGCACCCGTGGTGGCGAAACCGGTTGCCCGCAAGGCGGCCCCGAGGAAGACAGCCCCGAAAAAGCCGGCCGCCTCAAGGGCCGCTCCCCCGAAGGTCACGACGCAGAAGTCTGCGGCCAAAAGTCCGACCGGGTCGTCCGTCGCTGCGCCGGCCCCGCGCCGGTTGGCGACCATTGAACGCCTGTCCGTCAGCGTGACCCCCCGGGTGGCGGCCGGCACGCGACCGGCCCCGGCGAAGAAGCCGGAGGTCGTCAGGGTGGTGGCATCGGCCCCCGCGGCCAGCGCACCCGCTTCGGTTCCTGCCGCACCGGCGACGAATCGCTCCGAATAGGTGTGGGTGGGGGAGAGACCTGGTGTCGGCCGGGAAACGGTGTGCTTTCAGTGACTTGTTTGCACCGGTCGCAGTGGGCTGGCAGGAGCGCTTTGACATAACGACACCATGAAATGGTTGTTGCGGTGCGATTGCGGGGTGTGACGAAATTCACATGGATGTTTAGTCTTACGGTCTGGTAAGGTTCGCCCATAACGATCGTCCATTAAAAGGACGACGCCTAACAAGTAACAAGGTAAAGCGGGGAAAAACATGGGGACTCGGATTCAGAAGCTGGTGGCCATTGCCGCCCTTGTCGCGGCGCCTGGCATCGCCTCGGCCTTCACGGTCTACGACACCTTCGGCTCGTTCCCCGACGCGAGCTGGGGCGGCACGGGAATTCCGAATGACGCCGTCGCCGCCGCCAAGACGATCATCGACGGTGACACGACGATTCGCATCGCGATGAACGCCACCGGCCGTTTCTCGAATCCCCAGCTGAGCAACAACGGTGCGGCCGTGTTCTTCGCCAGCCCCGGCCAGAACTGCGGTATCGCCACCGACCCGGTCGGTTGCCCCAGTGGCCTCCAGGGTGCCCTGTGGAACTTCAACTACTACATCGACATCGTCAGCGGCTCGGGCAAGACGCTGAACGACTACCAGTTCGACCTCTGGTACGACTTCAATCCCGCGGGCCCGAATGCCTGCTGCACGCTGCCCACGGGCCGCATCAACATGACCAACGCGATCCTGTTCAGTGCGAACCCGAACTCGGTTCTTGAGCAGGGCTCCCAGAACCTGCTCTTCGGTTTCCTGGCAGCCAACGCGGCGCCGGTCATCACGGCTCCGGGCGGTCTCTTCAACCCGAACGCACTGGGCAACTACCAGTTCGCCCTGACCGTCACGAACGGCTTCTTCCCGATCGAATCGGTCGCCATGGAAGTGCAAGTCGTCCCGGTCCCGGCCGCCGTCTGGCTGTTCGGTTCCGCCCTCGGCCTGATCGGTGTCATGCGGCGCCGCGCCACGGCTTAACGTCTCCCGCCTCCGACGACCAAAGACCCCGCCTCGGCGGGGTTTTTGCGTTATATGCTGGCCAAAATCCCAGTGAGTCCGTTTCATGCGCTTCACCGGCTCCAGCACCTACGTCGCCACCGAGGACCTCCGGCTCGCGGTGAACGCCGCCATCACCCTCGGCCGGCCCCTGCTGATCAAGGGCGAGCCCGGCACCGGCAAGACGCGCCTGGCGGAGGAGGTGGCCCGGGGGCTCGGCATGCCGCTGCTGGAGTGGCACATCAAGTCCACCACCAAGGCCCAGCAGGGCCTCTATGAGTACGACGCCGTGTCGCGCCTGCGGGATTCCCAGCTGGGCGACCCCCGGGTGCAGGACATCGCCAATTACATCGTGCCCGGGATGCTGTGGCAGGCCTTCGAGAGTGAGACGCCGGTGGTCCTGCTCATCGACGAGATCGACAAGGCCGACATCGAGTTCCCCAACGACCTGCTCCGCGAGCTGGACCGCATGGAGTTCTACGTCTACGAGACCCGGCAGCTCATCAAGGCGAGGCAGCGGCCGCTGGTCTTCATCACCAGCAACAACGAGAAGGACCTGCCCGACGCCTTCCTGCGCCGCTGCTTCTTCCACTACATCCGCTTCCCCGACAAGGAGACCATGGAGCAGATCGTCGCGGTGCACTACCCGGGCATCAAGAAGGCGCTGCTCAAGGAGGCACTGGAGGCGTTCTTCGCCGTCCGCGAGGTTCCGGGCCTGAAGAAGAAGCCGTCCACGTCGGAGCTGCTGGACTGGCTCAAGCTGCTGCTGGCCGAGGACATCCCTCCGGAGGCCCTCCGCACTGATGACCGGAAATCCATCATCCCGCCGCTGCACGGCGCGCTGCTGAAGAACGAGCAGGACGTGCACCTCTTCGAGCGCCTGGTGTTCATGTCGCGGAGGTCGTCATCGTAGGAGCGCCTTCAGGCGCGACTCCTCCCCGGGAGAGACTCGCGGACTCGATTCTCCCGGGGAGGGGTCGCGCCTGAAGGCGCTCCTGCGGCAACATCCGTGCTGAGCCAGTTCTTCTTCACGCTCCGCGAGAATCAGGTCCCGGTCACCATCCCGGAGTACCTCACGCTGCTCCAGGCCCTGAAGAGCGACGTGATCGGCCCGAACATCGACGAGTTCTACCTGCTGGCCCGCTCGGCGCTGGTGAAGGACGAGACCCACTTCGACAAGTTCGACCGCGCCTTCGCGGCCTTCTACAAGGGCGTGGAGTCGGCGACTGGCCCCAGCCACGAGATCCCGCTCGAGTGGCTGCGGAAGCAGGCCGAGCTGAACCTGTCGGAGGAAGAAAAGGCGCTGATCGAGTCACTCGGCGGCTGGGAGGAGCTGATGAAGCGCTTCCGGGAGCGACTGGAGGAGCAGAAGGGCCGGCACGAGGGCGGCAACAGGTGGATCGGGACGGCGGGCAAGTCGCCGTTCGGCGCTTACGGCTTCAATCCCGAGGGCATCCGCATCGGCCAGGACGAGTCCCGCAACCGCTCAGCGGTGAAGGTTTGGGACGCCCGGGAGTTCCGCAACCTGGACGGCGATGTGCAGCTCGGCACGCGCAACCTGAAGATCGCCCTCCGGCGCCTGCGCCGCTTTGCCCGGGAGGGCGCGGCGAGCGAGCTGGACCTGGACGGCACCATCGACAGGACCGCGCGCAACGCGGGCCTTCTCGACCTGCAGCTGCGCCCCGAGCGCCACAACGCGGTGAAGGTCCTGCTGCTGCTCGACATCGGCGGCTCCATGGACGAGCACTCGCGCCTCTGCTCCGAGCTGTTTTCGGCGGCGAAATCCGAGTTCAAGAGCCTTTCATTCTTCTACTTCCACAACTGCGTCTACGACTTCGTGTGGAACGACAACCGGCGCCGCCACGGCCAGCGCACGGCCACCTGGGACCTAATGCACAAGTTCAACCAGGACTACCGGCTGATCTTCGTCGGCGACGCCACCATGAGTCCCTTCGAGATCCTGCGCGCCGGCGGCTCGCTGGAATACATGAACGAGGAGGCGGGCGCGGACTGGCTGAAGCGCCTCACCGACGTCTACCAGCGCTCGATCTGGCTCAACCCGACGCCGGAGGAGAACTGGAGCTACCACTACACCATCGGCGTCGTGAGGGAGCTGATGGGCGGGCGGATGTTCCCGCTGACCCTCGACGGACTCGAGCGGGGCATGCGCGCCCTGACCCGCAAGGGCGCTACCCGGTAGGAGCGGCTTCAGCCGCGACCAGAAATAGCCAAGATGGCAAAACTTCCCACCCTCTTCCTCGGCCACGGCAACCCCATGAACGCCCTGGCCAGCAATACCTGGACCGAAGCCTGGGCGCGCCTTGGCCGCGAGATCGGCACTCCCCGTGCCGTCCTCTGCGTCTCCGCCCACTGGTACGGCCCGGGCACCGGCGTTACCGCAATGGCGATGCCGCGCACCATCGACGACTTCGGCGGCTTTCCCCGGGAACTCTTCGAGGTCCAGTACCCGGCACCGGGGGATCCGGTGCTCGCCGGCCGTGTGCGCTCGCTGCTGGCGCCAGTCGACGTGCCTCTCGACGAGGAGTGGGGTCTCGACCACGGCGCCTGGTCGGTGCTGGTCAAGGTCTTTCCCGGTGCCGACGTTCCGGTGGTGCAGCTCCGCATCGACGCGACGAAATCGCCCGCCTGGCACTACGCCATGGGCCGGTCGCTCCGTCCGCTGCGGGACGAGGGCGTGCTGATCGTCGGCAGCGGCAACCTGGTGCACAACCTGATGGAGTACGCGTGGAACGAACCGGCGCGTCCCGCCTACGACTGGGCGGAGCAGTTCGAGGCCACGGCCCGGCAACTCATCGCAGCCGGGGATCACCAACCACTGATTGACTACGATGCGCTGGGACGGGAAGCCCAACTCAGCATCCCGACGCCAGAGCACTACCTCCCGCTGCTCTACGTCCTGGGTGCCCAGGAGGATGGCGAGGCGGTTACATTCCCGGTGAAAGGCGTGGACGGAGGCTCGATCTCGATGCTGGCCGTCGCCGCGGGTTTGTAGGAGCGCCTTCAGGCGCTCCTACAGGAGGAATCCAATGCTCGGCGCCCTGATCGGTGACATCGCTGGCTCCATCTACGAGTGGAAGAACCACCGCTCGAAGGACTTCCCGCTGTTCGGCCCCCGCTGCGACTACACCGACGACTCCGTCTGCACGGTCGCCCTGGCCGACGCGCTGCTCACCGGCGCCGACCCCGCCCGTCACCTGCAGGCCTGGTGCCGGCGTCACCCGAACCGGGGCTACGGCGGCATGTTCCGCCAGTGGATCCACGAACCGGCGCCCGTGCCCTACAACAGCTTCGGCAACGGCGCCGCCATGCGGGTGAGCTCTGCCGGGTGGCTGGCGGATGATGCGCCGGCCGTTGCGGCGCTCTCCGACCGCATCACGGCGATCACCCACAACCACCCGGAGGGTCTCAAGGGCGCCCGCGCCACGGCCCACGCCATCCTCCGCGCCCGGCAGGGAGCACCGGCCAGCCAGATCCGCGACGAAGTTACCCTGGCGTTCGGCTACGACCTGACCCGGACCGTGGACGGGATCCGGCCCGGCTACCAGTTCAACGAGACCTGCCAGAAGACGGTGCCCGAGGCGCTGATCTGCGTGCTCAGTGCCACCGGCTTCGAGGACGCCATCCGCAACGCCATTTCCATCGGCGGTGACAGCGACACGGTGGCGGCGATTGCCGGCAGTGTCGCCGAGGCGATGTTCGGGATTCCGCCGGAGATTGCGGAGCAGGGGCGGCGCTACCTGCCGACAGACATGCTCGAAGTGCTCAGGAGGTTCGAGGGGGTTACGGGGGGAACTTCACCTCGCTGACTTCGTCGACCACCACCCTGGCCAGCACGCTCTCCAGGAAGCGGTCCTCCCGGTCCACGATGCGCAGGACTTCCAGCGTGGTGAGCTGGTCGTCCGGCACGCCGTCCAGCGCCGCGGCCAGCTCATCGACGCTGCTGACACGCCGGCCATTCACCGCAACCAGGTGGTCATAGATCTGCAGGCCTGCCGAGTTGGCGGGGCTGCCGTCCTCCACGAAGTGCACCATCAGGGCGGGCTGCACGTCGGTGAAGTTCAGGTGGCGGATGTTGGTCGGCGCCAGCAGGGCGCCGGCCACGTACAGGCCCCTGCGCTTCATCGGGGCGAGGGCGGGGCGCAGCGTCGGGCGCAGTTTCACCTGCCTGCCGTTCCGCTCGACATCGAGTGTCGTGCCCGCGGGCGCGCCCCGCAGGCGGTCGAGCAGGCCACCTTCGGTGGGCCAGTCCAGCGCCTCGCCGTTCACCGCCACGATCCGGTCGTAGCGCTCCAGGCCGGTGCCGGCGGCCGCGGGCGCGAGCCGGGCGACCGCCAGCGTCGGCTCGTCGTCCTCCACGAAGTAGGTGACGCCGAGGTCCGGCGGCGTGGGGTCCTTGCCAGCGCGGAGCAGGTCCAGGATGTGGCAGACCTGCCGGGCCAGCACGGCGAAGTTGGCGTTCTGCACCTTGTCGCCGGTGAGCTGGTCGGTGTTGATGCCCACCACCTTGCCGGTCTCCAGGCTGATCAGCGGGCCGCCGGAATTGCCGGGGTTGATGGGCGCGTCGGTCTGCAGGCGGTCCTCGCCGAAGCGGGCCGTGAAGCCGGAGATGATCCCCCGGGTGCCGGTGAACCGCAGGTCCTCCGGGTGGCCGAAGGCGCCGACGGGGTGCCCCACGGCCGGTATCGGACCGCAGTCCATGGTGGCGGCCGCCGCGGGCAGGCCCGCCCGGTTCGCCACTTCCAGCACCGCCACGTCCAGGTAGGGGTCTATATAGATGGGCCGGGCCGCCCGGGCCCGGCCGTCGATGAAGGACACCTCGACGGAGCCCGGCGAGCGGCCGGTCACGTGCCCGTTGGTCAGCAGCCAGCCGCGCTCCTGGTCCACCAGGAAGGCGGCGCCGATCTGCGCCGCCTGCTCGTCCTCGATGTAGGGCATCGCGATCCGGGTGCGCACGTAGGCGGTGTAGCTGCGGGCGGCCGCAAAGATGGGCTCCACCCCGTTTTCCGCCCGGGCGGCCTGGAAAGCCGGCGGGACGGCCAGCAGGGCCAGCAGGCAGAGGCGTGCAGCGGCGGTGGTGCGAAGTGTCATGACGGGGCTCCCTGGTTCGGGGCATTATCGGTCCCGACCCTACGGAGTAGCCACATGGTCCAGGACGATTACCTCCAGCGCACGCTCGGCCCCGCCACCCGCATCCTTGCCGGGCTGCTGGCGCTGGCGTCCGTGTGGACGGTATTCGACTCGCTCGTGGCACTCGAGAACACCCGGACTGACTCGCCCGGCGTGCCCTGGCTCCCGCTCGCGCTCCTGCCCCTGGGGCTGTGGGGCGCCGCACTGTTCGCCCGGGGCGCGCTCACCGGTTTCGACGTGCACCCGTCGGTCCCGGCGCCGGAGCCCGCCACCGATGCCCAGCTGGACCGGCTGCGCTGGCTCGGCGCCGAGATTCCCCGGCGGCTCAGCCGCCACCAGGCCCGGCGCATGATCGCCGCGATTGAATCCAGGCTGCCCGCCACGCCGGCCCAGCAACTGGCGCTGGCCCGCTACGGCAGCCCCCGGGGCGTGTTCACCCGCGCCTCGGCGGAGCGCTTCCTGCGGGACCGGGCCGCCGAGGAGCTGTTCTACCGCCAGCACGACTGGGCGGCGGACTGGTTCGAGGCCGGCGTCGAGATCCGCGCACCCGAGGAGCTGGACCCGGGCCAGATGGAGGACTTCGACGCCGCCTATGGCGCCCTCTCGTCCCGGGGCCTCAAGTACCCGCTGCCCGGCTACATCTGGTCCTGGAAGCTCGGCGAGCAGGTCGGGCGCCTCCGCATCGCGGGCCGTTTCATGGACGACGCCGCGCTCCTGCAGCCGGTGCTGGTGACCGACGGCGTGCTGCGCCGGGCGCTGGACGGCGGCGAGCTTCGCCAGCTGTTCCCTGCCTGGGTCGGACTGCTGTCCCAGGTGGGCGAGGGCTACATGAACGAGCTGGAGGAGCCCCTGGCCGAGGTGCGCACCCTGTTCCTCGCCGCGCTCCACAACCTGCGGCCGGCGCTGCTGCAGGACACGGCCCAGGGTTGGGAGGCTGCCGCCGAGGTCCGCCGGGAGATCACGGCCGAAGCCGAGCTGCGCGCGGCGGACGCAGCCATCGAGTGGGACGAAGACTGGGAGTGCGACTAGGGTAGGAGCGGCTTCAGCCGCGACCCCCTCCCGCTCGAGACTCGCGGACTCGATTCTCGCGGGAGGGGGTCGCGGCTGAAGCCGCTCCTACCCTAGTCGCCCACCAGCACCGCTTCCATTTCGATGGCCGGCACGCTGGCCAGCGCCTTCGACAGCGGACAGCCCTTCTTGGCGCCCTCGGCGATCTCCTGGAACGCGGCCGTGCTGATGCCGGGCACCCGGGCCGTGAGCTTCAGCGTGATCCGGTCGATCAGGAAGCCCCCGTCTTTCGCCACCAGCCGCACGGCCGCCGTGGTGTCCACCTGGCTGGTGGCGAACCCCGCCTTGTCGCAGGCGAAGGAGAACGCCATCGTGAAGCAGGCCGCGTGGGCTGCCGCCAGGATCTCCTCCGGGTTCGTGCCCCACCGGTCGTCCTCGAAGCGGCTGGCGAAGCCATAGGGGTAACCCTTGAGCGCACCGGTTTCCGTGCTGATCTGGCCCTTGCCGTTCTTGCCGGCGCCTTCCCAGTGAACTGAGGCTTTCTTGTCGGGCATTGTGGTCTCCTTAGGTTGGATGTCGCGCCTAAAGGCGCTCCTACTTCTTCTTCGCGTCTATCCGCTTCTTGAACTCGCCGAAGCTCGAGGTCATCACCGGCCCCAGCCACTCCTTCGGCGCCTCCAGGTACTTGGCGTAGTTCTTCGCCGTGTAGTCCAGGATGTAGCGGGGCAGATCGTCCACACCGTTCATGAGCTTCATGCTGTGGCTGTGGAAGACCATCGTGCCGGGGCTCGCGCCCATTTCCATGAAGGGGATCCAGCCTGCGACCCGGCTCCAGGACATCACGCAGGACGCCGAAGTGACTGACGGGTCCAGGATCTCGCTCTTCCGGCCCTTGATGCCCCAGAGCTCCGCGTGCTGGTCCTTGTCGCCACTGGAGTACAGCGGGTATTCAGAGCGGGTGAGCTCCGCCGGCTTGAAGATGAAGAAGTTCCACTGGAAGACCACGTCGTCGCCCGCCGACACGTAGGGGTAGGGCGGGGACAGTATCGGGCTGCCCTGCCGGGCGAACACGCCGTTCACCGGGTCATTGGCCACGTGCACGACCTCGACTTCCCGGCCGCCCAGGAAGGGGTTCTTCCAGGTCTCCAGGATCGCTCCCGTGTCCGGGTCCAGGTAGTAGAGGACCTCACGGCTGTAGATGCGCCAGCCCTCGGGCACTTCCTCGATGCGGGACGCGCCGATGCCAAAGGTCTTGAAGCACCGGTAGTTCTTCTCCTGAGGAACCATCGCCCAGGCGACGCCGGGGAAGGCAGAGAGGCAGTCCTTGCCGGCCAGGTCTGCCCGCAGCTTCAGCATGGCCCGGAAGTTGGTGTCGGGGTCGTCCAGGTCCAGCCGCGGATCCTTCGGGATGGTCATCACGCTGGTGCTGGTCATCCGGAAGCGGCTCTGGTCCAGGGACAGTCGGCCCGGCGCGGCGGCCGCGGTGCCGGTGGCGCCGAGGGCGGCGAGGCTGGTGCCGGCGGCGAGCAGGCTGCGGCGCGAGACGGCGGGGGATTTCTTCGCGGGCATGGCGGCTTCCCTGTATCTGAGGAGCGAGGGCCGAATATACCGCCCGGGCAGGCGCCTTGTGGCCTAATGAGCCGCCATGCCCGTTGCCCCCGTCCACGTGTCGCGCAAGCCCCCCGTCCGCGACGGCCTCGAGCCCAACGCCGACTTCGACCGGGCGCTGGCGCTCATCGAAGGCGGTGACCAGCACGTCTTCATCACCGGCCGGGCCGGCACCGGCAAGACCACCCTACTGCACCTGCTGCGGGACGAGACGCCCCGCAACGTGGCCGTGGTGGCGCCCACGGGCCTGGCGGCGATCAGCGTGGGCGGTCAGACCATCCACTCCTTCTTCCGCCTGCCGCCTCGCTTCGTCGACCCCCGGGAAATCCGGGCCATGCGGCACACCAGCGTGATGAAGGCGCTGGACCTGCTTGTCATCGACGAGGTGTCGATGGTCCGGGCCGACCTCATGGACGGCATCGACCAGGCACTGCGCCTGAACCGGCGGAATGACGAGCCCTTCGGCGGTGTGCAACTGGCCATGTTCGGCGACCTCTGGCAGCTGCCGCCCGTGGTGCGCGAAGCAGAGCTCAAGGAGTACTTCGACGAGACCTACGGTGGCCCGTACTTCTTCCAGGCGCTGGTCTGGCGGGAGTGCGCAGGGCGTTCCGTGGACCTGGAGAAGATCTACCGGCAGAAGGACGACGCGGCGTTCCGCCGGATCCTGCAGCACATCCGGGACGGCGAGCCGGGCGAGGAGGTCCTGGAGGCGCTCAACGAGCGGGTAGTGCCGAAGTCACGCCTCGAGGATCCCGACAGCCACATCGTGCTGACGGCAACCAACGACGCCGCCTTCCGGGAGAACACGCGGCGGCTCATGGCCCTGCCCGGCAAGGCGAAGGTCTACGCGGCGGACGTCAGCGGCAAGTTCGACACGGCCGCGTTTCCCACCGAGCCCGCGCTGACGCTGAAGGTGGGTGCCAAGGTGATGTTCCTCAAGAACGACCCGGAGCGGCGCTGGATCAACGGCTCCTGGGGCATCGTCACTGCCCTTGGGGACGATGGGCCCACCGTGCAGCTCGAGGACGGGACGGAGCATGCGGTCGGCCGCACTGCCTGGGAGAACCTGGTCTACCAGTACGACCGGGGCACGAAGCAGATCACCCGGGAGCAGGTCGGCGCCTACAAGCAGCTGCCGCTGCGGCTCGGCTGGGCGATCACGATCCACAAGAGCCAGGGGCAGACCTTCGACCGGGTGTACATCGATCTCGGCCGCGGCGCCTTCAGCCATGGGCAGACCTACGTGGCGCTCTCCCGCTGCCGCAGCCTGGCAGGTCTCGCCCTGGCCCACCCGGTGCGTCCGGAGGACGTGATACTGGACGAGCAGATCGGGGACTACCGGCGCGTCTTCCCCCCGGCGGCGTAGGGGAAACGGG
>JBEBHH010000038.1:0-32559 GCA_040080965.1 Gammaproteobacteria bacterium | reverse complement strand
GCCGCTCCTACGGCGCCATCAACGCCTGGTCGAGGTCGGCGAGGAGGTCCTGCAGTCCCTCGATGCCGACCGACAACCGCACCAGGCTGTCGGCGATGCCCATCTTCCGGCGCTCGTCCGTGGGCACGCTGGAGTGGCTCATGGTGGCGGGCTGCCCGGCGAGGCTTTCCACGGCACCCAGGCTCTCGGCCACGGTGAACACCTGCAGCCGGTTGAGGAAGGCGCCCACGGTGCTGGCGTCGCCCCGGATCTCGAAGCAGACGATGCCACCGAAGCTGCCCATCTGCCGCTTCGCCAGCGCGTGCTGGGGATGGGCGGGCAGGCCGGGGTAATACACCTTCGCCACATTCGCGTGCTTCTCCAGGTGCTGCGCAATCGCCAGCGCGTTCGAGCAATGCCGCTCCATCCGCAGGGCCAGCGTCTTGATGCCCCGGAGCACCAGGTAGGAATCGAAGGGACCCAGCACGCCGCCGGACGCGCTGCGCAGGAGGTGCAGCTGCTTGCCCAGTTCCGCGTCGGCGACCACGTTGATGCCACCGAGCACGTCGGAGTGCCCGCCGAAATACTTGGTGGCGGAGTGCATGACGATGTCCACGCCCAGCTCCAGCGGCCGCTGGAAGCACGGCGTGGCGAAAGTGTTGTCGACGCAGGTCAGCACCTTGTGCTGGCGGGCGATGGCCACGATCGCCGCGATGTCCGTGACCTTGAGCAGCGGGTTGGTCGGCGTCTCGATCCAGACCAGCTTCGTCGTGGGCCGGATCGCGGCGGCAACCCGGGCCGGGTCGGTCATGTCCACGTAGGTGAACTCGAGCGCGCCGATGCGCCGGCGGACCTGGTCGAACAGGCGGCGGGTGCCGCCGTAGAAATCCAGCGGCGCAATGACGTGGCTGCCCGCATCGAGAAGGTCGAGGATGCCGGCCGTCGCGGCCTGGCCGGAGGCGTAGGCCAGCCCGCGCACGCCGGATTCGAGCTCGGCCACGCAGCGCTCCAGCGCGTCGCGGGTCGGGTTCGACGAGCGGGTGTAGATGTGCTCCCGCGGCTGGCCGAGGGCCTCCCATTCGAATGTCGTGCTGGTGACGATCGGCGGCATGACGGCGCCAGTGGCGGCGTCGCTGGTCTCGCCGGCGTGGATCACCTTGGTCTCGAACTGGCTGCTTTTTGCTGACATCGCGGGGGCCTTGGGGAGTCGCGGGGCGGGCAGGCTAACATAGCCCCATGAGCACTGTGGATCAGCTGTTGCGCGAGGGAACCCGGCGCCTGGGGGGCCTCGGCGGCTCGCCCCGGCTGGATGCCGAGCTGCTGCTCGGCCACGCCCTCGGCCAGCGCCGGGAAGAGCTCTACCGGTCCCTCTTCAGCAGCGTGCCCACGGAGGCCGAGGACCGCTACACGTCGCTCCTCACCGAGCGGGAAACCCGCCGCCCCGTCGCCCAGCTGGTGGGTCACCGGGACTTCTGGTCGTTCACCCTGGCGGTGACCCGGGCCACGCTGGTTCCCCGCCCCGAGACCGAGCTGCTGGTGGAGCGCGCCCTGGCGCGGATTCCCGCGGAGGCGGCCTGGACGATTGCCGACCTGGGCACGGGCACGGGTGCCATCGCCCTGGCCATCGCCCGCGATCGCCCGGCCTGCAAGGTGCTCGCCACCGACCTGAGCAAGCCGGCCCTCGCGGTGGCCCGGCGCAATGCGAAGGCGCTGGACGTTCGCAATGTCTCCTTCAGGCAGGGGGACTGGTTCGAGCCGCTGCCGCAGCCCGACTCGGCCCGGTGGCGCTTCCACATGATCCTGTCGAACCCGCCCTACGTGGCCAGGGACGAGTGGTCGATCACCGACCCGGAACTCGGCTTCGAGCCGCGCATGGCCCTGGACGGCGGGCAGGATGGCCTCGACGCCTACCGCGTGCTCACGGAGGGCGCGCCCCGGTACCTCCGCCCGGGCGGCTGGCTGCTGCTGGAGCATGGCTTTCGCCAGGGCGAGGATGTCAGGGGCCTGCTGAAGCGCGCAGAGTTTGGCAACGTGACTACGGCAACGGACCTGGCCGGCCGGCCACGGGTGAGCGAAGGACAGATCGGGGCACCGCCATGACGGAGCTGCGATCGTGACCGCGGTGGATCCGGTGCGCTACAGCCGGCACCTGGCGCTTCCCCAGGTGGGTTCGGACGGCCAGCGGCGGCTGGAACAGTCCAGCGTCCTGGTGGTCGGGCTGGGCGGCCTCGGCTCGGTGGCCAGCCTCTACCTGGCGAATGCGGGCGTCGGGCACCTGGTGATCAACGACTTCGACCGGGTGGACGCCACCAACCTGCCCCGGCAGATCCTGTTTCGCGAGAGCGACGTGGGCGAGTACAAGACGCACGCCACGGCCGAACGGCTGCGGGCCGCGAACCCGGCACCCCACGTCAACGTGCTGAACCGGCGGCTGGACGCGGATGAGCTGCGCGATGCGGTTGGCGCGTGCAGCGTGGTGGTGGACTGCACCGACAACTTCCCGACGCGGCTCCAGCTGAATGCGGCCTGCGTTGTCGCGCGCAGGCCGCTGGTGACCGGCGCGGCGATCCGCTTCGAAGGCCAGGTGGCGGTGTTCCCCAACGAAGTTGCGACGGGTCCGTGCTACCGGTGCCTGTACTCGGACGAGGACGACAACTTCGCCAACTGCGCCGGCCAGGGCATCCTGGCGCCGGTGGCGGGCACGATCGGCGCGCTCCTCGCCACTGAAGCGCTGAAGCTGCTCCTCGGCCTCCAGTCCGGGCTGCGCAACCATCTGTGGATCTACGATGCACTGAGCGGCGCCACGCGGGCGGTCGCCATCCGCAAGTCGCCCACCTGCCCGGTCTGCTCGGCGTCCTCCGCAGGAGCGGCGACCGCCGCGACCGATCGGCGTGAGTAAAGTCGCGGCGGTCGCCGCTCCTGCAGCCGGCTGGTACATGGTGGGGGTGCTCACCGTCGCCTACGTCTTCTCCTTCATCGACCGCAGCATCCTCACCCTGCTCGTCGGCCCGATACGGGCTGACCTCGGCATCTCGGACACGCAGATCAGCCTGCTGCACGGACTGGCCTTCGCCATCTTCTACACGCTGCTCGGGATTCCGATTGCGTCGCTGGCCGACCGGCGCAACCGGCGCAACCGGCGCAACCTGATTGTCGCGGGCGTCGCCTTCTGGAGCCTCGCCACCGCCGCCTGCGGGCTGACGCGGAATTTCTGGCAGCTGTTCCTGGCCCGCATCGGCGTCGGCGTCGGCGAGGCCGCGCTGTCCCCCGCCGCCTACTCGATGATCGCTGACAGCTTTCCGCCGGAGAAGCTCGGCCGCGCACTCAGCGTGTACACGCTCGGCGCAATCGCCGGCATCGGCTTCGCGCTGATCATCGGGGGCGCGGTCATCGGTACCGTGATGACGGCAACCGACGTGACCCTGCCGCTGGTGGGGACCGTCCGCCCCTGGCAGCTCGTGTTCTTCATCGTCGGCCTGCCCGGGCTGCTGGTGGCGCTGTGGATCCTGACGCTGCGGGAGCCGGCGCGGCGCCGGCTGGCGCCGGCTGGAGAAGTGTCGGGGCTGAAGCCCCTCCTGCAGTACATGCGACTGCACTGGCAGTCCTACGCTGCGCACCTGGCGGGATTCGCCCTGCTCGGCATCGTGCTGAATTCCCTCACGGCCTGGACGCCCACCCATTTCATCCGCAGCTTCGGCCAGACGCCAGGCCAGTCGGGCTTCTGGCTCGGCACGCTGATCGCCATCTTCGGCACCAGCGGCATCATCGCCGGCGGCTGGTGGTCGGACCGCGGGCAACGGCTTGGCCGCCCGGACGGGCCGATGCGGGTCGGCGTAATCAGCGCGCTGGGGTCGCTGCTGTTCGGCGTGGCGGCGCCCCTGGCCGGCAGCCTGGAAATCGCGCTGGCACTCTACGCACCGCTGCTCTTCTTCAGCACCTTCGCCTACGGTGCCGCCCCGGCGGCCGTGCAGATGATGACGCCGGCGCCCCTGCGCGCCGTCGCCTCGGCGATCTACCTGTTCTTCCTGAACTTCGTCGGCATGGGCCTGGGCCCGCTGGTGACAGCGGCGGTCACGGACTACGTGTTCGGGAATGACCTGGCCGTCGGCCGGTCCCTGGCCCTGGTGGTGGGCGTGTCGGCGGCTCTTTCGGCCCTGCTGCTGGCCTGGGGCTGCCAGCACTTCCGCACCACCATCGGTCGCGCCTGAAGGCGCTCCTACTGGCGGTTCGCGCTGTAGCGGCCGGGGCCGAGGCAGGCGATTGCCAGGGCAGTGAACAGGTACATCCCCTGCAGCTCGAGCTCCCAGCCACCAGTGCTGTTCAGCTGGAAGATGTCGGCCCGGTGAGCCAGGGCAACGGCGAACACCATGTTGGCCGCGATGATCCCGGCGCCGATGCGTGAGAACCAGCCGGCGATCACCATCAGGGGCGCCACCACCTCGCCGACGTAGACCCCGTAGGCCACCCAGTCCGGCAGCCCGGCGCCGGACACCATGCCGGTGATTCCCTCGATGCCGCTGGAGAGCTTGGCGATGCCGTGCAGGAGGATGAGCGCGCCGAGTGCCACGCGCAGGATGAGTTTGCCAGTGTCAGTCATGACCAGGATCCGTGCAGGGAGCGGTTGTAAAGCTTACTGCGGATCTTCGACAAGGTGTGCCGCCACACGCCGGGTATGCGGCTGGTCGCGGTGCTCGAACAGATAGATTCCCTGCCATTTCCCCAGCGAGAGATTGCCGTCCATCACGGGAATCGACAATGAGACGGCATTGAGTGCAGCCTTGATGTGCGCCGGCATGTCGTCCGGGCCCTCGTTTTCGTGCCTGATCCAGCCCATCGAGGGATCGTCGGCAGCCGGCACCAGCCGGCGGAAGAATTCGTCCAGGTCCCGCCGGACGTCCGGATCGGCGTTCTCCTGCACACACAGCGAGCAGGAGGTGTGCTGGACGAACAGGGTCAGCAACCCGCTCCGCACGCCACTGGCCTCCAGAAATCGCAGGACGTCGCCCGTGAACTCATGGAGCCCGGGACCGGGTGTGCGAATGGTGAAGACTGTATGCATATGACGGAACCCCTGGCCCGGTCATTCCGGGTCGTAGGCCAGGTTCGATGCGAGCCAGCGCTCCGCGGTGGCCAGCGACATGCCCTTTCGCCGCGCGTAGTCCTCCACCTGGTCGCGGCCGATGCGGCCCACGGCGAAGTACCGGGATTCCGGGTGCGCGTAGTAGAAGCCGCTGACCGAGGCGGCGGGCATCATCACGAAGGACTCGGTGAGCTGAACGCCAATGCGCTTCTCCACGTCCAGCAGCTTCCAGAGCGTGGCCTTCTCCGTGTGGTCGGGGCAGGCGGGGTAGCCCGGCGCCGGACGGATGCCCCGGTAGCCTTCCTTGATCAGATCCTCGTTGCTCAGGCGCTCATCAGCCGCGTAGCCCCAGTGCACGCGACGCACTTCCGCGTGGAGGTACTCGGCCGCCGCCTCGGCCAGCCGGTCGGCCAGGGCCTTCAGCATGATGGACGAGTAATCGTCGTGGTCCCGCTCGAACGCAGCCGCACGGGCGTCGATGCCGATGCCCGCCGTCACCACGAAGGCGCCCACGTAATCGCGCAAACCCGAATCGTGGGGGGCCACGAAGTCGGCGAGGCATGCATTTGGCAGCTGGTCGGCAAGCGGCTTCTGCTGGCGAAGGTGATGCAGGACCGTGACCGGCCCCGACCGCTGCTCGTCCGCGTAGATGGCCACGTCGTCGTCGCCCACCCGGTTCGCGGGGAAAAAGCCGAACACGGCCCGGGCCGTCAGCCACTTCTCGGCCACGATCCGGTCGAGCATCTTCCGGGCATCCCCGAACAGGTCACTGGCGGCCTCGCCCACCACCTCGTCGTCGAGGATCGCGGGAAAGGTGCCACGGAACTCGTAGGCGTTGAAGAACGGCATCCAGTCGACGTAGGGCACCAGCGTGGCCAGGGGAATATCGTCCAGCGCGCGCACGCCGGTAAAGGTCGGCGCCACCGGCGGCGCGGACCATTGGAGCGGTATGCGGTTCGCCCGCGCCTCGGCGATGCCGAGCTGCGGCGTTGCCTCCGTCCGCCGGCCGTGGCGCTCGCGGCGCACCCGGGCATCTTCCTTCACGCCCGCGACGTAGGCCGGGCGGTCGGCCACGCTCGCCAGCTTCTGGGCCACGCCGACCGAACGGGACGCGTCTTTCACGTAGACCACCGGCCCGTCGTACTCCGGGTCGACCTTCACGGAAGTGTGGGCCGGCGACGTCGTGGCCCCGCCGATCAGCAGGGGCATCGAGAACCCGAGCCGCTTCATCTCCTTGGCCACGTGCACCATCTCTTCCAGCGACGGCGTGATCAGTCCCGACAGACCGATCATGTCGGCGTTCTCGCGGCGCGCGGTCTCCAGGATGCGCTCGCAGGGCACCATGACCCCCAGGTCGATGACCTCGAAGTTGTTGCACTGGAGGACGACGCCCACGATGTTCTTGCCGATGTCGTGCACGTCGCCCTTGACGGTGGCCATCACGATCTTGCCGGCCTTGCGCACGGTGCCCGACTGGGCCGCCTCGATGTACGGCACCAGGTGCGCAACGGCCTTCTTCATCACGCGGGCGGATTTCACAACCTGGGGCAAGAACATCTTGCCGGAGCCGAACAGGTCGCCGACCACGTTCATGCCGTCCATCAGTGGACCCTCGATCACGTCGAGCGGGCGCCGGGCCGCGAGCCGGGCCTCCTCCGTGTCCGCAACGATGAACTCGTCGATGCCCTTCACGAGCGCGTGGGAGAGGCGCTGGCCGGGCGGCAGCTGCCGCCACTCCTGCTCGGCCTGCTTCGCCACGCCGCCGCCCGGACCCTGGTAGCGGCTCGCCAGCTCCAGCAGCCGCTCCGTGGCGTCGGCACGCCGGTTCAGGATCACGTCCTCCACCGCGGCGCGCAGCTCGGGCTGGATCCCCTCATAGATCGCCAGCTGGCCGGCGTTCACGATCCCCAGGTCCATGCCGGCCTGGATCGCGTGGTACAGGAAGACCGAGTGCATCGCCTCCCGCACGGGATCGTTGCCCCGGAAGGAAAAGGAAACATTGCTGACGCCGCCGCTCACGAGGGCGTGGGGCAGCCGCTGCTTGATCTGCCGGGTTGCCTCGATGAAGGCCACGCCGTAGTCGTTGTGCTCCTCGATGCCCGTAGCCACTGCAAAGATGTTCGGGTCGAAGATGATGTCCTCGGGCGGGAAGCCCACCTGCTCCGTCAGCAGGCGATAGCAGCGTTCGCAGATCGAGAGCTTGCGCGCCACGGTCTCCGCCTGGCCCTGCTCGTCGAAGGCCATCACCACGACGGCCGCGCCGTGGCGCCGGATCTCGCGGGCCTGCTTCAGGAAGGGCTCCTCGCCTTCCTTGAGGCTGATGGAGTTCACCACCGGCTTGCCCTGCACGCACTTGAGGCCGGTCTCGATCACGCTCCAGCGCGACGAATCGATCATTACCGGCACGCGGGCGATGTCGGGCTCCGTGGCCACGATCTTGAGGAACCGGTCCATCGCGGCGACGGAGTCCAGCATCCCCTCGTCCATGTTCACGTCGATGATCTGGGCGCCGTTCTCGACCTGCTGCCGCGCCACGGCCATGGCGCCCGCGTAGTCGCCGGCGATGATCAGCTTGCGGAACTGGGCGGACCCGGCCACGTTGGCCCGCTCGCCGACATTCACGAACAGCGAGTCGTCGCCGATGTTGCAGGGCTCGAGGCCGGACAGCCGGAGCTTCGTTTCGATGTCCGGCAGCCTGCGGGGGGCGTGGCGGGACACGGCCTCGCGGATCGCCGCGATGTGCGCCGGCGTGGTGCCGCAGCAGCCGCCCACCATGTTGACGAGCCCGGATGCGGCGAACTCGCCCAGCACGCCCGCCATCGCGGCGGGCGTGTCGTCGTAGCCGCCAAAGGCGTTGGGCAGTCCCGCGTTCGGGTGCACGCTGATGTGAGTGTCCGCGACGCGGGACAGCTCGCTGATGTGCGGGCGGAGGTCCTTGGCGCCGAGCGCGCAGTTCAGCCCCACGACGAAGGGATTGATGTGCCGGAGGGAATTCCAGAAAGCCTCGGGAGTCTGCCCGGACAGCGTGCGGCCGGACGCGTCGGTGATGGTCCCCGACAGCATCACGGGAATCCGGAGGCCGACCGCTTCGCCCACGCCCGCGATGGCATAGAGCGCGGCCTTGGCGTTCAGCGTGTCGAAGATCGTCTCCACCATGATGAAGTCGGCGCCGCCCTCCAGGAGCGCCCGCACCGCGTCCATGTAGGTGGCCACGAGTTCGTCGAACGTGACGTTGCGCAGGCCGGGATCGTTGACGTCGGGCGAGATGGAGGCTGTGCGGCTGGTCGGGCCGAGCACGCCTGCCACGAAGCGCCGCTGGCCGGTGGTTGCCCCCACCTCGTCGGCCACCGCCCGGGCGAGCCGGGCGCTCGCCAGGTTCAGTTCGTGCACGCAGCTCCCGAGGCCGTAGTCCGCCAGCGACGGCGCGCTGGAGTTGAACGTGTTGGTCTCGATCACGTCCGCGCCGGCTTCGAGGAACTGCCGGTGGATGCCACCGATCACGTCGGGCCGCGTGATGCTGAGCAGGTCGTGGTTGCCCTTCAGGTCCTTGCCGGAGCCGGCGAAGCGCTGGCCCCGGTAGTCGGCCTCGGCCAGCCGGTGGGCCTGCACCATGGTGCCCATGGCGCCATCAAGGATGACGATACGCTCGCGGAGCAGCGCCTCCAGCGCGGGAAATCCCGGCGTCGTGGGCAAGGCGGCGGGCCGGTTCACGGTGCGGCTCCGGGTGCGGGTTGCGGCCGTACGCCCAGCGCGTAGCAGATGGCAAAGGTCAGCTCGGCCCGGTTCAGCGTATAGAAGTGGAACTCGCTGATCCCGTGCCGGCGCAGCGTCGCCACCTGCTCGATCGCCAGGCTGGCCCCAAGCATCCGCTGGGTGTCGGGATCGTCGTCCAGGCCCTCGAAGCGCTCATGGAGCCACTGGGGAACCTTCGCGCCGGCCCGGTTGGCGAAGTTCAGCATCTGCCGGAACTTCGCGATGGGCAGGATGCCGGGGACGATCGGCGCCGTGATGCCGCGGGCCACGCACCGGTCCCGGAAGCGCAGGAAGTTCTCCGTGTCGTAGAAGAACTGGGTGATGGCCCGGTTCGCGCCCGCCTCGAGCTTGCGCTTGAGGTTGTCCAGGTCGAAGTCAGGGTTCGGCGCCTCCGGATGGCCCTCCGGATAGGCAGCCACCGAGATGTCGAAATCGGACACCTCCCGCAGCCCGCTCACCAGGTCCGCCGCCCAGGCATAACCGCCCGGGTGCGGGACGTAATGAGTGGCGCCCTGGGGCGGGTCGCCGCGCAACGCGACGATGTGGCGAATCCCCTCGTCCCGGTACGTTCGCGCGATGGCCTTGATCTCCTCCCGGTCCGAGCCCACGCAGGTCAGGTGGGGCGCGCTGACGAGCCCCGTCTCCGCGGCGATGCGCGAGACGATCCGGTGGGTGCGGTCCCGGGTGGAGCCGTCGGCTCCGTAGGTGACGGACACGAAGCGGGGCCGCAGCGGCGCGAGCTTCTGGATCGCCTGCCACAGCGTGGCTTCCATCTCCGGGGACTTCGGCGGAAAGAACTCGAAGGACACTTCCACGGGCGGCCTGGGTGCCGGGGGCGCCGTGGGCCGGGAATTTGCCTCAGTCATGGGTTCCGGTCCTTGCGTTGGTCGCAACCGGGCGGCTCGCGAGGAACAGCGCCCGGTCGGGCGCCCGTCCCGGCAGCCACTGCCGGCGGGTGACGGCGAGGTCTAGCGCGGCAAGGCGCGCCGCCAGTTCGCTGTCGGTGGGAAGAATGCGATCGAGGATGAGCAGCCGGCCAGCGGGCCCCAACAGGCGGGCAGCCTCCGCCAGGACGGCGGGCGACTCCGCGGCGCGCCCGAGCGCATCCTCGAGGATCACGAGATCGAAGGAGGCGGGTTCGAAGGGCAGCTGCGTGGGTTCGGCGTCACGGACGGTCCAGTGCGGCAGCCCGGCCCGGCGCAGGCGCGCCCGGGCCAGCTGGCGGCGGTGCCCCGACGGTTCGGTGCCAACGATCAGCCGGACCTCGGGCAACAGCAGGCGAAGCAGCTCGCCCGATCCACAGCCCACGTGCAGGACGACGCCGAGGGGTGCCGTGCCAAGCGTGGCCCGCAGCACGTCGGCGAGGAGCCGGTCGCCATCGGCCCCATGCAGGCCCCGGGCGCCTCCCGACCGCAGGGCCCGGCGAAGCGCATCCCGCTCCCGCTGGCGTGCCAGCTTCAGCAGGCGCTCGCGATCCCGCGCAATCGTCGGGTCATCGCTGACCGCCACCGTGGCCACGGAACGCGCCACGCCGGCGTCGAGACCTTCGGCGGACCAGCGGTAGAAGATCGAGCGGCCCTCGCGAAAGGACTCCAGGAGCCCGGCCTCGGCCAGCAGGCGCAGGTGCCGGGACACCCGGGGCTGGCTCTGCTCGAGGACGGTCACCAGGTCCCCGACCGGGGTTTCGCCGCCCAGCAACGCAGCGAGCAGCCGGAGCCGGCTCGGCTCGGCGGCGGCATCCAGCTGGAGGACAGCCCGGTTCAGGTCCATGGGCGGAAATATAAAGATATCGTTATATATCCACAAGGACCGGATTCAACGGGCCGCAACCACGCCTGGCCCCTGCCGTGGGCCCCGGGGAAGTGACGCGAACGTCGGTGATCTAGCCGCCAGTTGGCGGCAAATTGACGGCTTCCCGCGCCGTTCCAATCCAGCTGCGGATCAGGGAGTAGGCCACGGCCAGGAGGGTGGGACCAATGAAGAGGCCAATGATGCCCCAGGCCAGCAGCCCCCCGAGGACGCCCATGAGGATCAGGGCAAAGGGCAGCTTGGCGCCCCGGCTGATCAGCCAGGGGCGCAGGAAGTTGTCCACGGTGTTGATCAGGGCCAGGCCCCAGATGCCCAGGAAAATCGCCGAACCCGTTTCCCCGATGTAGTAGAGCCAGATGGCGGACGGCAGCCAGATCAGGAACGTGGGCAGCTGCACGAGGGCCAGCATGAAGGTGGCAAAGCCGAGCACGGCCACGCCGGGCATCCCGGCTATGAAGAAGCCGAGCGCCGCGATCAGCGCCTGCACCGAGGCCGTGCCCACGAGTCCGATCGAGACGCTGCGCACCGTGCCGACCACCAGCGGAATGATCCGGCCCCGCTCCCCGATGTTCAGGCGGGATACCAGCCGCTCGGCGAGATCGGCGGAGCGGTCGGCCGTGATGAGGAAGACCGCCGCGATGAGGATGGCGAACAGGAACTCCAGCAGCGCCAGGGCCAGGTTGGCGCCCTGGGCCAGGGCCCAGACCCCGGCCTCCTCCGCCGCCGGCAGCGCCTTGCTGACCAGACCGGACATGTCGGTGACAGCGCTGAGCCACACGTCCCGGATAAGTCCGCCAATCAGGGGCAGGCTGCTGACCCACTCTGGCGGCGTCGGCGCGATGGACACGGCCAGGTCCTTCAGCATGGCGGCCACCTGGGGCACCGCCTGGCCCAGCGTCGCGGCAAGCACGGCGAACGGCACGATAAGGATCAGGAACAGGGCGAGACTGCACAGGCTGGCGGCCAGCACCGGCCGATCACCCAGCCGGCGGGTGAGCCAGACAAAGGCGGGCCACACGGTAATGGCAATGATCGCGGCCCACGTCAGCGCGCCGAGGAACGGCAGGATGATCTGCAGGACGGCAATGCCCAGCAGCGTCAGGGCCACGAGCCGGACGATGCGCTCGGTGGTCCAGGCGCTCTGGGCGACGGTGTTGGGCTCGGCCATGGGCGCTAGCCTAACGTATGAGCGGCGACCGCCGCTCCTACTCCACCTTCAGCCGGTAGCCGAGGCCCACCTCGGTGAGCAGGTACCGCGGTTGATGCGGATCAGGTTCCAGCTTCTGCCGGAGATTGCGCATGCAGACCCGGAGGCTCGCCGTGTCGCCCGCCCGTCCCGGACCCCAGACTTCGCGAAGGAGTTGGGGCGTGCGCACCACGAGACCGGCGCTGTGGGCCATTACGTCCAGGACCCGGTACTCCAGCGGCGTCAGGTGCAGTTCGCCGTCCGGATTGCGGGCTTCCCGGCGCGCCAGGTCCACGACACACTCTCCGAAGGCGAGCCGGTTGCCGCCGTCGGCGCCGGTGACACGGCGGCGCAGCGCGGCGCGCACACGGGCCAGGAGCTCCGGCGTGCTGAAGGGCTTGGTCACGTAGTCATCGGCGCCGGCATCAAGCGCGGCGACCTTGTCTTCCTCGCGGGTGCGGGCGGTCAGCACCAGGATCGGGACGGTCGACCAGGCGCGCACGTCGCGGATCACGCTGATGCCGTCGCCGTCGGGCAGGCCGAGGTCGACGAGCAGCAGGTCGGGCTTGTGGGACTGCGCTTCGATGCGACCCCGCTGCGCGCAATCGGCCTCCACGACCCGGTAGTCGCACGCTTCCAGCAGCACGCGCAGGACGTCGCGAATGCCGGGATCGTCGTCGATGACGAGTATGAGATGCATGGCACGGGTCATGGAGCGGGTTGCGACGTCGGCAGCGTGAACTGGAACCGCGCGCCGCCGCCCGGGGCACGCGCCGCATGGATTTGGCCACCGTGGCCGACGATGACGGCGCGGCAGATCGCGAGGCCGAGGCCCGCGCCCGCGATCGTGCCTTCCGTGTGGCCGCGCTGGAAGGGCGCGAAGAGCCGGGCCAGGTCGCCGTCTGGCAGGCCGGGACCGCTGTCCTCGACGACGACCTGCACCAGGCCGGCATCGGCAGTCGCAGCGATGCGGATTGCGGTGCCTTCCGGCGTGTACTTGGCTGCATTGTCCAGCAGGTTCGTAAAGACCTGGACGACCAGCATGGCGTCCACGTGCACGGACGGAAGGTCGTCCGGAATCTCCAGGGTCACCGGGTGGCGGGCCAGTCGCTCGCTCACCCGGCTCAAGGCGGTGCCGACGAGCTCATCCAGTGCTTCCCAGCTCCGCCGCAACTGCAGCTGGCCGGACTCGAGTCGCGTCAGTTCCAGGACGTTGGAGATCAGCTCCGACATCTCATGGGCCTTGCGCTCCACGGACCGGGCGAGCGAGACGCGGGTTGACGGGTCGAGGGTGGCATCGTGTTCCGCGAGTGCACTGCCTGCGCCCGCGATCACCGCCAGCGGTGTGCGGAGGTCGTGGGAAATCGAGGCCAGCAGTGTGTTGCGGAGGCCTTCGGTTTCCATGGCCACGCGGGTCGCCTCGGCATCTTCCGCCAGCTGGGCGCGCTCCAGGGCCAGGCCGATCTGTCCGCCAAACGTGTCCAGCAGGTGCCGCTGCTCCGGAAGCAGGACGCGGCGACGGTTGGCAGGCAACACCGCGAGCACCCCCCGGGACGGCCGCGAGTCGCCGAGCGGAAGGTAGAGCGCGGGGGCAGCCGGCAGCGTGTCGGCCCCCAGCCCCGCCCGTTCGGCGTGATCGAGGACCCACTGGGCCACCGACAGGTCAGCTCCCCGCAGGGAGCCCGCCACCGGCGGCCCGGCGGGATGATGGAGCCGGCCCTGGGCGTCGGGCAGGAGAACGACCGCTTCGCAGCCAAACACCTCCGCCACGTGCCGCACGGCGACCCGGGCCATGTTGGCGGTGCCCCGCGTCGCCCCGAGTTCACGGCTCATGGCATACAGCAGTGCCGTGCGCCGCTCCCGCGCCCCGGCCACCCGGGTCTGCTGCCTGACACTGGCCATCAGGTTGGCGATGATCAGCGCCACGACGAGCATCACGGCGAACGTCACCAGGTACTCGGCGTCGGAAACGGCGAAGCTGAAGCGCGGTGGCACGAAGCAGAAATCGAAGGCCAGCACGTTCGCGAGCGCCGTCAGGACCGCCGGGCCCCGCCCGAGCCGGACACTGGCCAGCGTGACGCCGAGCAGGTAGACCATGACCAGGTTGGCCAGCTCGAGGTAGTCGTAGATCAGCGCAGCAACGCCCGTGCAGAGGACGGTAGTGGCCGCGGCCCAGGCATAGCGCTCCCAGCGGACTGGCTGCGGGGGTGTCGCGTCGGATGCAACTTCCGGGCGTGGCCGGTCGGCCCTCACGGGCTCGGGGCTGATCGTCAGCACGTCGAGTCCGCGTGTGCGGCGTACCAGCTCGGTGGCCGTCGATGGCCGCAGCCAGGCACGGAGCCCATGGCGCTTCGGCGCACCCACCACGATTCGCGTGCTGTTGCGGGTGTGCGCGTACTCGAGCACGGTGTCCGCGGCCGAACGGCCGTCGAGGGTAACGGTCTCCGCCCCCAGTGATTCCGCCAGGCGCAGCAGGTCGATGCGCCGGTTCCGCGCCGCCTCGGGCAACCGGAGCAGGTGCGGGGTTTCGACGGAGACCACGGTCCACTGGGCGTCCAGCGCGTCCGCCAGCCGTTTGCCGGCGCGGATGACCTGCTCGGCCTGGTCATCCGGTCCGATCGCGACAAGGAGTCGGTCGCGGGCGAAATGGGGCCGGGACGACTGGTCCAGCCGGGCCGAATCGCGGGCCGCCGCGTCCACGCGGTCGGCCGTGCGCCGGAGCGCCAGCTCACGCAGGGCCAGCAGGTTGGGCTTGCGGAAGAAGCGTTCGACGGCGGTCCCTGCCTCGTCCGGCAGGTAGATCTTGCCGGCCCGCAGCCGCGCCAGCAGGTCCTCGGGCGGCAGGTCGATCAGCTCGACTTCGTCCGCCTCGTCGAAGATCCGGTCAGGGACGGTTTCACGTTGCCGGACGCCGGTGATCTGGGCGATCAGGTCATTCAGGCTTTCCAGGTGCTGGACATTGACGGTGGTCCACACGGAGACGCCCGCCGCCAGCAGTTCCTCGATGTCCTGCCAGCGCTTGCTGTGCCGGGGGGCCGGCTCGCCCTCCACGAGGTTCGAATGGGCCAGCTCGTCGACCAGCAGGATCTCCGGACGCCGGCGCAGGGCCGCGTCCAGGTCGAACTCGTGCCGGACGATGCCGCGATACGCGACGGGCAGTGGCGGCAGCTGCTCGAAGCCCTCCACCAGGCGTTCGGTTTCAGCGCGGCCGTGGGGCTCCACGTAGCCGACGACGACGTCGACGCCGGTGGCGCGCAGGCCACGGGCGGCCTCGAGCATCGCGTAGGTCTTGCCGACACCGGCGGAAGCGCCGAAGAAGACCCGCAGCTTGCCCCGCGCGGCCCGGGCCTCGTCGGCCTGCACGCGGGCCAGCAGCTGGTCCGGATCAGGGCGGCCGTGGGGCATGGCGACCGGCTAGGGCAAGCTGTCGAGCGCGAGGTTCAGTTCCAGGACGTTCACGCGCGGCTCGCCGAGAAGGCCGAAGGTGCGGCCTTCCGTTGCCTGGCTGACCAGTTCCCGGACCCGCGCCTCCGGCACGCCGCGCGCGCGGGCCACGCGGGCCACCTGAAATTCTGCACCGGCGATTGAGATGTGCGGATCGAGTCCGCTCCCGGACGCTGTCACCAGGTCGACGGGCACGGGATGCCGGTTATCAGGATCGGCCGCGCGCAACGCCGCGACCCGGTCCTTCACGGCAGCGGCAAGACCGGGGTTCGTGGTTGCCTGGTTGGAGCCGCTGGAGGCGCCACCGTTGTAGGGCTGCGGACCGGTGGCGGACGGCCGGCCCCAGAAGTAGCCGGGCCTGGAGAATTGCTGGCCCAGCAGCCTGGAGCCCACCCGCCGGTCGCCGGAGGTCACGATGCTGCCGGTGGCCTGGTCCGGGAACGCGGCGGTCCCGATCAGTGTCACCAGCCCGGGATACACCAGCCCGGTGACGAGGGTCAGGAGGATGAAGATGACCAGCGCGGGGCGAATCTCTTGCAACATTTCAGATACTCCTCAGGTCCTGCTGACCGCGCTCAGGCGAGGCCGGTCACGGTCAGCAACACGTCGATCAGCTTGATGCCCACGAACGGTACCACGAGGCCGCCAAGCCCATAGATGAGCAGGTTGCGACGGAGCAGGCTCACGGCCGAGGCCGCCCGGGACCGGACGCCCCGCAGCGCCAGAGGCACCAGCACGACGATGACCAGCGCGTTGAAGATCACCGCCGAGAGGATGGCGCTCTCCGGGCTGGTCAGGGCCATGACGTTGAGGCTGTTCAGGGCGGGATAGGTCGTCGCGAACGCGGCCGGGATGATGGCAAAGTACTTGGCCACGTCATTGGCGATCGAGAAGGTCGTGAGGGCACCGCGGGTCACCAGCATCTGCTTGCCGACGTCCACGATCTCGATGAGCTTCGTCGGGTTGGAGTCCAGGTCCACCATGTTGCCGGCTTCCTTGGCGGCCTGGGTTCCGGAGTTCATGGCGACAGCGACGTCGGCCTGGGCCAGCGCCGGCGCGTCGTTGGTGCCATCGCCGCACATGGCGACCAGGTGGCCCTCGGCCTGCTGTTTGCGGATCAGCGCCAGTTTGGCCTCCGGGGTGGCCTCGGCCAGGAAGTCGTCCACGCCGGCTTCGGCGGCGATGGCAGCCGCAGTCAGCCGGTTGTCACCCGTGACCATGATGGTCTTGATGCCCATCTGGCGCAGTTCCGCGAAGCGCTCGCGGATCCCGCCCTTGACGATATCCCGCAGCTCGACGACGCCGAGGACCCGCCTCCCGTCGGCCACGACCAGCGGGGTGGCCCCCTCGCGGGCCACTCTCTCGACCGTCTCCGTGACCGGCGTGGGCCAGAACCCGCCTTCGGCGAGCACGAACTGCCGGACGGCCTCCGCCGCGCCCTTGCGGACCCGGCGCCCGTCGAGATCGACCCCGCTCATCCGGGTCTGGGCCGAGAACTTGTAGAAGGTGTGGGCCACGGCGCCGAGATCCCTGCCCCGCAGCTGGAAGCGGTTCTTGGCCAGCACCACGATGGAGCGGCCCTCCGGCGTCTCGTCGGCGAGGGACGCCAGCTGGGCGGCATCGGCAAGTTCCTCCTCCTTGATCCCCGGGGCCGCGTGGAACGCCGACGCCTGGCGGTCGCCCAGCGTGATGGTGCCCGTCTTGTCCAGCAGGAGCACGTCGACGTCGCCGGCGGCCTCGACGGCACGGCCTGACGTGGCAATGACATTGGCCTGCACCATGCGGTCCATGCCCGCGATGCCGATGGCGGAAAGCAGGCCGCCGATGGTGGTGGGTATCAGGCACACGAGCAGCGCGACGAGCACTGTAAGTGTGACGACGGATCCCTGGCCGGAGCTCGTCACCGCATAGGACGAGAACGGTGCGAGCGTCGCCGTGGCCAGGAGGAAGACCAGCGTGAGCATGGAGAGGAGGATCGAAAGGGCGATCTCGTTCGGCGTCTTGGTCCGCTTTGCACCCTCGACCATCGCGATCATGCGATCGAGGAAGCCCTCGCCGGGATTGCTGGTCACGCGCACGACCAGCCAGTCCGACAGAACCCGGGTGCCGCCTGTCACGGACGAGAAGTCACTGCCGGACTCGCGCAGCACCGGAGCCGACTCGCCCGTAACGGCACTTTCGTTCACCGAGGCCACGCCGGCTACGACCTCGCCATCGGCGGGGATGATGTCCCTCGCATCCACGAGCACGAAATCGCCCTTGCGCAGGCTGCTGGCAGCGACCAGTTCGAAGGTGGCGCTGCGCTCGGGAGTGCGCAGCTTCTTGGCCTGGACTTCCTTGCGCATGGCCCGCAGCGACGCGGCCTGGGCCTTGCCGCGGCCCTCGGCGACCGCTTCGGCGAAATTGGCGAACAGGACGGTGAGCCAGAGCCAGGCGGCAATGGCGATGACGAACGATGGCGCCCCGGCGTCGGCGATCGTGCCTGTCAGGGTCCCGATTCCCAGGACGGTGGTCACGATGCTGCCGACAAACACGACGAACATCACCGGATTGCGCACCTGGACCCTGGGGTCCAGCTTGCGGAAGGCATCCAGGATCCCAGCCCGGACGATCGGGCCGGACAGCAGCGTGAGGCGGGGGGGCGGCACCCCCGGCAGCCCCGTCGGATTGGTGGTGGGACTTGCAGCGGTCATGGCCTTCAATTCCCGATCAGTTGCAGGTGCTCGACGATGGGGCCGAGCGCCAGGGCCGGCAGGAATGTCAACGCGCCGATCAGCAGCACGACTCCCACCAGCAGGGTTACGAAGAGCGGTGTATGGGTTGGCAGCGTGCCGGCAGTGACGGCCGTCGCACGTTTTGCCGCCAGGCTGCCGGCGATCGCCAGCACCGGGATCATCAGCCAGTAGCGCGAGAGCCACATGGCGATGCCCAGGGCGATGTTGTAGAAGGGCGTGTTGGCGGAGATGCTGGCGAACGCGCTGCCATTGTTGTTACCGGCAGAGGAAAAGGCGTAGAGGATTTCCGAGAAACCGTGAGGCCCCGGGTTGCCGACGCTCGCGGTCGCCACCGGGAGCACGCTGGCCACGGCGGTGCCGGCCAGCACTACCAGGCACGGCACCAGCAAAACGATCACGGCCATCTTGACTTCGTAGGCCTCGATCTTCTTGCCCAGGTACTCCGGCGTACGGCCGACCATCAGGCCCGCAATGAAGACTGCCACCAGGGCGAACATGAGCATGCCGTAGAGGCCGCTGCCGACGCCGCCGAAGACGACCTCGCCAAGCTGCATGAGCCACATCGGAACGAGGCCGCCGAGGGGCGTGAAGGACCCATGCATGGAGTTCACCGAGCCGTTGGACGCAGCGGTAGTCGCGGCGGCCCACAGGGTCGAGTTGGCAATACCGAAGCGGGTTTCCTTGCCCTCCATGTTGCCGCCCGGCTGGATCTCCGATGCGGCCTGGTCGATCCCGAGGCCATCGAACCGGGGATTGCCAGCCTGTTCCGCCGCGGTCACGCCGAGAGTCAGCGGCACGAAGATGACCAGCATCGCAGCCAGCACGGCCCAGCCCTGGCGGGTGTCCCCGACCATGCGGCCGAAGGTGTAGCAGAGCGCCGCGGGGATCAACAGGATCGCGAGGACCTGCAGGAAGTTCGAGAGAGGTGACGGGTTCTCGAGGGGGTGCGACGAGTTGACGTTGAAGAATCCGCCACCGTTGGTTCCCAGCTGCTTGATGGCGACCTGGCTGGCGGCTGGACCCAGCGGCACGATCTGCTCCGTCACCGGCGCCTCGCCCGCAATCGGCTCCACGAGTTCGACGGTCTGGTAGGGCTCGAAGCTCTGCACGACGCCCTGGGACACGAGGATCACGGCGAGCAATGCCGACAGCGGTAACAGGATGTAGAGCGTGCTGCGGGTGAAGTCCACCCAGAAATTGCCGATGTGCTGTGCCTCCCGGCGGACGAAACCCCGGATGAGGGCAACGAGTACCGCCATGCCTGCTGCAGCAGACAGGAAGTTCTGCACGGCCAGCCCGAGCATTTGCGTCAGATAACTCATGGTGCTCTCGCCGGCGTAGCCCTGCCAGTTGGTGTTGGTGGCAAAGCTCACGGCGGTGTTGAATGCGGAGTCCGGCGACACGGCCGCAAAGCCCTGCGGGTTCAGGGGTAATGAACCCTGGGCGCGCTGAAGCGCGTAGACGAACAGCAATCCCACCAGATTGACCAGCAAGGCCGCAACGGCGTAGCGCTTCCAGCCCGTCTCGGCAACCGCCCGCACACCCGCCAGCCGGTAGATACCCCGCTCCACCGGCCCCAGCACGGGCGAGAGGAAGGTGCGCTTGCCTTCATATACATTGGCCATGAACGCGCCAAGCGGCTTTGCCAGGGCAACCAGCACGGCGACGTACAGCGCGATCTGCAGGAGTCCCTGGGCAGTCACTGGAAGCGCTCCGGGTAAAGCAGGGCAACGACCAGGTAGATGCCCAGCGCCAGGGCCAGCGCGAGTCCGACGACATCGATGGCGCTCATGAGTGCCGCTCCGGATCGCGTTCCGTGTCCTGGAGGCGGCTGGCCAGGCGCCCCAGCGCCCAGGTCGTGGCGACGAGGAGCAGCGTGACGAGGATGACGGTCAGTTCCATTACCTGGATCTCCGTTGCCGGGTGGCAGCGGAGAGAGGTTAGGGAATGGCGCGTTAGGACGGTGTTAGGAAATGGCGGGTCGCGCCTGAAGGCGCTCCTACGGGGCGGGCATCGTTTCGCGCTTGAGGATGTTGATGATGGCGGCGCGCTCCTCCGGCGTCTTCACCGGGCCGCTGGAGATGATCATCTTCGTGCCGGGAATGAACTGGTCGGGACCGGCCAGGAACCTGTCCAGCGCGGCGTCGTCCCACACGAGGCCATTGCGGCCAGCCTCAGCAAGGGCCGGCGAGTAATAGAAGTTGGGCACCGTGCCAGCGCGCTGCCCGATGATGGCGTAGAGATTGGGCCCCACGAGGTGCTTGCCGCCCTTCTCGACCGTGTGGCAAAAACGGCACCACTTGTAGGTCTCGTCCTTCACCTGCTTCTCAAAGGGCGTCTCCGGCGTGATGGTGACCTGGGTGACCGGGCTGGCGTGGGACGTCGTGCCCTCCGCGGCCGCCACCACCTCACCGGTTTCCCAGGGCGTTACGCGGAACATCTGGTAGGGACCGTAGGCGCCGAGCGCAACGAGCCCGAGCACCGTCAGCGCGGATACTCCGCGCCCTAGCAGGTCTCGAGCACGTGGGAACGCCCTGAGCCATGCGCCCAGCGCCCAGATGAGCGCCGTAACGACCAGCAACGTGCCGAGCGCGGTAACGCCGGGCTCCGGCGCCTTGAACGTGGAGAAGGCATACACGGTGATCGCCAGCGTGGCGTAAACCTGCGCACCGAAGCCGGCCGGAAAGGCCGCCAGCAGGCCGACGCCCCGCCGCAGCCACAGCCAGGTGCCCGTGAGCACCGCCGCGATCGTGAGCAGCGTGAACGAGAAGCCCAGCGCCGAGTGGAAGTAGCCAAAGAACATCCAGCCGGTGTGATTCGCCGCAACCACGGGCGGCAGCGTGACGAACGGCCCGAGCCGGACGGTGAGGCCTTCCGTCCAGGCCTGGTTGATGCCGAGGATGGGCATCACCGCGAGAATGAGGTAGCTCGCGAGCGCCAGCTGGTTCGCCCAGGCCTGCCCCGCCGCCGTGAGGCCGGGCCGCTGCGTCACTGGCCGATCCCGGTACCAGCACCACAGCCGCCAGACCAGCAGCACGAAGAGAATGAGGCCAATCAGGTAGTGCCAGCTGCGCAGCTCCTCCCGAAGCAGGGACGTCTTCTCGGTGCGGGGCATGCGCACGCCGAGGGAAGCCTGCACGGTGTAGAGCAGGGCAATCAGCCAGCCAAGAGTCTTCGCCATGTCGTCTGTTCCCCGTAGGAGCGCCTTCAGGCGCGATTCCCCTGTCGGTCGCGGCTGAAGCCGCTCCTACAGCTTTCGCTTCAGGAGTTCGTTGACCTGGGCCGGATTGGCCTTGCCGCCGCTCGCCTTCATGATCTGGCCGACGAGGAAGCCGAGCACCTTGGTCTGGCCCGCCCGGTACTGCTCCGCCTGCGCGGGGTTCGCCGCCAGGACCTGGTCGACGATGGCTTCGAGCGCGCCGGTGTCACTGATCTGCGCCAGGCCGCGCTCCCTCACCAGCTGCTCCATGGGCGGGGCCGTGGCCGCGAAGGCGAACTCCTCGATCAGCTCCTTGGCGCTGTTCCGGGCGATGACGCCCTCGGCGGCCATGCGGATCACGGCGGCCGTGGCGGCCACGTTGACGCCCGCTGGCGTCCGCTCGGCGCCGAAGAGACTGAACAGCTGGCTCTGCACGGTGTTCGCAGCGGCAACTGCCTGGCCCGACTCCCGGGCGAGCGCGTCGTAGAGGCCCGCGACGTCGGGATCGGCAGCGAGCACGTCGGCTGTGTCGGCCTTCAGGCCGAAGTCCCGGACCCAGCGCTCGCGCTTCGCATCCGGCATCTCCGGCAGCGCCCGCCGCACCTCGCTGATAAAGTCCTGGTCCAGCACCACCGGCAGCAGGTCCGGGTCGGGGAAGTAGCGGTAGTCGTTGGCCTCTTCCTTGCTCCGCATCGGGCGGGTCTCGTCCCGGTCCGGGTCGTAGAGGCGCGTTTCCTGGACCACGGTGCCGCCGCTCTCCAGCACCTCGATCTGCCGGTCCACCTCGAACAGGATGGCGCGCTCCAGGAAGCGGAAGGAGTTGAGGTTCTTCGACTCGGTGCGGGTGCCGAGCTTCTCCGTCCCCGTCCGGCGGACCGACACGTTCGCGTCACACCGGAACGAGCCTTCCTGCATGTTGCCGTCGCAGATGCCGAGGTAGCGCACCAGCTGGTGCACCTTCTTCATGTAGGCGACGGCTTCCTTCGCCGAGCGCAGGTCCGGCGCGGAGACGATCTCGAGCAGGGGCGTGCCGGCACGGTTCAGGTCGATGCCGGACAGGCCGGTGAAGTTCTCGTGGAGGGACTTGCCGGCGTCCTCCTCCAGGTGCGCGCGGATCACGTGCACCGACTTCGTTCCGCCGCCCTCGAGCGGGATGGTGACCGTGCCGTCGTGGACGACCGGCAGCTCGTACTGGCTGATCTGGTAGCCCTTGGGCAGGTCGGGGTAGAAGTAGTTCTTGCGGGCAAACACCGACCGCGGCGCGATGGTGGCGCCAATGGCCAGGCCGAACCGGGCCGCCATGCGCACAACCTCCGCGTTGAGCACGGGGAGCACACCCGGGTAACCCAGGTCCACGAGGCTGGCCTGGGTGTTGGGCGGGGCGCCGTAGGTCGTGGCGGAACCGGAGAAGATCTTGCTGCGCGTGGCGAGCTGCGCGTGGATCTCCAGGCCGATGACGGTTTCCCAGCTCATGCGGGGGGCGCCTTCGTATGCCAGTCCGTGTCGCGCTGGAAGGCGTGCGCAAAATTGAACAGCGTGGCCTCGCCGAAGTGGGGCCCGATAAGCTGCAGTCCGACGGGCAGTCCGCCGGAAAAGCCGCAGGGCACCGACATGCCCGGCAGGCCGGCCAGGTTCACCGGGATCGTGTAGATGTCGTTCAGGTACATCTGCACCGGGTCGTCCACCTTTTCGCCCAGGCGGAATGCGGGCGTCGGCGCCGTGGGGCCGGCGATCACGTCCACGTCGGCGAAGCAGCGGCGGAAATCATCGGCGATGAGACGGCGCGCCTTCTGGGCCTTAAGGTAGTAGGCGTCGTAGTAGCCGGCCGACAGAACGTAGGTGCCCGTAAGGATTCGGCGCTTCACCTCGGCGCCGAAGCCTTCGCCGCGGGACTTCTTGTACAGCTCTTCCAGCGTGGTGGCCCCGGCGTGGCGGTGACCGAAGCGGACGCCGTCGAAGCGGGACAGGTTGGACGAGCACTCGGCCGGCGCGACGATGTAATAGGTGGGAACGGACAGCCCGAGGCTCGGCAGGGACAGCTCCACCAGGGTAGCGCCCAGGCGCTCGTAGACCTTCAGCGCCTCGCGGATGGCGGCGGCGGAGCCGGGCTCGAGCCCGGCGTCGAGGAACTCCTTCGGCACGCCGATCCGCCGGCCCTTCAGTGACGCGCCGAGGCCGGCGGCATAGTCCGGCACGGGCAGGTCGGCGCTGGTGGAATCCCGGGGATCGAAGCCGGCCATGGCGCCGGTCAGCAACGCCGCATCCTCGGCGGTGAGGGTGAGCACGCCCGCCTGGTCCAGGCTCGAGGCAAAGGCAATCATCCCGTAGCGCGACACGCGGCCGTAGGTGGGCTTGAAGCCCGTGATGCCCACGAGCGAGGCGGGCTGGCGGATCGAGCCGCCCGTGTCGGTGCCCGTCGCCGCGGGCACGAGCCCGGCGGCAACTGCGGCCGCGGAACCGCCGGAGGAGCCGCCCGGAGAGCGCTCCAGGTCCCACGGGTTCCGCACCGGCCCGAACCAGCTCGTCTCGTTGGACGAGCCCATGGCGAACTCGTCCATGTTCGTCTTGCCCACCGTGACGATGCCCGCCGCGGCCAGCCGCTCGACCGCCGTGGCGTCGTAGGGCGAGACGAAGTTCGCCAGCATCTTCGACCCGCAGGTCGTGCGGACTCCCGCCGTGCAGAAGATGTCCTTGTGGGCGAAGGGAATGCCGGTGAGCGGCCCGCCCTCACCCCGGGCAAGCCGGGCGTCGGCCCTTTCGGCGGCGGCGAGCGCCAGCTCGGGTACCACCGTGATGAAGCTGTTCAGTGCCTGGTCAGCGGCGCCGATGCGGGCGAGAGCCGCGGCCGTCAGCTCCCGGCTGCTGACCTGGCGGGTCTTGAGGGCCGCGGACAGCTGGGCGATGGTGGGGCGTGGGGGCAATGCAGGCATGCTCGGACCGGGATCGCGCCTTAAAGGCGCTCCTACTCGATGACCCGGGGGACGGTGTAGAGGCCGTCCTGGACGGCCTCGCTGTTCTGCTGGTAGAGGTCCCGGCGATCGGCCTCGGTGACCTCGTCGGGGCGCAACCGCTGGTTCATGTCCATGGGATGCGCCATCGGCAGGACGGCGCTGGTGTCGGCTGATTGCAGCTGATCGACGAAACTCACGATCCGGCCCAGCTTCTCGACGACGCCGTCCAGCTCGTCCGGCCCGATCTCGAGGCGGGCAAGGTGCGCGATGTGCTCGACGTTCTGGCGGGTCAGCTTCATGACGGCGGGCCGGGTCCGTGGGTGGGCAGTTTCCTGAGCGGTTCGTCGGCGAGCAAGCCTGAACAACCCGTGAAAGTGTGAGTCAGGGCGCGGTTTTTCCGCGGCCGGAATCATACACCGCTGTTGTGCAATCTGACCCCCGTTGCTAGGCTACCGCGCTTCTACGGGGCACTTGTCGCGGGCGCGACCAATCATGAATAAGCCATGCTGAAACAGCCATGCTGAAACGGCTTCTGGGCTACTTTTCCCATGATCTCTCCATTGACCTGGGTACGGCGAACACGCTGATCTACCTGGCGGGCCAGGGCATCGTGCTCGACGAGCCCTCCGTGGTGGCCATCCGCGAGGAACCGGGCCGGGGTGGCAAGATCGTCGAGGCCGTGGGCCTCCAGGCCAAGAACATGCTGGGACGCACCCCCGGCAACATCACGGCCATCCGCCCGCTGAAGGACGGCGTCATCGCCGACTTCACGGTCACGGAGAAAATGCTCCAGCACTTCATCCGCAAGGCGCTGCCGGGCCGCTACTTCCGGCCCAGCCCGCGGGTGATCGTCTGCGTGCCCTACGGTTCCACCCAGGTGGAGCGCCGCGCCATCCGCGAGTCGGCCGAGGGCGCCGGCGCCCGCAAGGTCTGGCTGGTCGAGGAGCCCATGGCGGCTGCCGTCGGCGCCGGCATGCCGGTGCACGAGGCCCGGGGCTCCATGGTGCTGGACATCGGCGGCGGCACCTCCGAAGTGGCAGTCATCTCCCTGAACGGAATCGTCTACGCCGCGTCCGCCCGCATCGGCGGCGACAAGTTCGACGAGGCCATCATCAATTACGTGCGGCGGAACTACGGCATCCTGATCGGCGAGTCCACGGCCGAGCGCATCAAGAAGGAAATCGGCTCCGCCTTCCCCGGCGACGAGGTAAAGGAAATCTCGGTCAAGGGCCGCAATCTCTCCGAGGGAGTGCCACGCAGCTTCAGCCTGAACAGCAACGAGATCCTGGAAGCGCTCCAGGAGCCTCTGCAGGGCATCGTCCAGGCCGTGAAGCAGGCCCTGGAGCAGACGCCTCCGGAGCTCGGCGCCGACGTGGCCGAGCGCGGCATCGTGCTCACGGGCGGCGGCGCGCTGCTCCGGCACATCGACAAGCTCCTGATGGAAGAAACCGGCCTGCCCGTCGTGGTGGCCGACGAACCGCTGACCTGCGTCGCACGGGGCGGCGGCAGGATTCTCGAGCTGCTGGACGAGGTTCCGCCCTCCACGCTGGGACTTGAGTAGGAGCGGCTTCAGCCGCGACCCGGGCCCGTGAGAATCGAGTCCGCGAGTCTCGAGCGGGACCGGGTCGCGGCTGAAGCCGCTCCTACTCACGGATAATCGGGCATGGCGCTTTCTTCTGCAGACAGCGAAGGCCGGGCCTACCGCAACGCGAGTCCGAGCCTCCGCTTCTTCCTTGCCGGCGTCGCGTCGCTGGCCCTCATGTTCCTCGACCACCGGGGCACCTACCTGGAAGGGATCCGCGCCTACCTCGGCGCGGCCATGTACCCGCTGCAGGTCGCTATCAATTCGCCTGTCGCCGGCGGGCGCTGGATGCGGGAAAACCTGGCGCTGCGCGAACGCCTGATCACCGAGAACGCGGCCCTGCGCAGCGCAGCCCTCGCCGACAGTGCCGAGCTGCAGCGGCTCGCGGCCCTGCGGGCGGAGAACGCGCGTTACCGTGCCCTCCTCGACTCCAAGGCCCGGGTGCCGGACCGGGTCGTCGTCGGCGAGATCCTGGCCGTGGACATGGATCCGCTGCGGCACCGGGTGGTCCTGAACAAGGGCGGACGTGACGGCGCCTACGAGGGCCAGGCACTGATCGACGCGGACGGCGTCGTGGGCCAGGTCACCCGGGACCAGGCGGACAGCTCCGAGGCGATCCTGATCACGGACCCCGATCACGCGGTACCCGTCGAGGTCGTGCGCAACGGACTGCGGACCATTGCCATGGGCACGGGGGACCTGGAGCGCCTGTCGCTGCCCTTCCTCACCCGCAATGCGGACATCAAGGCCGGGGACCTGCTGGTCACCTCCGGTCTCGGCGGCGCCTTCCCGGCGGGCTATCCCGTCGGCACGGTGGTCACGGTGGATGGCTCGTCCGGCGATGCCTTCCTGGAGGTTGCCGCGAAGCCGGCCGCCAGCCTGGACCGGTTGCACGAGGTGCTGCTGGTGTTCCAGCAACGCGGCGGCGCGGCGGGTCCCGCCAGCCCCGCCCCACCGGCCACAACGCCGGCCGTGGCGCCAGCCCGCTCTCCGTCCCGGATCCCGGCCGCATCTGCCGCAACGCCCTCGACGGAACCCGCGACGGGTCCCGCCGGTCCACTTCCGGGAGAGCCGGCGCCCGTCGTGACACCGCCTGTGGTGGAGCCGGCGCCGAACGAGGAGACTGCGCCGGTGAGCCCGCCCACAGAGTCCGCCGTTCCCGAGGTTCCGGCGCCGCCGGACGCCGCTTCGGCTGCGCCGGCGACGGACGATGCAGTCCCCGCCGGCCCCGTGCGGGAACCGGGAGCGCCGGAGTGAGGGCGCCGCGCTGGCCGGTCTGGCTGCTGCTGGTGCTGGCGCTGGTGGGCGAGATGCTGCCCCTGCCGGCGGCCATCCAGCCGCTGCGCCCGGCCTGGACGACGATGGTGGTGATCTACTGGGCGCTGATGTGGCCCGGCCGCTTCGGCGTCTTCAGCGCGTTCGTCGCGGGCCTGCTGGTCGACGTGGCCCACGGCTCGCTGCTCGGCCAGCACGCCCTGTCCCTGTCGCTGGTGGCCTACCTGGTGCTCCGGCTGCACCTGCAGATGCGGGTGTTCCCGCTCTGGCAACTCACGCTGTCCGTCTTCGCGCTCATGTTCCTGGAAGCCTTCGTGCTTCTCTGGATCGACGGCGCCACCGGCCGTGCCGAGTTTGGCCCGGCGCGCTGGGGGCCCGTGCTGGCCGCCGGCCTGTTGTGGCCGGTGCTGATGGCGGCCATGGATCGACTGAGGGAGAGGCTCGAGCGGCGCGACTCGAGCTTCGCCTGAGGCAGGCAAGACGTGGCAAGGACGCTGCGCATCAAGGACCACTGGCGGGAACAGCACCTGTTCACGAGCCGCCTGATCGTGTCCATCGTCATCGTGCTGGGCCTGACGGGCCTCGTCGTCGGCCGACTGGTCCAGCTGCAGGTCGGGCAGTACGAGTACTTCTCCGCCCAGTCCAGCGGCAACCGGATCCGTGTACAGCCCATCCCTCCCATTCGCGGCCTGATCCTCGATCGCAACGGCAAGGTCCTCGCCGAGAACACGCCCAGCTACCAGCTGGAGATGACCCGGGAACAGGTCCCCGACATGGCGGACACGCTCCGCCGCCTCGTGAAGAGCGGGATCCTCCAGGAAGAGGACCTGCCGGAACTGAAGGAGCAGATCGCCAGCCGCCGGAGCTTCGACACGGTGGTCGTCGCGGAACGGCTGACGGACGAGGAACTGGCCGCCTTCGCAGTGCAACGGCCCCACTTCCCCGGCCTGGAGATCCGCGCGCGGCTGGGGCGCAGCTACCCCTTCGGCACGGCGGCGGCGCACGTGCTCGGTTACGTGGGCGGGATCAGCGCGGACGACAAGAAGATCCTTGATCCGGCCGAGTACGCCGGTACGACCCACGTGGGCAAGATCTCGGTGGAGCGCAGCTTCGAGGCCGGCCTGCACGGCACGTCCGGCCACGAGGACGTGGTGGTCAACGTGCACGGCCGGAAGATGCAGGTGCTCAACCGCGTGCGGTCCCTGCCGGGACGGGACGTGATCCTCACCATCGACATGAACGCGCAGCTGGCCGCCAACGCGGCGCTCCAGGGCAAGCGCGGGGCGGCGGTGGCCATCGATCCGCGCAACGGGGAGGTACTCGCCTTCGTCAGCACACCCGCCTACGACCCCAACGCGATCAGCGCCGGCCTCAGCCGGCGCGCCTACCTGGCGCTGCAGGAAGACATCGACCGACCGATGTTCAACCGCGCGCTGCGCGGCCAGTACCCGCCCGGCTCCACCATCAAGCCGATGGTGGCGCTGGCCGCCCTGCACTACGGGGTGACGACGCCGGAACGGCGCGTGGGCTGCGGCGGCGCCTACAGCCTGCCCGGCAGCAGCCACCGGTACCGGGACTGGAAGCCCGAAGGCCACGGCTCCATCAACCTGTACAGCGCCATAGAGCAGTCCTGCGACGTGTACTTCTATACCGTCGCCCGGGACCTGGGCATCGAGCGCATGGGCAGCTTCCTGGAGACCTTCGGCCTCGGCAATGTCACGGGACTGGACATCGGTGGCGAGCAGAAGGGCCTGGTGCCCAGCCCGGCCTGGAAGAAGAAGGCCTTCCGCCGGCCCGCCGACCAGGTCTGGTTTCCCGGCGAAACCGTGATTTCAGGGATAGGCCAGGGCTACCTGCTGGTGACGCCCCTCCAGCTCGCCCACGCGACGGCGACCGTGGCAGCCCGCGGGCTGCGCTTCCAGCCGACACTTCTGAAGGGGTCGCGGGACCCCTCCACGGGCACCATCGAGTACGAGGCGCCCACGCCGCTGCCGCCGGTGCCGGAGCAGGACGCCGCCCGCTGGAGCGCTATCATCGAGGGCATGCACGGCGTGATGCAGGGCGCGCGAGGCACGGCGCGCGCCGTCGGCCTGAATGCGCCATTCCAGATGGCGGGCAAGAGCGGCACCGCCCAGGTGTTCACCGTGGGCCAGAACGAGAAGTACAACGCGAAGGACGTGGCGGAGCGCCGCCGCGACCACGCGCTGTTCGTGGCCTTTGCGCCGCTGGACGACCCGCGCATCGCCGTGGCGGTGGTCATCGAAAATGGCGAGAGCGGCAGCAAGGCCGCAGCCCCCATCGCGCGCGCCGTGATGGAAGCCTACCTGCAGGGCACCACCCTGACGGCCAGCGCGGCGCCACCCGCGTCATGAATACGCCATCGCTGGGCATCAGCCTCGAGCCGCGCAGCCGCGTGGAGCAGGGCCTGTCCGCCCGCGTCCTGCGCTTCCTGCACCTGGACGGGTGGCTGCTGGCCGGCATCGGCGGCGTGCTGCTCGTCAGCATGCTGGCGCTATACAGCGCCGAGGGCCAGCAACTGGACGAACTCTTCGACCAGGTGGCGCGAATGCTGGTGGCGTCCGGCGCCCTGCTCTTCATGGCGCAGATCAGCCCGAGCTGGCTGCGCCGGGGTTCGCCGCTGATCTACGTCCTGGGACTGGTGCTGCTGGGCCTCGTGCTCGCCACGGGCGACATCGGCAAGGGCGCCCAGCGCTGGCTGGACCTCGGCGTCCGCTTCCAGCCCTCGGAGATCATGAAGCTCGGCGTCCCGATGACGCTGTGCTGGCTGCTGCACGAGCGCCCGCTGCCGCCGTCCTTCGGGGTGCTGCTGCTGGTAGTAATCATCGTGTTCCTGCCCGCCGGCATGATCGCCATCCAGCCGGACCTGGGCACGGCCATCCTGATCGTGCTGTCGGGCGCCGTGGTGATCTTTCTCGCCGGCCTGGGCTGGCGCTATATCGTCGCCATTGCGGCCCTCGCCGGCGCCGCGATGCCGGCGCTCTGGCTGGTGATGCACGACTACCAGCGCAAGCGCATCCTGACGCTGCTGGACCCGGAGAGCGACCCCCTGGGCGCCGGCTACCACATCATCCAGTCGAAGATCGCCATCGGCTCCGGCGGCATCTTCGGCAAGGGCTGGCTGAACGGCACCCAGGGCCAGCTCGAGTTCCTGCCCGAGCGCCATACCGACTTCATCTTCGCGGTGATCGGGGAGGAATTCGGCCTGCTGGGCGCCCTGGCGCTGATCCTCCTCTACCTCTTCATCGTCGGCCGCGGCCTGTACATCTCCGCAGCCGCGCCGGACACGTTCTCGCGGCTGCTGGCCGGCAGCCTGAGCATCACCTTCTTCTTCTATGTCTTCGTGAACACGGCCATGGTCATGGGAATGATCCCCGTCGTGGGTGTGCCCCTGCCCCTCGTGAGCGCCGGCGGAACCTCGATGGTGACCCTGATGGCCGGTTTCGGTATTCTGATGTCCATCCAGACCCACCGGAAACTCGTAGCTCGATGACCCCGACCCCCTTCGGCCGGAGGCGAGCAGCGGCCAATTTTGCCGCACTGATCGCAGTCCTGGCAGCAACACTGCTGGCCCCCGCGCCGGCCCGGAGCCTGGACACCGGCAGGCCCGACGTCCAGGCGTTCATGGGGGAGCTGGTCAGGAAGGACGGCTTCCAGCAGCCCTACGTGACCACCGTCTTCGGCGGCATAGAGTCCAAGCAGAGCATCCTCGACGCCATGGGCCGCCCGGCCGAGAAGGTGAAGCCCTGGTTCGAGTACCGGGATATCTTCCTCACCCCGCGGCGGATCAGCGCGGGCGTGGACTTCTTCCGGGAGCACGAGGCGAAGCTGCGGCAGATCAGCGCCAGCAGCGGGGTGCCCCCCGAGATCATCGCCGCCATCCTCGGCGTGGAAACCTTCTACGGCACCCGCACGGGCAGCTTCCGGGCGGTGGACGCCCTGGCCACGCTGGCGTTCGACTACCCGCCGCGCAGCGCGTTCTTTCGCGGGGAGCTGCGCCAGCTATTCCTGCTGGCGCGGGAGGAGCAGCTGGACATCGCCACGCTCACCGGTTCCTACGCGGGCGCGCTGGGTCCGCCCCAGTTCATCCCGAGCAGCTACCGGAGCTATGCGGTGGACGGCAGCGGCGACGGCCGCAGGGACCTGCTGCAGAACTGGGACGACATCATGGCGAGCATCGCCAACTACTTCGCCCGCCACAACTGGCAGGCGGGCCAGCCGATCGCCACCCCGGCCGAGTTCGCCCGGGACGCCATCCGGCCCTCCGGGCCGACGGAGCTGGTCCTCAAGGACACCGTGGGTTCCCTGGCGCGCCAGGGCGTCCAGTTCACCACCGACCTGCCGGCCACGGCGCCGGCCATTCTCGTCACTCTCAAAGGCGAGGATGGCGATGAGTACTGGGTGGGGTTCCAGAACTACTACGCCATCACCCGCTACAACCGCAGCACCATGTACGCCCTGGCCGTGTTCCAGCTGAGCGAGGCCATCGCGGCCGGCGCGCGGACCCCGGTCGCCGAGGCAGGGTCGCGCCCCGCGAGCACCGCGGCGGAGAGTGCTGTGCCCAATAGCGCTGCGCCAAAGAGCACTGCGAGTGAGTAGGCCGGCATGAGGAGCGGTCAGCACCCGCCAGCCGGCGCGCGCGCCGGCCTCCTTGCCCTGGCCGTGCTGCTCGCCGGCTGCGTACCGACCCGCTTCCCCGCCAGGCCGGCTGCGCCGCCCGCACCGGTGCCGCCGGTGTCTGCGCAAACCCGGCCGCCGGCGACCGCGCCCGCTCCGGCACCCGTGCCAGGGGACATCCCGACCCCGGAAGCGCCCGAGCCGCTGCCCCGGTCCAGGTCCGGGAACCCGCCCTTCTATGAGGTCCTGGGTGAGCGGTACTTCGTGCTCGAGGAAAGCAACGGCTACCGGGAACAGGGCGTGGCGTCCTGGTACGGCCAGCCCTTCCACGGCAGGCGGACCTCCAGCGGCACCGTCTACGACATGCACGAGTACACGGCTGCCCACAAGACGTTGCCACTGCCCACCCTGGTGCGGGTCACCAACCTGGACAACGGGCGCACCGTGGTGGTGACGGTCGATGACCGGGGGCCCTTCGTGAAGAACCGCCTCATCGACCTCTCCTTCGCCGCGGCGAAGGAGCTGGGCATCGTCCAGACGGGCACCGGACGCGTCGAGGTCGAGGCCGTGCGCACCCGGCGGGTGCTCACCGCATCGGCCGGCTCCGCCCCGTCAGCCGCCGCCCCCCCGGCGAAGGCCGAACGCCTCTTCATGCAGGTGGGCGCGTTCAGCGACGAAGCCAATGCGGCCCGGCTCAAGGGCAGCCTCGAGTCCAATGGTGTCAACAACGTCGTCATCCGTTACGATGACGACGTCCGTCCGGCGTTGTACCGCGTCCGCATCGGGCCCATCGAGGGCTCCGCCGAGTACGACGCCCTGGCTTCGCGGCTGGCGGCGCTTAGCATCGCCAATCCCCGGCTGGTCACGGAGTCCCCGGTCGCCAGGGAAACGTCCAACACGCCGTAGGAGCGCCTTTAGGCGCGACCAGCAG
>JBEBHH010000073.1:0-9383 GCA_040080965.1 Gammaproteobacteria bacterium | reverse complement strand
GCGCGCCCAAAGGCGCTCCTACGACGAGGTTCGCCGCTGGATGCTCAGCGTGTAGTCCGCCTCATCCAGATAATCCCTCTCGCGCTCGAGATCAGCGAGGGTCAGCGGATTGCTCTCGAGCCAGGCGGCCGGCACCTGCAGCCGGAGCGTCCTGCCCTGAACACGCAGCTTGAGCCCGGGGGCGGGTCCGCCGGTCCGGCTGCGGTGAATCAGTGCGGCGAGGCGCAGGAGGATTGCCAGACGCAGCGCCGGCCGCTGCCAGGGCAGGGGCAGGCCGCTGAAGGCGCTCCGATCGAACTTCCGCCGGTGGGCCAGCACAAGGCCGGCCAGCACCTGCTGCTCCTCGCGCGGAAAGCCAGGCATGTCGGCATTGGCAAGGACATACGCCCCATGCCGGTGGTAATGCGAGTGCGCGATATCCAGGCCCAGCTCGTGGATCCGCGCCGCCCAGGCCAGTAACAGCTTCTGGTCGTTGTCCAGATCCCAGTCGTCGCGCGCCTGGGCAAAGAGGGCCATGGCCGTGGCCTCCACACGCTCGGCCTGGGGCCGGTCCACGTGATAGCGGGCAGCCATCGCGCGCACCGATCGCTCCCGGGCATCCTCGTCCGTGAGGCGGCCGATCATGTCATAGAGGATGCCCTCCCGGAGCGCGCCGTCCGCCACGGTCATTCGTCCGAGCCCGAGCGCGCGCATTACCTCAACCAGAATCGATACACCGCCCGGAAAAACATCGGCGCGGTCGCTGGGCAACTCCGGAAGGCTGAGATCCGCGATACGGCCGGCCGAGATCATCTCCTCGATCAGGTGCTCGAGTCCTTCGACTGTCACGCCCTGAGGCGCCCGGCCCATCGCCGTGAGTACGGCGTGCGCAGCCCGGATGCTGCCCGAGGTCCCAGCCACCTGGGCGGGCTCCACCTCGCGGAACTGGGAGCGGACGGGCTCCAGCTCGAGGCGGACCTGCAACCGCGCCTTCTCGAAGTTCTTTGCCGACAATCGCCCCCCGGGGAAGCATCCCTCGCTGAGAGACACGCAACCTACGTGCAGGCTTTCCATGGTGGCCGGCTCCAGGCCCTTGCCAGCGATGATCTCGGTGCTGCCGCCCCCAATGTCCACGACCAACTGGGGCCCGTCGACGCGCGGCAGGTTGTGGCTCGCGCCCAGGTAGATCAAACGCGCCTCCTCGATGCCGGAAATGATCTCGACCTGATGACCGAGGGCCTTGGCGGCACGCTGGAGGAAGCGGCCCGTGGATTTCGCCCTCCGGAGCGTGCTCGTTGCCACGACGCGCACGCGGCCCGCCTGCATGTCCCGCAGGCGCTCACCGAATCGCCGGAGGGTGGCCAGGGCTCGCGCCTGGCTCGCCTCGCTGAGCCGGGTCTCCCTGGTGAGCCCGGAAGCGAGCCGTACCATCTCCCGCAACCGGTCGATGACCGTGAGCTGGCCGTGATCGAAACGGGCCACGACCATGTGAAAGCTGTTGGAACCGAGGTCCACCGCGGCCAGGACGTCCGGGGCGGGCGGCGGTCCGCGGCGACGGCGCTTAACCATCAGGCCTGGCCTCGTGGTCTACCTCGGGCGGCGGCGGCAACCCCTCGGGGAACACGATCGGCCCCAGCTGATGCAAAGCCTGCCGGTACACCTCGCGCTTGAAGAAGATGACGTCGCGCAATGGCTGCCAGTACTCCACCCAGCGCCAGCGGTCAAACTCGGGAGTGGTCGTGGTATCCAGCCGCAGCCTGCTGTCCGCCGACAGCAGGCGCAGGAGGAACCAGCGCTGCTTCTGCCCGATGCACAGTGGCCGCCGCTTGCGGCGCACGTACTGCTCCGGCAGCCGGTACCGGAGCCAGTCCGGGGTGCTGCCCAGGACCGCTACGTCCTCGGGAACGAGCCCGATCTCCTCCCGAAGCTCCCGGTACATGGCCTGTTCGGGTGACTCGTGCAGGCGAATGCCGCCCTGGGGAAACTGCCAGGAATCCTGGCCGACGCGGCCGCCGACAAGCACCAGCCCACGCGCGTCGCAGACGATGATCCCGACGTTCGCGCGGAAGCCTTCTTCGTCGATCTGATCCACGCGCCACCTCTGATTGCGGCCGGATTCTTCCACAGCAGCCGCTGCGCTGTCACGGTTGCCCGGGGCCTCCAGTACACTCAGCGGGTCCGCCGGCCCGGCTGGCTCGCTCCCGCGTACACAATGCCCCACACGCCCCGTCGATTGCTCGTCATTCTTGCGGCACTCAGCATTGCCGCGCTGCTGTTCGCCGTGAGCACGGGCAGCGGCACCGCGGGCCCGGGCACGCTGCGCGCCCTGCTGGCTGGCGGAGCCGACCCGCTGGAGACCGAGATCCTCCTGCGGCTGCGGCTCCCGCGCGCGCTGGCCGCCTTCGGCACCGGCGCGGCGCTCGCGCTGGCCGGCGCACTGATGCAGGTGCTGTTGCGCAATCCCCTCGCGGACCCCTACGTCCTTGGCACGTCGGGCGGCGCCGCCGTCGGCGCGCTCGGGGCGATGCTCCTCGGCGCATCGGGCCTGATCGTCGACGGCTCGGCGTTCGCCGGCGCCCTGCTGAGCACCGTGCTGGTCTTCGCCCTCGCCCGCGCCGGTGGCGCCTGGTACGACGGCCGCGGCTACGACGGGGGCGGCGCGGCAAGCCGCCTGCTGCTCACGGGCATCGTGGTGGCGTCGGGCTGGAGCGCGGCCGTCAGCCTGCTGCTCGCCACGAGTCCCGAGGCCAGCCTGCGTGGCCTCCTCTTCTGGCTGATGGGTGACTTTTCCTTCGTCGAGCGGCCTGGCCCCATTCTGGCCGTGGCAGGCGGTGGTGCGCTGGCGGGGCTGCTGCTGGCGCGCACGCTGAACGTGCTGGGAACCGGCGACTGGCAGGCGGCCCTGCTGGGGGTCGAGGTGCGCCGGGTGCGGGGCGCGATCTACGCGCTGGCCGCGTTACTGACCTCCCTGGCGGTGACCACCGCCGGGGTCGTGGGCTTCGTGGGGCTTATCGTGCCGCACTTCGTGCGTCTCGCCGGCGGCAGCGATCACCGGATCGTGATTCCGGGGTCGGCACTGGCCGGCGGCACGTTGCTGGTGCTGGCGGACACGCTGGCGCGCACGATGCTGGCGCCGCGCCAGCTGCCCGTTGGCGCCATCACCGCGGCGGTGGGCGTGCCCGCCTTCCTGTTCCTCCTGCGCCGGAGCCTGCGCAGCGGCGGCTAGCGGCGGCTGGCGAGGTAACCGCGCCCCTGCTCCATCAGGCGTACGAACCCCGCCTCGTCGCCGGTCCGCACCACGTCGGCAATCCGGGTCACCGCCTTCTGCAGTTCCTCCAGGGCGGCCAGGCCAAAGGGATTCCCGGCCTGGATCGCGAAATAGAGGTGCGGGTTCTCCTCGGCGACGCGGCCCGCAATGTGCAGCTGCGCGTCGAACGTCGTGCTCGAGATGTCTGCCAGCTTCGGCACCGTCTCGCCGCTCTCGGCGAGGGCCGTGAAAAACGCGATGTTCAGGGCGTGGGACAGGCCGAGCACGTAGGCAATCAGCCGGTCGTGTTCGTCGATGTCCATGCGGATCTGGGCCGCCATCGTCGACGCGAACAGCTGGGCTGCCTCCGACGTGGCCGCCGGGCAGCCCACGTCGAGGAACAGCACGTGCCGCCCCGACAGGAGCTCCGTGTCGGGGCCGAACATGGGATGGACGGAGGTGACGTGCTGGCCCCGGCCGCACAGCGCCTTCAGCTCGGGAATGAACGGTGTCTTCAGGGAGGCGATGTCGAAGATCAGTCCCCGGCGCCTGCGGACCCCGAGGTCGTGGAGGATGCCGCCCGTCAGCGGGATCGGCGCCGACACCACGGTGACGGCGAACTCGTCCGGCGTGTCCCGCCAGTCCGCGACGTGGGGAATGCCCGGCAGCGGCCCGGCCGGATCGGCCACGGTCACACTGAAACCCTGGGACTGGAGGAACTCCGTGAACCAGCGGCCCATCTTGCCGCTGCCACCGATGACCAGCGCCGGCTTGCCGGACCCCTGGCCTTCGGCCCGCACCCGGGCCTGCTCCTGGTTGGCCAGGGACGACTGGATCAGGAGGCTCAGCAGCGCCTCGGCGAGGGCCGGTGATACCCCGAGGTTGCCGGCGAGCGCCCGGGCCCGGTCCAGCACCTGCTTCTCCCGGCCGAAATCCCGGGTGGGCCGGCCGGTGGCCCGCTTCAGGGCCCCGATGTCGCCGGACAGGCGTTGCCGCTCGGCCACAAGCTCCAGGATCTGGCGATCGATGGCGGAAAGCTGGTCGCGCAGTTGTTCCAGATCCATGGCGCCGGCGAGAGTACCCGGTCTGCCCGTCCCTTAACAGGTAAGCCACGCAGGAGCCGGTCGGAGTGCCGACCGTTGGAATCCTTTACAGGGTGGGGGCTCCGCCGGTCCCTGAATCCAGACCGTTCAGCGAGGATTAACGGATCGGGAACCGGCCGGCATTCCACCGGTCGGGGCCCGGGGCCGCGGCGTTGCTGGGTCCCCGGCGGGTCTGGTCAGATTTTGACCAGACCGTCAGGGGCAAGTGACAGTCGGGATTTCTTACGATCGCCCGAAATCACATCCCAAGTCAGGCCACTTATTCACGACAGACCGCTGTTGGATCAGGAGTTTTACGCTCCTGGCACGGGACTTGCTGATAGACCGTGCGCACAAAAAAGGTCTCTGTGCCGCGCGGAAGGAAAGCTCGACATCTGTCACCAGACATCGCAGCCAGAAGAAGCCCACAAGAAGAAGAACAAACCAACAATTAGAAGTAGAAGCGGCAAAAAACAATAAGAACAACAAACCACCACAGACTGACGCACGCGCCGAGACCGGATTCGCGACAACAACAAAAACCCGTATCACCCCGCCACTGGCGGGGTTTTTTTTGCCCGCAGATCTTTCTTGCCCGCAGATCGCAGTGGCGCCGGTAAGCTGCGACCCCATGCTGACCTGCTCCGCGCTCACCGTGAACGTCGCCGGCCGTGCGCTGGTCCGCGACCTCACCTTCCACCTGGCACCGGGCGACACGCTCTGCGTGCTGGGCCCCAACGGGGTCGGCAAGACGCTCACCCTGCACACGCTGGCCGGTCTCCGGGCGCCCGGCCACGGATCGATCCTTCTGGGACAGGACACCCTGCACCAGCTGCCGCGCCGGGCGATTGCCCGGCGCCTGGGTCTCCTCCTCCAGGACGATGCCGAGACCTTTCCCGCCACGGTCATGGAAACCACCCTGATGGGCCGGCATCCCCACCTGCCGGGAACGGCCGGCGAATCCGCCGACGACCGGGAGCGGGCCCGGGCCGCCCTGTCGGCCATGGGGCTGGCGGGCTTCGACGCCCGGCAGGTGGCCACGCTCTCGGGCGGCGAACGGCGCCGGCTCGCCCTGGCCAGGCTGCTCACCCAGGATCCCCGCGTCCTGCTGCTGGACGAACCCGTGAACCACCTGGACCCGCGGCACCAGATCGGCGTGCTCGAGCACATTGCGACCCTCGCCAGCGCCGGCCGCGGGGTGGTGATGACGCTTCACGATCCCACCCTCGCCCTGCGTTTCGCCAGCCACGCCCTGTTGCTCTTCAACGAGGGCACCTGGCTGCTGGACACGACCCGCGCCGCGCTGACGCCAGCGAACCTGGCGCACCTGTTCGGGACGCCCTACGACCGCTACGTCAACGACCGTCGCGACGTGGCGCTCTTCCCGCGCACCTCCGGGGCCCGAACCGCGGCGCTTGACGATCCCCTGCCCGGCGGCTAACTTCCCCTCCGTTCCTGCCGGTGCCTGACGGTCCTCCAGACCGAAGGGTTTAACGGGAAGTGCGGTGAGTCGGCCTCTCCTCGAAGACAGGCCGGCAAAGCCGCCGCTGCCCCCGCAACGGTAAGCGCAGGATCAGGGTCATCACACGAGCCACTGGGCAGCAATGCCTGGGAAGGCGATGGCCCCGGGTGCAGGGCCCGGCTTCGCCCCGCATCCCCCGCGCGAGCCCGTATACCGGCCGGCAGGTGTCATCGGATCGTCAGGTCTCGGGTGGAGACCGCGTGACGGCACGTGCCCTGCTGGCTGCGTGTTATGCCTGCTCCGGCCCCGGACTGTTCCGGGACTGGTGCGGCTGTCACCTCTCTCCGCCTCGCGGCCCGGCGTCACACGCGCTCGGGTGTGAGCGCGTCACGGGGAGAATCGCGTGCGCCATTCACTGTGCCTATCAGTATTCCTTGCGGCCGCGGCCGCCACCTCCACCGTCGCAGCCGAGGAGATTCGCGACACGCTCGTGGTCACCGCGTCCCGCGTCCCCGTGCCGCTCGTTGCGGCGGGCAGCTCGGTGTCCGTCATCGACCGGGAGGAGATCGAGGCCCGGCAATCCGTCTTCGCGGTGGACCTGCTGCAGGACGTGCCCGGCTTCGCCGTCAGCCGCTCCGGCGGCATCGGCTCCCAGACCCAGGTTCGCGTGCGGGGTGCCGAGGCCAACCAGGTGCTGGTGCTCATCGACGGCATCGAGGCCAACGACCCGGCGGGCAACGACGAGTTCGCCTTCCAGGACCTGACCACCTGGGACGTGGAGCGCATCGAGGTAGTCCGCGGCCCCCAGAGCGCGCTTTGGGGCAGCGACGCGCTGGCAGGCGTGGTGAACGTGATCACCCGCCAGCCGACCGGTGAATTCGGGGCCGAAGGCTATGCCGAGGCCGGCGCCTTCGACTCGTTCGGCCTGGGCGGGAGGCTGTCCGGCGAAGTACTCGGCGCCCGGGCCGGGCTCTCCCTGTCCCGGATCGATTCCAACGGGTCCAACAGCTCCCGCACCGGCACCGAGGACGATGGCTACGAGAACACCACGGGCAGCCTGACGCTGGCCGGCAGTCCCCGTGACAACCTGGACCTGGAGTTCGTCGGCCGGTACACGAGCACGAACAAGGCCTATGACGGCACCGATTTCCTGTCGACGGGCCTGCCGACCGACACGGGTGACGAAACGGCGGTGGACCTGGGCTACTTCCGCGCCGGCGGCACCCTGCGGCTGGCCGACGGGCGCTGGACCCAGGGCCTGCGCACTGCCTGGACGACCACCGATACCGAGAACAGCAACGAGTTCGGCGCGAATGGCACGACGGGCGCCGACAAGTACGGCGTCTACTACCAGACGTCCTGGCAGTTCACGCGCCGCACCGCGGATTCGACCGGCAACTCCGTGACGCTGGCCCTCGACCGGGAGCACCAGGAATTCAGCCAGACCGGCACGGCCTCCCCGTTCGGTGATCCCAACCAGGACCAGGACCTGGACAACACGGCTGCGGTTCTCGAACTGCTGCTCTCGCCCTTCGAGCGCACGTCGCTGTCCCTGAGCGGCCGCTACGACGACAACAGCGACTTCGACGACGTCGGCACGTTCCGCGCCACCACGGCCTGGACCGCCGCCAGCACCGGCACCCGGCTCCACGCGGGCTACGGCACCGGCCAGAAGGCGCCGACGTTCATAGAACGCTTCGGCTTCTTCCCCGACCAGTTCGTCGGCAATCCGGACCTGCAGCCCGAGACGTCGAAGGGGTGGGAGGCCGGCATCGACCAGCCGCTGTTGGGCGACCGCGTCAGCGTGGGCGCCACGTACTTCCACGAGGAGCTCGAAGACGAGATCAACGGCTTCGCCTTCGACCCGGACACCTTCCTCTTCACGGCCGAGAACCTGGACGGGACGAGCGAACGGCGCGGCGTGGAAGTGACGGCGCTGGCGAGGGCAACCGACTCCCTGCGCTTCTCCGGTTCCTACACCTACACCGACGCCACCCAGCCGGACTCGCTGACCGGCGAGGACACCCGCGAGATCCGCCGGCCCCGGCACTCGGCCAGCCTCAATGGCGACTGGCGCTTCCTGGACGGCAGGGCCGATCTCAACGTCAACCTGACCTACGTGGGCGACCAGGACGACACCTTCTTCGAGGTCACGCCGCCCTTCGGCACCCAGACCATCGACCTGGACTCCTACTACCTGGCCAGCCTGGCCGCGAGCTACCGGCTGACGACGCAGGCGAGCGTCTATGCCCGTGTCGAGAACCTGCTCGACGAGGAGTATGAAAACGTCTACGGCTACAACACACCGGGAATCGGCGCCTACGCCGGCATCCGGGTGACCTTCTGAGTGCCGCGGCGGTTAAACTCCGGACGCTACAGCGCGCGAAGGACCAGGGACACATGGGCAACCGGCTGACCAGGATCTACACCCGGACGGGGGACGACGGCACCACCGGCCTGGCCACCGGCGAACGCGTGGCCAAGGACTGTCCCCGCGTCGAGGCCTTCGGCACCGTGGACGAGCTGAACTCCTGCATCGGCCTCGTGCTTGCGACCGCCAGCCTGCCGCCGCTGGTCCGGGACAGCCTCACCGCCATCCAGCACCGGCTCTTCGACCTGGGCGGCGAGCTGGCCGTGCCCGGCCGCGACGTCATCCTGGCCGCCGACACGACCGGCCTCGAGGCAGTGCTGGACCAGCTCAACGCGGACCTGCCGCCACTCAAGGACTTCGTGCTCCCCGGCGGCACGCCGGGCGCCGCCGCCTGCCACCTGGCCCGCGCCGTCTGCCGCCGGGCGGAACGTCGGGTGATCACGCTGCAGCGGGACGAGCCGGTCAATCCGGAGGCCGTGCGCTATCTCAACCGGCTGTCGGACCTGCTCTTCGTCATGTCCCGGGTGCTGTGCCGGCTGGACGGCGGCGCCGAGGTCATCTGGAAGCCGCGATCCGCGCTGTAGGAGCGGCTTCAATCGCGACTTCGCTTACCCCAACCCGTTCAGCGCCGCACAGAGCTGCGTGATGCCCTTGAGCAGCCGGGGACCCGGGACGCTCATGAGATCCGGGTCGAGCACGTGCAGGCGATGGTCGCGGACGGCCGGCAACGCGCTCCAGGACAGCCAGGCGTCCAGCGGCGTGCCCGACGCGGGACTGCCGGGACCGCGGGTGAAGTCATTCGCCACGATCGCGTCCGGTGCCGCGTTCACCACCGACTCCACGCTGACGACGGCGGTCAGTCCCGGGACACCGGCAAAGATGTTTTCACCGCCGCAGAGCTCGATGGCTTCGCCGATGAAATGCGCGCGGCTCACGGTGATCAGCGGCTGCGGCGCCACCTGGTAGAACACGCGGCCGGGCCTGGCGCCGGCGTAGCGCGCCTGCAGGGCGGCGAGTCCGTCGCGCCAGGCGCGGGCGGCCTGGCTTGCGGCCGGTGCCGAACCCGAGAGCCGGCCAATGGCCTCGATCTGGTCGCCCACGTCGGCCAGCCGGCGGGGCTCCAGTTCGACGACCCGGTAACCCAGGCGCCGCAGCCGCTCCAGCGCCGCGGGCGAGTTGCCGCTGGGCCAGCCCAGGACCAGGTCGGGCTTCAGCGCCGCGAGCGCCTCCAGGTCGATACGG
>JBEBHH010000095.1:0-2541 GCA_040080965.1 Gammaproteobacteria bacterium | reverse complement strand
GCCATCGGTACGCGCCCCGCCGATCACGTCCTTGACAGGTGGATTACCTTGGTTCGCGTCGCCCGAACCTTGGAGCCACGACCATGTCCGACACCGCCGAGATCCCCCAGAAGCCCCGCAGGAGCCGCGAGGCCAACCGCCAAGAGTGGGAGCAGCGCCTCGCCCGCTTCGACCAGTCCGGCCTGAGCGTCCTCGACTTCTGCCGCCAAGAGGGCATCGTCTCCCAGTCCTTCTACCACTGGAGGCGGAAGCTCGCCGGCAACGAAGCGCCGGCCAGCGACGCGCCCCAGTTCCTCCCGATCCGCCTCGCCCCGTCTGCTCCCATCGAGATCGTCCTGCCCAACGGCGCGATGCTGCGACTCTCGCCGGGCTGCGACCTCGCCTTCGTCCGCTCCCTCGTGCTGGCGCTCGCCGGGAGCGGCCCGTGCTGACTGTCCCCATCGCCGTCAAGCTCTGGTACTGCCCGACCCCGACCGACATGCGCCTGGGGCTCGACGGCTTGTTCTGCCTCGTCAAGTCCCGCTTGAAGGCCGACCCGATGTCGGGCCACCTGTTCATCTTCAGGAATCGCTCCGCCGACCGGCTGAAGGTGCTGTACTGGGGCGGCCACGGCCTCTGCCTGTGGTACACCCGACTGGAGGCCGGAAGCTACCACTTCCCCGACGCCGACGCCTCCTCCGGCGCGGTCGAACTCTCTGCCGGGGCCTTCCAGATGGTGCTGGACGGCATCGACCTCTCCCGCGTCAAGCGCTTCAAGCGCTTCTCCGCGCCGGCGCAGGAATAAGCGCTACCCTTGGCCTGATCCGGTGTTCGATACGGCATGGACGCCGCATCCCTTCCTCCCGACGCACCCTTGCCCGACGACGTGCCGACGCTCCACGCCCTGGTGCGCCAGCTCCTGGCCGAGTGCGCCCGCCTGCGCGCCGAGAACGCCCTGCTGCACTCGCGCCTGGACGCCGCCCTCAAGCACCGCTTCGGTCGGCGCTCCGAGCGCAAGCCCCGGCGGCGCGAGCCGAAGGACGACGAAGGCGAGCCGGCCAAGAAGCGCGACGAGCATGGCCGGTCCCCTCTGCCGGAACACCTCCCGCGCCGCGACATCGTGCATGACCTCACGGAGGCCGAGAAGCTGTGCCCCTGCTGCGGCGCTCCCCGCGCCTGCATCGGCGAGCAGGCGACCGAGCAGCTCGACCTGGAGCCGGCCAAGTTCTTCGTCCTGCGCACCACGAGGAAGACCTACGCCTGCAAGCAGTGCGACCCGGACTCCGTGCCGCACGAGGAGCGCATCCAGACGGCGGGTCCGGCGCAGGTCGGCCCGATCCCCAAGGGGCTGTGCGGCCCCGGCCTGCTGGCCCACGCCGTCACCGCCAAGTTCGCCGACCACGTGCCGCTGCACCGGCTGGCTGGGCAACTGGCGCGTTCGGGCGTCGCCATCGCGCGTTCGACCCTGGGCGGATGGATGGCCCAGGCCGCCGTGCTGCTCTCGCCCCTGGTCGCGCTGATGCACCGGCGCTTGCTGATGTCGCGCGTCATCCACGGCGACGACACGGGCGTGAAGCTGCGCGTCGAGGGCGCGGGCAAGGCGAAGAAGGCGCACCTGTGGGCGTGCATCGGCGACGCCGACTTCCCTTATGTCGTCTTCGACTTCACGACCGACCACACGGCCCAAGGGCCGGAACGCTTCCTCGCGGGCTACCGGGGATACCTCCAGGCTGACGCGCTGGCGCAGTACGAGGGGCTGTACCGCGACGGCCTGGTCAAGCACTGCTGCTGCTGGGCGCACGCGCGGCGCAAGTTCGTGGCGGCGTCCGAGGGCGGCGACGCCAAGGCCGAGGAGGCGCTGGCGCTGATCCGCCGGCTGTACGCCGTCGAGCGGTGCTTGCCGCCCTTGCTTCCTCCCTCCAACGAGCCGGGAACCGCCGAGAAGCGCCGCACAAGGGAAGAGCAACGGCGCGAGGCGCGGCAAGCCAAGGCGAAGCCCGTGCTGGACGAATTGGCGAAGTGGCTGGAAGAGGAGCGGTTCAAGGCGTTGCCGAAGTCGCCGCTGGGGCAGGCCATCGGCTATGCGAGGAACAACTGGGCGGCGCTGGGGCGCTACCTCGATGAGGGATACCTGGCCATCGACAACAACCTGGCCGAGCGGACGCTGCGGGCCGTGGCGCTGGGCAGGGTGAACTGGGGCGTGATCGGCAGCGAGGCGGGCGGGAAGACGGCGGCGATCCTGTACACGATCACGGCGACCTGCAAGCATTTGGGGATCGACCCGTTCGCCTACCTGCGCGAGGCGCTGCCGGGCCTGTTCGCGCTGGGCGAGAAGCCGACGGCGGAGCAATTGATGGACTGGCTGCCAGACCGCTGGCTGCTGGCGCGGGCGAGAGCAGCGCCGGCAAAGGCGGGCTGACCAAGCGCCGAACAAGAGCAAAGCCCGCTGATCGGAGAGATCAGCGGGCCGGAAGCGTTTGCACTTCGACGGGTGACGCGATTCGCGGGGCGCGTACCCGCAGCCTGGAAGCTGGTCGCGGTCCAGCAACTCCTTCTTGATGC
>JBEBHH010000072.1:0-9650 GCA_040080965.1 Gammaproteobacteria bacterium | reverse complement strand
GTGTCGGGGCGCAGCGTCCCGTCGAGCACCGCGTCAAGCCGGGCGATGACGTCCGTCGCCCGGATCAGGTCCATGGCCCCCGGGTCCCGCACGCGCTCGCCCCAGCGCAGCGCTGCCACCGGTTTGCCAAACTCCTTCCCGACAGCCTCCGGGTAGCGGTCCACGACCAGCGGCTGGCTGAAGTACGGGCCGGTGCGGTGCCGGTTGGACGTGGCGTAGAGGCCGACCACCGGCACGCCCGCCGCCGTTGCCATGTGGGCGGGCCCGGAGTCCGGGCAGATCACCAGGTCGGCCACCTCCAGGATGGCGAAGAGCTGCTTCAGCCGGGTCTGGCCGATGAGGTTGATGACGCGCGGATTTGCCGGGCCGCCGAGCGCCTGCTGGATCGCTGCGCCGTACTCGCGTTCCAGGTCCGTGGGGCCGCCGGTGAGCACGACGCGCGCGCCGCGCTGCTCGACGAGGTGGCGCGTCACCGCCACGTAGTTGGCGACGCTCCAGTTGCGGTAATTGCGGAAGCGCTGGCTGGTGCAGGGGCTGATCACGCAGAGGGGGCGGGCGCCCACCGCCAGCGTCGCGGCCTGCTGCCGGTCGTCGGCGCCGAGGCTGAAGTTCCAGCGGAGCACCCGCTGCCGGATGCCCAGGTGCTCCGCGAAGCCGAAGAGGCCGTCCATCACGTGCTGGGATGGCGTCGGTGCAATCCTGTCGTTCGTGAACAGCCACTGGTAGTCCCGGGCCCGGGCGCGGTCGAAGCCGAGCCGCGTGCCGGCGCGGACGACGCTGCTCACCAGGTTGGCGCGCATCGACGCGTGCATGTGGAGGAGCAGGGGGAAGCGCCGCGTCGCCAGCTGCCGGCGGATCGACGCGAGGCTCGCCCACGGGGTGCGCTTGTCGAAGGTGATAAACTCGATTCCCGACGCGCCTTCCAGCAGGCCGAACTCCGTCTTGCCGATGATCCAGGTGATGTGCGTGCGGGGCCACGCCGCCTGCAGCGTCCGGACGACGGGCAGGGTGTGACAGCAGTCGCCGATGGCGGACAGCCGGATCAGGCACACCGCGTCCGGCGCCGTTGCGGGCTTGGGTTGATCGGTCACAGGCAGAGAATCACCACCGGACGGCATCCACCTTGCCCAGGCGCATCGCGAGACAGGACGGGAACGGCATCCTATACGAGGATACCCTCCTCAGCCATGCGGAGCCGGCGCTGTTCGAGCCAGCCACCTGGCCCGGCGCGCCCGTGGCCCCCGGGTATTCCGGCGGCCGCGGCGCCACGCTGTTCATCGAGCGCGGGGGGCAGCGCTGGGTGCTGCGCCATTTCCACCGGGGCGGCACGATCGGCCGCGTGCTCGACGACCAGTTCCTGTGGTCCGGCGAGGAGCGCACCCGCTGCTTCCGCGAGTGGCGCCTGCTGGCGCACCTGCAGGACCTTGGTCTCCCGGCGCCCCGGCCGGTGGCGGCGCGCTATCGCCGGCGGGGCCTCACGTACACCGCTGATCTCCTCACGGTCCTCATCCCCGACGTGGAACCGCTCTCCACCCGGCTGGGCAGGGGCCCTGTCGCGCCCGCAGTCTGGGCGGCAGTGGGCCGGTGCATCAGCGCCTTTCACCGGGCCGCGGTGTTTCACGCGGATCTGACCGCGCACAACCTGCAGATCGATTCGACGGACAGGATCTTCCTCCTGGATTTCGACCGGGGTCGCGTCCGGAGCGTCGGCGGCGCCTGGCGCCAGGCAAACCTGGCCCGACTGCACCGGTCGCTGACCAAGATCAGCGAGGACGGCGGCGTGACGTTCACGCCCCGCGAGTGGCGCTGGCTGCTGGACGGCTACGAGGAAGTATCGGACCTGTAGGAGCGCCTTCAGGCGCGACCCCCGCCGGCGAGAATCGAGTCCGCGAGTCTCGAGCGGGCGGGGGTCGCGCCTGAAGGCGCTCCTACAGGTACGGATCCGCCAGCGGGGGCGGGCGCCCCTTGAACCGGCGGTGGATCCAGAAATACTGCTCCGGAGCCGTGCGGATGTGGGCCTCCAGCAGCGCATTCACCCGGCGCGCGTCGTCTTCCGGCGTTGCGCCCGGAAAGTCGGTCAGGGCGGGCAGGATTTCCAGGCTGTAGCGGCCCGTGTTGCCGAGGCGGCGGGGCAGGACGGGCACCACCAGCGCATTGCCGAGCCGGGCGATCTCGCTCAGGGCCGTGGCGGTCATGGCAGGCTCGCCGAAGAAGGGGATCAGGGCGCTCATCGCGCGCCGGTGGCTTTGATCGGGCGCGTACCAGACCGGCAGGCCCTGCCGGAGCAGCCGGATCATGCGCCGCATGCTCTGCTTCGGGATCATCACGGTGGCGGACCGGGCCCGGATGCGCCGGAGGACCTCGTCCACGAAGGGGTTCCGGTTCGGGCGGTAGAGGGCGCCGATCGCGGGGACCAGTAGCGGGAAGATGCGCCCGGTGAGTTCCTGCGTGCCGAAATGCCCCGTGAGGAGCACGATACCCCGGCCGCTCGCGACGGCCGACAGCAGGTTGTCGGCGCCCATCACCGCCACCCGTTGCCGCACCAGGGTGTCCCGGGACCACCAGGCAAGCCCGTGCTCCATGAGCGTCATGCCGAGGGAGCCGAAATGCTGGCGCAGCAGTGCATCCCGTTCTGCCGCGGAACGCTCGGGAAAACACAGGGCCAGGTTCGTGGCGGCGACCCGCCGCCGGTCGGGGATGGCCCACCAGGCCAGCCGGCCGAGGCCCCGCCCCATCGCAAGCTGGGCCCGCACGGGCAGCAAGGACGCCAGGCGCAGGAACCCCAGGCCGAGCCAGACTGGCCAGTACCGGGGTTGCCAGAACCGGGTCAGTGGCTGCGGAGCGTCAGTGTCTGTGGGGCTGACCATGCTACTGCGCCGCACATCCTAGCAGTGCCGCCCTTGAAACAGCGGCGCTGCGCTCCCATACAATGTGGTCATCCAACCTCCCCGGAGATGCACCTTGAAGCGGATCTTCCTGTTCCTGGCCACCAACATCGCCGTCCTCGCCGTGCTCACGGTCTCGATGCGCCTGCTTGGCATCGACCAGTACATGGCCAGCACGGGTCAGGATCCGGTCGGCCTGCTGATCTTTGCCGCGATCCTCGGCTTCGGCGGTTCACTGATCTCCCTGGCCATGTCCAAGTTCATCGCCAAGAAATCCACGGGCGCCCACGTCATCACCCAGCCCGCCAATGCGGACGAAGCCTGGCTCGTGGCGACCGTGCGGCGCCTCGCCACCCAGGCTGGCATCGGCATGCCCGAGGTCGCGATCTACGACGCGCCGGACGTGAACGCCTTCGCCACGGGCGCCCGGCGTGACTCCGCCCTGGTGGCGGTCAGCACCGGCCTGCTGCGGCAGATGAGCAAGGACGAAGTCGAGGCGGTGTTGGGCCACGAAATTGCCCACGTCGCCAACGGCGACATGGTGACGCTGACGCTCATCCAGGGCGTCGTGAACACCTTCGTGATCTTCCTGTCGCGGATCATTGGCCGCTTCGTGGACCAGGTGATCTTCAAGAGCGACCGCGGGCACGGCCCCGGCTTCTTCATTACGGTGCTGGTCGCGCAGCTCGTGCTCGGGATCTTCGCCAGCATGATCGTGGCCTGGTTCTCCCGGCAGCGGGAATTCCGCGCGGATGCCGGCGGGGCCCACCTGGCCGGCCGCCAGAAGATGATCAGCGCCCTCGAGGGCCTGCAGCGGGCCCACGAGCCGGCCGCGCTGCCGGACGGGCTCAAGGCGTTTGGCATTTCCGGCGGCGCCGCCCGCTTTGGCCGCCTCTTCATGACCCACCCGCCGCTGCCGGAGCGCATCGCCGCCCTCCGGTCGGGATCGTAGGAGCGGCTTCAGCCGCGACCCGCTCCCGCGAGAGACTCGCGGACTCGATTCTCGCGGGAGCGGGTCGCGGCTGAAGCCGCTCCTACTCCGGCCGTTCGTCCCTCTCTGTGCCGGTGGGGGTGGCGCCGGGCTTTTCCGCCTCGATGGCTTCACCGGGTGGGGGCTCCAGGCTCTCCATGAGGGAGCCGTTGGGGCCGCCGTCTGCCTCGATGCCGAGATTGAACGTCGCAAAGCCCGGCATCACGACCTGGTTGAGCGCCATGCCGACGACCCGGCCGCGGACCGGCGAGTAGATCAGGTTCTGCTCATTGCTGATCGGGTCGGTCACCGTGCCCAGGATGTCGCCGGAGGAGACGAGCTGCCCCAGGCGCACCACCGAGAACAGGATCCCGCCGTAGTCCGACCGGATCCAGGTGGAGCGGTAGTACACGGGGCGGGGCTCCGACAGCACGTTCATCCGGTTCACGATCTTCAGCGCATCCAGCAGCCGCACGATGCCGGCCGTGCCCTCCCGCACCTGGGCGGACTGGAGCCGGCCTGGCTCGCCGGCTTCCAGCGTCACCGCCGGAATTCCCGCATCGGTGGCTGCACGGCGCAGGGTGCCGGTGACTCCCGGGCTGTGCAGGACCATGAACGCGCCGAAGCCGTTGGCGAACGCCCGCACGCTGGCGCTGCGCAGGTCGGCGCGCAGTTGCGGCAGGTTGGTGCGGTTGAGCGAGCCCGTGTGGATGTCCACCAGCCCGTCGCACTGGCGGATGACTTCCTGGAAGAGCGACGACGCGATCCGCGAGGCGGAGCTGCCCGTGGCGTTGCCCGGGAAGTAGCGGTTCAGGTCGCGGCGGTCCGGCAGGTAGCGGGAGCCGCGGCGAAAACCCTGCAGGTTGACGATCGGCACGCCGATGACCGCGCCCTTCACCCGGCCCGGATCCAGGTCCTGGATCACGCGGCGGATCATCTCGATGCCGTTGAGCTCGTCCCCGTGGATGGCGCCGGTGAGGCAGAGGGTCGGGCCCTTGCCGATGCCATTGACCACCAGGACCGGTGATTCGCCGGACGTGCCGTCGAAGGATTGGCCGCCTGACCAGGACAGGCGTCGGCTGGTTCCCGGCGCGACGGTCTCCCCCAGCAGGACCAGCGGCTCGCCGCCCCGGTCGCGCCCGCTCGCGGCCACGGGCGGCTTGGCCGCCGGAGCCCTGGCTCCAGGCCGGTCCTTGCCGGGCGCAGCCGGGCCTGGCGGCGCCGGGGCCACGGGTGGCCGGTCGCCGCTGCAACCGCTGAGCAACGCAGCGGTGAGCAGGAATGCTTTTAAGAGGAGTCTCACGCGGTGAAAGAGTAAGGAATGGACAGCAGACTTCTGTGAAACGGTAGCAGGTTTTCCCGGGACGCAGTAGCAAGGGCACAACGGCGGTGCAGCTGGGCCTGTCCGGCGACGACTGCGCACGACGTCACATTCACCACGTGAGTTGCGTCATCCGTTATTGTGAAACCTGTGGCAGTCTGGTCTGGTGGCGACAGGTAACGTGCGGTCACAATGGGCCAACGCGATGGACCGGCACAATCGATTGGGCAGCAGGGTTTTGAGCAGAACTACTTCACAGGCGAAACGCAGCGGCGCCATCCGGACGGTTTGGCTGCCGGCATTGACCCTGGCCCTGGTTGCCTTCCTGATGCCCGGGAGCGGGGTACTGGCTTCGGCGCTGCCCCGGCCGGCAGGCCTCGAGCCCGACATCGGCTTCTGGCGCAAGATCTTCGCCGAGGTCTCCACTGAAGAGGCGCTCGTCCACGACAACCGCTACCTCGGCGTGGTCTACGAGAAGCTCGACCTTTCCGACCTCGAATCCGACGGTGCACGCCAGCGCGCGATGGACTCGGCCAAGGCCCGCTATACCAGGATCCTCACGCGGCTCGCCGCCGGCGACCGGTCCGACCTCGGCAGGGACGAGCGACGAGTGCTCGCCCTGTGGGCCGGCCGGCCCGGGAACGGCACGCTGCGGGCGGCCGCCGAACGGGTACGCGTCCAGCAGGGCCTGTCGGACCGTTTCCTGCAGGGCTACGTCCGCTCCGGGCGCTGGGAGGATCACATCCGGGACAGCCTGCGCGAGGTGGGCGTGCCCGAAGACCTGGCGGCCCTGCCGCACGTGGAATCGTCCTTCAATCCCGAGGCCCGGTCCTACGTGGGCGCCGCGGGCCTCTGGCAGTTCACGGCCGGCACCGGCCGGCGCTTCATGCGCATCGACAGTGCCGTGGACGAGCGGCGCGATCCCTACCGGTCCAGTGAGGCTGCGGCGCGCCTCCTCAAGGCCAACTACGGCGAGCTGGATTCCTGGCCCCTGGCGATCACGGCCTACAACCATGGCACCGGCGGCATGCGCCGGGCGATCCGGGCCACGGGCACCGACAACATCGAAACCATCGTGCGCAACTACGACGGCCCTGCCTTCGGCTTCGCGTCGCGCAACTTCTACGTGTCCTTCCTCGCGGCCGAGGAAGTGGAGCGCAATGCGGAGAAGTACTTCGGGCCGATCCGCCGCGATCCCCCCGAGAAGCTCACCACCATCGAGATGCCTGCCTACCTGAGCGCCAGCACACTGGAGCAGACCCTCGGCCTGCCCCGGGAGACGCTCCAGGCCTACAACCCATCCCTGTTGCCAGCCATCTGGATGGGCAAGAAATACGTGCCGCGGGGCTACACCCTGCGCCTGCCCGACAGCGTGTCCGACGCGGACGCGCGCCTGGCGGGCATACCGGGCAAGGAGCGCCGGACCGCCCAGGCCAGCGATCCCAGGCCGCGCACGCACAAGGTCCGCAGCGGCGAGACGCTGTCCGGAATCGCGGCGCGCTACGGCACGTCGCCGAGCCGCCTGGCCAGCCTGAACGGTCTGTCGAAGCGCAACCTGATCCGCGCCGGCCAGGTCCTGAAGTTGCCCGGCAGCGCCGTTGCCGCGGCCGACGACAGCGGATCGACCCGGGCGTCCGGCCAGATGTCCGTCCAGAAGTCCGGCGGCAAGACCTACGTGGTGAGGCGCGGCGACAACCTGGCCATCATCGCCAAGCGCACCGGCGTGCCCCAGCGGCAGTTGATGGCGATCAATTCCATCGACAATCCCAACCGCATTTACCCGGGGCAGCGCCTGCGCCTGGCCGGCGGTGAGGGCGGCTGATGAGCGCCTGGCGCCAATGCCTGCTGCCACTGGTGCTCCTGGCCATGCTCGGCGCGGAGCCTTCCAGTGCCGATGCCTCGGCCATCGAGATGGCCGACCGGGTGGTCGTCCGCAAGGCAGAGCGCCGCCTGCTGCTGATGCGGGGCGACCGCGTCCTGCGCACCTTCGACGTGGCCCTGGGCCTCTCGCCGACGGGGCCCAAGCAGCGGGAAGGGGACTTCCGGACCCCGGAGGGCAACTATCGCCTCGCGGGCCGCAACCCCAACAGCGATTTCTTCCTGGCCATCCAGGTCAACTACCCGGGGCCTGACGACCTGCGCCGGGCCTCGGCGGACGGCGTCGATCCCGGCGGCCTGATCATGATCCACGGCCAGCCCAACCGGCCCTCCAGGCCCCTGGAGTACTACCAGACCCGGGACTGGACCAACGGCTGCATCGCCGTTTCCAACGCCGACATGGTCGATATCTGGCTGATGACGCCCGATAACACGCCGATCCAGATCCTGCCCTGACCGCTTCCTGGTGGCCGTGGAAAACTTCATCGAAGTGATGCCGGAGGGCACCCTCGAGGTGCTGTCCCAGCACGAGGTGAACCGCCTGCGCAGCACCGGCGAAGGCGGCCACCACGAGCTGCTCCGGCGCTGCGCGCTCGCGGTCCTCAACTCCGGGGCGACCACCGACGACACCCGGGAGGTGCTGGACCAGCACCGCAATTTCGACATCAGCATCGTCCAGCAGGACCGGGGCGTAAAGCTCGGCCTCAGGGACGCGCCGCCCGCCGCCTTCGTCGACGGGGAAATGATCCGCGGCATCCGTGAGCTGCTGTTCGCAGTCCTCCGGGACGTGATCTACATCAACAGCGAGTTCGTCGCCGGCGGGCAGTTCGACCTGAACTCGAGCCACGGCATCACCAACGCGGTGTTCCACGTCCTGCGCAATGCCGGCGTCCTGAAGTCCGGCGTGGAGCCGAACCTCGTCGTCTGCTGGGGCGGCCACTCCATCAACCGCGATGAGTACGAGTACACCAAGGACGTCGGTTACCAGCTGGGGTTGCGGAAGCTCAACGTGTGCACCGGCTGCGGCGCGGGCGCAATGAAGGGGCCCATGAAGGGCGCCACCATCGGCCACTCGAAGCAACGCGTCCGGAACGGCAGGTACATCGGCCTGACCGAGCCCGGCATCATCGCCGCGGAATCCCCGAACCCGATCGTCAACGAACTGGTCATCATGCCGGACATGGAGAAGCGCCTCGAGGCCTTCACCCGGCTGGCTCACGCGATCGTCATTTTCCCCGGCGGCGTGGGCACGGCGGAGGAGATCCTCTTCCTGCTTGGCGTGCTGCTGCACCCGGACAATGAGGCCACACCGCTGCCCCTGATCCTTACCGGTCCCGAGTCGAGCAGGGCCTACCTGGAGCTCGTCGATGGCTTCATCGGCGCCACCCTGGGCCCCGAGGCCCGCGCCCACTACCAGATCATCATCGGCGATTCGTCCGCCGTGGCCTCCTGGGTGCTGGCCAACGTGCGCCGCGTGCGGGATTTCCGCCACGCCCACAACGACGCGTACTACTACAACTGGCGGCTGCGCGTGGACGGCGTCTTCCAGCAGCCCTTCGTCGCCACCCACGAATCGATGGCGAGCCTTGCGATCAGCCGTGACCTGCCAAAGCAGGTTCTCGCCGCGAACCTGCGCCGCGCGTTCTCGGGGATCGTCAGCGGCAACATCCGGGAAGAGGGTATTCGCGCGATCGAGAAGCACGGGCCTTTCGAGATCCGCGGCGACAGGACGATTCTTGCCCAGCTCGACAACCTGCTCCGGGCCTTCGTCGAGCAGCGGCGAATGAAGCTTCCCGGCCGCGCCTACGAGCCCTGCTATCGCGTCGTCGTGTGAAGTGCGAGCGCGGTCTCGCTCTCGCTCCGATTCTGTCGGATCCGGTTACACATTTGGCGCTGTGCGCGCCGCGCAGCGTTGCAGGCACGCAATGCCTGTGACCCAGTTCCTTCCGGAAAAGTCCAGTGCTGCCTAGAGTTCCCCCACGCTGACGCAAAGGGGGGAACTGATATGACAGACCAGAAAAATCAGCCACTGACCCCGCGCCTTCCGCAGATGGGCGACGACAAGAACAACGGTACGCAGCGCTACAAGCAGGCTCTCACGGAGCGCTCGGGACCGAACCTCGTTGGCCAGGATGGCAGGGACGTAAGTGGCTGGGATGCCTACCGCCGGTGGTTGAGCCGGGTGCAGTTGCCGGACAAGCGCAGGATTGCGATGGACCCGGCCCTCTATACCTGGAAGGGTTATCGGAACTGGGCGGAAAAGGTCCGCCGGGACTGGACCCCTGAAGAAAAGTAAGACCTTTACCTGTTGGCGGATGGCCGCCACGAAGCCGGCAAAGACCGGATGCTGGAGATCCTGACGATCATGTCGGATGACACTAACGACCGCCCCCTGATCCGCAACGAGGACACGCTGCGCCGCCGCGCCTGGATCGACCTCGCGCTGGCCAGCGTGCGGAACCGGCTCAAGCCGGCGGAGCTGGGGGAGGGGCCTGTGGCGTCTGAGGCGCCCGACGCCCCTGAGGCCCCGCCCGAGCCCGCCGCGGACGCCGGCCGGCCCAAGCTCTACCTGGTCCGCAACTCCGACTGACAGAGT
>JBEBHH010000037.1:0-34105 GCA_040080965.1 Gammaproteobacteria bacterium | reverse complement strand
CCGCTCCTACGCCGGATCCGTACCGACCGGCGTACCTCATCTACACGTCCGGCTCCACGGGGCAGCCCAAGGGCGTCGTCGTGCCGCTACGCGCGGTAGCAAACTTCCTCGGCAGCATGGCGGACACGCCGGGGCTCAGCGCTGGCGACCGACTGCTCGCCGTGACCACGCTCGCCTTCGATATTGCCGTGCTGGAGCTGCTGCTGCCGCTGACGGTGGGCGCCACCACCGTGATCGCCACCGACGACCAGGTGCGCGATCCCCGGCAGCTGATGCAGCTGCTCGACGGCGCTGGCATCACTGTGATGCAGGCTACCCCGGCGCTCTGGCGCAACCTGGTCACGGCCGGGTGGCAGGGCAGCGCGGGGCTCCGGGTCCTGTGTGGCGGCGAGGCGCTGGACCGGGACCTGGCGGCGCAGCTGCGGGCGCGCAGTGCGCAGGTCTGGAACCTCTACGGGCCCACGGAAACCACGGTCTGGTCCTGCGTGGAACGTGTGGGCGACGAGCCGGGGCCCGTCAGCATCGGCCGGCCGATCGCAAACACGCTCTGCTACGTGCTCGACGAGCAGCTGCAGCCGGTGCCCATCGGCGCCCGCGGCGAGCTGTGGATCGGCGGCGCGGGTCTGGCGCTGGGCTATCACGCCCGCCCGGCGCTCACGGCGGAACGCTTCGTGCCGGATACCGTCCGGCCGCACTCACCGGAGCCGGGCCGCATGTACCGGACCGGCGACCGGGCGCGGTGGCGCGCCGACGGGCGGCTCGAGGTGCTCGGCCGGACGGATTTCCAGCTGAAGCTCCGGGGCTTCCGCCTCGAGCCGGGCGAGATCGAGTCCACGCTGCTGGCGCGGCCCGGCGTGAGCGCCGCCGTCGTGGTCCTGCGCGAGGTGGCCGGCGATCCGCGGCTCGTGGCCTACCTGGTCCCCGGGGAGCAGCACGAGCCGGAGGACGGCCTGCTGTCGGCGCTGCGCCAGTCGCTGCCGGCCTACATGGTGCCGTCCGGGATCGTCTGGCTGTCGTCGCTGCCGCTGACACCGAACGGCAAGGTCGACCGCGCGGCCCTGCCGCCGCCCGGTGCCCGGGCAGGGGAGGCAACGGGCGCCGACGCCGCGACGGCCGCGCCCCGCACGGCGGGCGAGATGGCACTCGCCGCGATCGTTGGCGAGCTGCTCGGCGCGCCAGTCGGACTCGACGACGATTTCTTTGCGCGGGGCGGGCACTCGCTGCTCGCCACCCGGCTGATTGCCCGTGTCGATGCGGAGCTCCACGCCACGCTGCCACTCCGCGCCGTGTTCGAGACGCCGACGGTGCGGGGCCTGGCCGCACGGTTACCGGCTGCAAGTCCCGCAGGAGCGGCTTCAGCCGCGACCCGTCCTGAAGAAATATCGCGGCTAAAGCCGCTCCTACCCGATACCGACGCGCCGCTCTCCCTCGTCCAGCAGCGCCTCTGGTTCCTCGACCGGCTCCGGCCGGGGAATTCCGCCTACAACCTGGCCTGGGCCTTCGAGTTGCGCGGCGCGCTGGACCGGCCTGCCTTGCAGGCAGCCCTGGACCAGCTGGCCGCCCGTCATGCAAGCCTCCGCACCCACATCGGGGAACGGGATGGCGAGCCGCGGCAGGTGATCGTCGCTCCGTCCGGGCTGCCGTTGCAGGCGGTGACGGCCGACCCCGCGCTCGCCGCCACAGTGGCCGGCGAGTTTGCGGCGCGGCCCTTCTGCCTGGCCACTGGCCCGCTGGCGCGGGCCCTGCTGGTCGGGAGCGCGCCGGAGCTGCACACGCTGGTGCTCGTCGTCCATCACATCGTGGCCGACGGCTGGTCCTTCGGTGTACTCAGCCGCGAGCTTCCGATGCTGTACGCGGCTGCCCTGGCCGGCGCCGACGTCACCAGGAGTGCGGGGCTGCCGCCGCTCCCCCGGGACTATGCGTCCTGGGCGCGCGAACAGCGCCGCGCGCTGGCCGGGGGCGAGCTGGCGCGGCAGCTGGCCTGGTGGCAGGAGCACCTGCGGGGCGCGCCGCCCTTCCTCGACCTGCCCACGGATCGGCCCCGCGCCGCGCTGCCTTCGCCGCGCGGCGCCCGCCTCTCGCGGACGTTGCCGCCGGAACTGCAGTCGGCCCTGGCGGCGCTGGCCCGTGCCGAGGGCTGCACGCTGTTCATGGTGCTGCTGGCGGCGTTCGACGTGCTGCTGGCCCGCCAGTCCGGCACCGAGGATGTGCTGGTGGGCACACCGATCGCCGGCCGCCCGCAGGCCGACCTGGAGGGACTGATCGGCTTCTTCGTGAACACCCTCGTGCTGCGCACGGACCTGCGGGGCAATCCCACGGTGCGGGAGCTGCTCGCGCGGGTGCGTGGCATGACGCTCGCGGCCTACGAGTACGCGGAGGTGCCGTTCGAGCTGCTGGTTGAAACCCTGCAGCCACCGCGCAGCACCAGCCGCACGCCGCTCTTCCAGGTGCTCTTCAACCTGCACAGCGAGCCCGGTGCGCCGCTGGAGCTGGCGGGCCTCGAGGTCCGGCCGGTGGCCATTCCCCGCGAGACAGCGAAGTTCGACCTGAGCGTCTCGCTGGCGGAAACCCGCGCTGGGCTGGCCGTGACCATCGAGTACAGCACGGACCTGTTCCTCGCGGAGTCGGTCGAGCGTCTGCTCGCGGACTACGCGGTGGTGCTGTCGGGCTTTGTCGCCGCGCCGGCAGGGCGGCTCACGGCGCTGCCGTTCTCGCCGGGGGCCGGCGCCCCCGTTCCGGTCGTCGCCATGCCGGCAGCGGCCCGCACCCTGACCGACGCGTTCGCCGGGCAGGTGGCGCGGCAACCGCAGGCGCTCGCGGTCAGCGCACCCGCGGTGTCCGGCTGTCCGGCCACGGACTGGAGTTACGCGGTGCTGGCGGCGGAGGCCGCCGCGATCGGCGCGGCGCTGGCCCGGCAGGGCGTGCAGCCGGGAGACCGTGTTGGCCTGTGGTTCGGCCAGGGCGCCGGCCAGGTGGCCGGCATGCTCGGGGTGCTGCAGGCGGGCGCCGCCTGGGTGCCGCTGGATCCGCTGGCGCCGCCGGCGCGCCTCGAACGGATCATCCGCGATGCCGGTGTGCGGATCGTCGTGACGGATGCCTCGGCAACCGACTGGCCCGCGGCGCTGGCGGGCGCCGGGCTTGTGCTGCTCCGGCGGGAGGAGCTGCCGGTGGCTGCCGGGCCGGTTGTGCAGGCTGCAGGCCCCGATGCGCTTGCCTATCTCATCTACACCTCCGGAAGCACGGGCACCCCGAAGGGCGTGCCCCAGACCCACCGCAACGTGCTGCACTTCGTGAGCGCCTGGTCCCGGAATCTCGGACTTGCCGCGGACGACCGGCTGAGCCTCCTGTCCACCTGCGGGTATGACGCGGCCGTGCAGGACATCTTCGGCGCGCTGCTGGCCGGCGCGTCGGTGTCCCCGCTGGACGTGCGCCGCACGGACCGGGAAACGCTGCTCGACCGCATCGCCGACCGGGGCCTGACCGTGCTGCACGGGACGCCGACGGTGTACCGCTACCTGTTCGGTGGCCACGTGGCCTGCCGCCAGGACCTGTCCCGCGTCCGGCAGATCGTCCTCGGCGGCGAGCCGGCCCGGCGCGCCGACTTCGACCTGTTCCGCGCGCGCTTCCGCCGGGGCGCCCGCTTCGTCAACGGCTACGGGCTCACCGAAGCGACGGCCGTGACCCAGTGGTTTGCCGATCACGACACGCTCCCCCGTGGCCAGCAGCTGCCCATCGGCCGGCCGTTGCTGCCGCCGGCGGACGGGCAGCGCGTGCTGCTGCTCGACGACGCGGGAGCGCCTGCAGCCATCGCCGGTGAACTCGTGATCGAGAGTGCGCACGTGACGCCGGGTTACTGGCCGGCAGTCGTAGGAGCGGCTTCAGCCGCGACCCGCCCCCCGCTCGAGACTCGCGGACTCGATTCGAGCGGGGGGCGGGTCGCGGCTGAAGCCGCCCCTACACCGATCCGGCGATTCCACACGGGTGACATTGCCCGGTACCTGCCCGATGGCAATCTGGTGTTCGTCGGCCGCCGCGACGAGCGGGTGAAGATCGGCGGCATCCGCGTCGAGCCGGGCGACATCGAGTCCGCCCTGCGGGGCCACCCGGCAATCGGCGAGGCGGTCGTGCTGCCCCGGGAGGAGCTGCCGGGAGAGACCGTGCTGGAGGCGTATTTCACCACGCGGGACGGTGAAGCCCGGCCCGCCCCGGCGGCCCTCCGCTCGCACCTCTCCACCCTGCTGCCAGCCGCATTTATTCCCGCGCGCTTCACGCCCTGCGACGCGTTGCCCCGCCTGCCGAACGGCAAGGTTGATCGCCAGGCACTTGCAGGAGCGGCTTTCGCCGCGACCCCCCTCCCGCTCGAATCGAGTCCGCGAGTCTCGAGCGGGAGGGGGGTCGCGGCTAAAGCCGCTCCTACGGGTGAGGCCGCCGACGATGTCGAGACCGCGCTTCGGGAGATCTGGCAGGGGCTGCTCCGGCGGGACGGTGTGGGCCTGGACGAGGATTTCTTCCTGCTCGGTGGCCACTCCCTGCTGGCTACCCGCCTGGTAGCCCGGATCCGGGACCGGTTCGGGGTGGAATTGCCCCTGATCCGGGTCTTCGAGGCCCCCACCGTCCGGGGCCTGGCGGTGTTCCTCCGCCCGGGAGGAATCCAGATGCCGCGCCCGGACGATTACCCAGTCGGGGAGCAGGCCTTCGATTGACTCCCCAAGGTCAGAAACCGGGGCTCCGGCCCTCCGACCCATTACAATCCGTCCCGCGGACGCCGCGAGGCCGGACCTGACATGAGGAACATCATGAGCAGCAAGATCCGGACCGTATCGCGTGCCGCGGGCAGGGAATCAACAGGAGCCGGCGCAGTGTCCAACCCCAATTCCAGCCATGGTGTCGTCAAACTTCCGGTGTCCGAACAGGACGAGAAGCGTGCCATCGACACGATGACCGACCGCTTCCGAGACATCATCACCCTGCTCGGCGAAGATGTGCAGCGCGAGGGCCTGGTGAAGACGCCGGAGCGCGCGGCCAAGGCTTTCTGGTTCCTTACCCGGGGCTACCGCCAGGACATCGGCGCGCTCATCAACGAGGCGGTTTTCACCAGCGACACGGATGAGATGGTGATCGTGCGCAACATCGAGATGTACTCGATGTGCGAGCACCACATGCTGCCCTTCATCGGCAAGTGCAACGTGGCCTACCTGCCGAACGGCAAGGTGCTCGGCCTGTCCAAGATTGCCCGGATCGTGGACTTCTTCGCGCGCCGCCTCCAGATCCAGGAGGTGCTCACCAAGCAGATCGCCGAGTGCGTCCAGTCGGCCATCGGTGGCAAGGGCGTGGGCGTGGTGATCGAGGCCCAGCACATGTGCATGATGATGCGGGGCGTCGAGAAGCAGAATTCCGTGATGACCACCTCCTGCATGCTCGGTAACTTCCGGTCCCATCCCCAGACGAGGAACGAGTTCCTCCGGTTACTGGGGAACTGATTGGCGGAACACGCGCCGGGGCAGCGTGGCTGAGGGCATCGACCCGGCCCACCGGCGCGTGATCCTTGCGTCGTCCCTCGGCACCGTGTTCGAGTGGTACGACTTTTACCTCTACGGGGCGCTGTCCGGCATCATTTCCCGGCAGTTCTTCTCGGGGGTCAACGAAACCACCGGCTTCATCTTCGCGCTGCTCGCGTTTGCGGCGGGCTTCTTCGTGCGGCCCTTCGGTGCCCTGGCCTTCGGCCGGCTAGGTGACCTCGTGGGCCGCAAGTACACCTTCCTCGTCACGATCATCCTCATGGGCGGCGCCACCGCGCTGGTCGGCGTGCTGCCCAGCTACGCCAGCATCGGGGTGGCGGCGCCGGTGATCCTGATCACCCTGCGCCTGCTCCAGGGGCTCGCGATCGGCGGCGAGTATGGCGGCGCCGCGACCTACGTCGCGGAGCATGCGCCCCCGGGGCGGCGCGGCCTGTACACGAGCTGGATCCAGACCACGGCGACACTCGGGCTGTTCCTGTCCCTCGTCGTGATCCTGGGCTGCCGACTGGTGCTCGGTGACGCGTTCGAAGACTGGGGCTGGCGCGTGCCCTTCCTGTTCTCGATCCTCCTGCTTGCCGTCTCGATCTACATCCGCCTGCAGCTGCAGGAGTCGCCCGAGTTCCTGGAGATCAAGCAGTCCGGCCAGCTGTCGAAGGCGCCCCTGACCGAGGCCTTCGGCAGGCCCGCGAACCTGAAGATCGTGCTGCTGGCGCTGTTCGGCGCGACGGCGGGCCAGGCCGTGGTCTGGTACGGCGGGCAGTTCTACGCGCTGTTCTTCATCGAGAAGGTGCTGCAGGTCGATGCCCGGGCCGCCAACCTCGTGGTCGCCGCGGCGTTGCTGATCGGCACGCCGTTCTTCGTCGTCTTTGGCGCCCTGTCGGACCGCTGGGGCCGCAAGCGCATCGTCCTCGCGGGCTGCGCCCTGGCCGCGCTCACCTATTTCCCGGTGTTCAAGGCCCTGACCCATTTCGCCAATCCCCGGCTGGAGCAGGCGGTCGCGGACGCCCCCGTCCAGGTGCTGGCCGATCCGGCGGGTTGTTCGTTCCAGTTCGATCCGTTGGGGCGGGCGGCCTTCACGAGTGCCTGTGACATTGCCAAGGCTGCCCTGGCGAAGGCCGGGGTTCCCTACACGACGGCCAGCGGCGGCGCCGGCGCCCTGGTGCAGATCGGGAGCGGCACCGCGTCGGTGCGCGTGACTTCCTTTGACGGGCGAGGGCTCGACCGGGAGGAGCTCGCCCGGCGCCGGGCGGAGTTCACCTCGAACCTCCAGCGGGAGCTGGGAGTGGCCGGTTACCCGGCCAGGGCGAACCTGGCGGAGGCCAACTTCCCCATGCTCGTGGTCCTGTGTGCCTACCTCGTCCTGCTGGCCACGATGGTCTATGGCCCGCTCGCGGCATGGCTCGTCGAACTCTTCCCGACGCGGATCCGCTACACCGCCATGTCGATGCCCTACCACATCGGCAACGGCTGGTTCGGCGGCTTCCTGCCGGTGACAGCCTTTGCCATCGTCGCCGCCACGGGCGATATCTACAGCGGCCTCTGGTATCCGGTGGTGGTCGCGTCGGCAACCGTCGTGATCGGCGGCCTGTTCCTGCGGGACGGGCGACCCTGAACCGGGAACCGCTGAACCGCAAACCGCGCGGTTGTATAGTTGGCAGCATGTCGACTGATGGACCCACCGGAGCCGCTGGCCGCTGGCGTCACGACGGCGTTTGCGTCGTGCCCGGTGACCGGCTCGACGCAAACACGGCGCAGACCCCGGGCATGGACCGGCGCGCGGCAATCACCCTGGCCCGCGTCGGGGCCCGGAAGCTCTGGGCAGGCACGGTCCACATCCACCCCGACGCAAAGACGGGCGCCCACCACCATGGCCCCCTGGAGAGCGTGATCTACGTCATCCGCGGCCACGCCCGAATGCGCTGGGGCGACCACCTGGAGTTCACGGCCGAGGCGGGCCCCGGTGACTTCATTTATGTCCCGCCCTTCGTGCCGCACCAGGAGATCAACGCCAGCCCTGCCGAGGTCCTGGAGTGCGTGCTCGTGCGCAGCGATGGCGATGCGGTGGTGGTCAACCTGGACATCGACGCCGTCGAGGCGCCGCAGACGGTGGCGTGGATCGACCCGATCCACCACGCCTGATTCCCCACCCGTACGGAGGCTGCCCGATGGCGACGACCCGTTACTCCCAACCCGTCCTGGGCCTGGTGGCCTTCAGCGTCTCGTTCCTAAGCCAGTGGCTCGGGCACAGCGCCTACACCCTGATCCACGGGATCTTCGGCGACTACCACTACTACGCTTCGTTCTTCACGGGCGTGGCCGGCGCGCTGCTGATCGGACGCAGCGTCAAGGAGGACGAGATTGCCGCCACCTGGATGGGCTTCCTCGGGGCGCAGTTCGTGTGGGTCGGCTGGTTCGAGCTCACTTTCGAGTTCTACTCGGAACTCTTCATGTTCCCGGCCTACGAGGCGGGGCCAAACCTGGTGTCGAACGGCGGCGCCAACCTGCTGATGTCGACGATGCCCGTCATGATGACGATGTTCCTCATCTACGGGTTCTACAACCGCCAGACGAAGTGCAACCTGATCCGCTGGTTCCATCGCAACCTGCGCATGAACCCCGGTATGCCCACGCCCGACAACGGCCGCAGCTTCGGCCGCATCGTCGCCATGGAAACCTTGTTCGTCGTGTGGTTCTGCTACCTGTTCTGGCTCTACGTGGCCTACATCGGCGCGAACCAGAACCTGATGCTGGCCGCCTATGCGGGCTGGGCGGTCTGGTTCGGCTACGTTTTCTGGAAGCTCTTCAAGTTCCCCCGGGTCGGCTCGGCCTTCCGCTACGCCATTCCGGTGGGCGTCATCGGCTGGGGGCTGACGGAGATGCCGTCCTACTTCGGGTTCTACGACGAGATCTGGCTCAAGCCCTTCGACTACCCCGTGACCACGGTCATCGCCACCAGCCTGTACGTTGCCGGGCTCGTTTACCTGGCCAACCCGCCGGGCCGCGCGCCCGGTGCAGGCGAGACGCAGACCGCCACCGCCTGAGGTCCGGCGCTGCTTCAGGGTCGCTGCTGGTGCCAGCCGGTGCGGCGCTGGTAGGCGTGGGCCAGGGCCAGCACGAGGGCGTCGCCGAAGGGCGGGCCGCTGATCTGCAGCCCGATGGGCAGGCCTGAACGGCTGAAGCCGCAGGGCACGGACACCGTCGGCAGGCCGTAGATGTTGAACGGTGTCGTGTTGCGCGCCGACAGCGGCGGGCCGCGCCGGGCCGGCGCAGCGCCCTGGGACAGGGGCGCCGGCAGGTCGGGCGTGGTCGGCGTCACCAGCAGGTCCACCTCCCGGAACACCTCCCGCGCGGCGTGGCGCGCGAGCGCCAGTTGCCGCCGTCCCTCGGCATAGGCCGCTGCGCTGATACGTCCGCCGGTGTCGACTAGCGCCCGGATGCCGGGCGAGAACCCGTCCGGTGACGCGGCGAGGAGCGGGGCGAAGTAAGCACTGGCCTCGACGAACAGCAACGAAAGGCTGGGCACCGCCGGCAGCGTCACGTCCCGGGCGCCGGCGGTCAGGTCCCGGAGCACGTCGATGGCGGCGGCCACGGCGCTGCCGATCTCGGGATCGAGCTCGTCGAAGTACATGGCCCGCGGCAGGCCAAGGCGCAGGCGCCGCGTGCTCCGGTCGAGGGCCTGCAGGTAGTCCTCCGGCGATGACTCCGCGCTCGCCGGATCCAGTGGGTCGAATCCCGCGATGGCCTGCAGTAGCAGCGCGGCGTCGCCGGCCGTCCGGCACATCGGGCCCACGTGGTCCAGCGACCAGGACAGCGGGACCACCCCGCGCGCGCTCACCAGCCCGTACGTCGGCTTGAGTCCCGTGATGCCGCACCAGGCGGCGGGCTGCCGGATGGAGCCGCCCGTGTCGGTCCCGAGTGCGCCGTAACAGAGGCCCGCGGCCACCGCCGCGGCCGGGCCGCCCGACGAGCCGCCCGCCGTGTAGCCGGCTTTCCAGGGATTCTGCACGGCGCCGAAGAAACCGCTGGACGACGTCACACCGTAGGCACACTCGTCCATGTTGAGCTTGCCGAGCAGGATGGCGCCGGACGCCTCGAGGCGCCGCGCCACCTCGGCATCCGCGGCGGGAATGCGGTCGGCCAGGCCCTTCGCGGCCGCCGTCGTCCGCACGCCGGCGGTGTCGATGTTGTCCTTGAGCGCAATCGGAATCCCGTGCAGCGGACCGCGGCCCCGGCCCCGCGCCAGTTCCCGTTCGCGCTCGCGTGCCTGGGCCATCGCCTGGTCCGCAACGACGGTGATGAACGCGTTCAGCCGCGGGTTGACCGCGGCGATGCGGTCGAGGCAGGCGCGGGTCAGGTCTACGGGCGAGAGGGACCTGCGCCGCAGGGCCGTGGCGGCCTGCTGGAGCGTCAGGTCGGCCGGACTGGCGCTTGCGGACGACGCCGCGTGGCTGCCCAGCAGTGCTGTGGTGGCCAGGCCGGACTGCACGAAATCCCGTCGGGTGAGCATGGCGTCAGTTCCATGGGGCCGGTTCAGGCTCTGGCCTGCGGCTTTTTGTAGCACGAAATCCTGATGTCTATGGCATCCCCGATGTGTATCGTCAAAGGCCATGGCAGGCTCCGGAGGTCACACCGTGCGAATGACGACCCGTTTACCAGCCGCCGCGCGTTTCCCTGTCTTCGCCCTGCTGCTGATCGCTGCCGCCGTGTCGGCCGGGGGGGAAGCTGACTCCGCCGCGCCCGACGGCATGGTCCTCGTGCCGGCCGGGCCCTTCATCATGGGGAACAACAACGACTTCTACGACAATGACAACGACGAGATTCCACAGCACACGGTGGACCTCCCCGCGTTCTTCCTCGACAAGTACCCGGTCACGAATCGCGACTACGCGGTGTTCACGAAGGCGACGGGCCATGGCCGGTCGCGCTACTGGTCCGAGTCGGGTGAGATACCGCCGGGGAAAGACGAGCACCCGGTGGTCGGCGTGACCTATGCCGACGCGCTGGCCTACGCCCGGTGGAAGAACCGGCGATTGCCCACGGAGGAGGAATTCGAGAAGGCCTGTCGCGGCACCGACGCCCGGCGCTGGACGTGGGGCAACACCTTCGACAACAGCCGGGCGAACGTCGGCCAGGACACGACGACGCCGGTGACCGCCTACCCGACGGGCGTCAGTCCCTACGGTGCGTTCGAAATGGCCGGCAATGTCTGGGAGTGGAACTCCAGCTGGTATGAGCTGTACCCGGGCAGCCCGCCGAACCGCACCGTCGAGCGCTTTGTCGGCCAGAAGGTCAGGTCCGTGCGGGGCGGATCCTACGGGAGCGACATCGGCAGTGCGCGCTGCGCCGATCGCGGCAACAAGAAGCCCGATGAACCCGGCCCCAGCCTCGGGTTCCGGACGGCGATGGATGTCCCGGGGTACGAACATTATTCGGCGGCCGTTGCCGCCCGGGCTGCCGCCCGGGCCGCGGAAATCCGGGCCGCAGCCGATATCACTGACTACGCGGAACATCAGGGATCCAGGGATCTGATCGCCGGGGCCGATGCCCTGCTGGTGCGATCGGATGCGGCCTTCCAGGCAGGCCGATTCGACGACAGTGCGCGCCTGGCCGGCGAGGCCGGCGGCCAGATTGCGCAGGCCCATGAGAGTGCCCTGGACTACAAGCGGCGGGTCATCGCGAAGAAGGAGTCTGAAACCGAGGTGATCCTCGAGCGGCTCGACAGGGCGCTCCGCCAGCTGCCAGCCGGGCTCTCGCCGAAGCAACAGGCGCTCCGGGCCGAAGCCGAAAAGAGCCTGCGCACCGGCAGGCAGTTCCAGGAAGAGGGCGGCTGGGGCTTTGCCCAGATGCACGGCATCATCGGCTACCGGCAGGTGGAAGCCATCGGTGCGCCGGGCGCTGCCGCGCCGTGAGTGCCTATGCACACAGGGGAGAATACGCATGCGCCTGATGTTTTCGAGTGTTGCAGTCCTGCTGCTCGGCCTTCTCCAGGCAACCACCGGCAGCACGGCTGACGCCCCCACCGTCCTCATCACTGGCGCCAACCGGGGCATCGGGCTCGAACTGGCCCGGCAGTACGCCGCGCGCGGCTGGCGGGTGCTTGCCACCACTCGCAACCCGGCCGGCGCGGCAGAGCTACTGGCGCTTGCGAAGCAGAACCCCACCGTGACCGTCGAGGCCCTGGACGTTACCAGCCATGCCGGGATCGCCGCCCTGGCGGCGAAGTACAAGGGCGTGCCCATCGATGTCCTGCTGAACAATGCCGGCATCTCCGGCGACGGCGAGGGCGGGCAATTCGGCGAGCTCAAGTACGACGTCTACGAGAAAGTCCATGCCGTGAATGTTGTCGGGCCCCTGAACATGGCGGAGGCCTTCCTCCCCAACGTGGCCGCAAGCCTGCAGAAGAAGATCATCAGCATCACGAGCACCCAGGGGTCCATCACCCGGTCCACCGGCGGCGGCTATTTCTACCGGTCCAGCAAGGCGGCCCTGAATATGGTCATGCACTCCCTGGCCATGGACCTGAAGCCAAAGGGCATCACGGTGGGGCTGGTTTCGCCGGGCTTCGTGCGGACGGATTTCACGAAGGGCATCGACCTGCCCATGATGATCACCGCGGAGCAGAGTGCGGCGGCCGTCATAAAGGTGGTCGACAGCTACGATCTCGCGATGACCGGCAAGTTCATGCGCCACACCGGCGAGGAAGCCGCCTGGTAGGAGCGCCTTCCGGCGCGACCCGAATCCGCTACCGCAACCGCGGCAGCACCACCAGCTCGGTCATCATGCCGAGCTCGGCGTGGTTGAAGATGTGGCAGTGGATGAACCAGCGGCCCACGGCCCCGCCGGCCGTGCGCCGGTCCGGCCCTGTCCGGTCGTCGAGGCGCACTCGAACCACGACGGAACGGAGGTCCGGGATGTCGATGCTGTCGATGAACTCGTTGTAGTCGTACTCGTGAACCGTCCTGCCCTGGGTGTCCAGCATCCGCAGGGGCTGGAACGAAAAGCCATGCAGGTGCAATGGGTGATGTTGCTGGGTGCCGTTGCGGAAGGTGAGTTCCAGCAGGTCGCCCACCCGGGCGTAGCGGCTGCTCGGCACGTGGGGAATGGCTCGGTAGTCGAAGCTGGCGCCGGGCAGGTCGTCCGGACCGTGCAGCACCGTGGCGTGAACGCCGTCGATGGATTCCCTCAGGCCGAGCACGGTCAGCAGGATTTCCTCGCTCCGCGTTCCGGCCAGCGGCGGGTCCAGCGTCGCCGGATCGAGCAGGTGCGCGGTAACCGGCAGTGAGCGGAGGTTTTCGACCGGTGCATTGACGGCCGGATGGGTGCGCAGCGGGTCGCCGGCGGCGAGCAGGGCGCGCTTGCCGCCGCTCGCGCGGCCGCTGACCGCGAAGTGCGCGACGGGCACGGAGGGCAGGCTGCCGTAGCCGTAGGGGTACTCGTTGGTGCCGTAGTGGCTGAAGTCCTCCGTCCAGAGCGTGAGCACGTCGCCGGATGCGGCTGCCGGCGGCATGACCAGCACCACGTCGGCCCGCTCGGACGGCGCCAGCACCAGCTCGCCGCGCTCGTACTTGAGGTCCACCTGCCCGGCGGCGCCACCCTCGATGCGCACCCGGTCCAGCAGCCCGCCCTGGCCGCCGACGCGGAGGATCGGGACCAGCGCGCCCCTGGCATCGGTGAGCCGCAGGCGGAAGAAGCGGCTGACGGCGGCGTTGACGAGGCGCAGGCGAACGGCGTCGCCCGGCTTCACGGGCCAGGCGGCAGCCGCGTCGGCGAGTGCGCCCGGCGCGTCCGGCGAGCCGGCGCGCGCACCGGGCAGACGGCCGTTTACGAGGACCAGCTGGCCCTCGTTGACCCGGCACTTCGGCTGCACGCCGCACTTCATCGCAGGCTGCACGTTGGGCACCGACCCGGCGGGCAGCGGGCCGGTGCCAAGGGGCATGCCGTGCTCGTCGCGCGGGTCCTCGCAGAGGTCCCGCGGTGTGGGCCACGCGGCGTGCCCCGGGAACCTGCCGAGGCCCGCCCGCGTGAATGACCAGGGGAGGGCGGCATCGGCCGGGAAGGTCGCGGCATCGTTCCGGCCCGGCGCCTTGCAGACGGTCGTGTCGGCGAGGACGAGCGTGCGGGTCAGCGACTCCGGCGGCAGCACCTGCCGGCGAACGAGGGTGGCGTCGTGGTCACCGGTGACGATGAAGGCGCCGTACATGCCCTTGAATTCCGGGTTGGTCGGCGCCCGGTGCGAGTGGTACCAGAACACGCCGGCCCGGGGCACGATGAAGTCGTAGGTGAAGCTCTCGCCCTTGCGCAGCGGGTTCTGGGTCAGCGTGGTGCCGTCGCTGGCGTTGTGCAGCTCGATCCCGTGCCAGTGGACCATCAGCGGTTCATCGATCTGGTTGGTGAAGTGCACGATCACCCGGTCGCCGACCCGGGCCCGGAACTCCGGCCCCGGCGTGCCGCCGTTGAAGGTGTACATCCGGGCCCTCTGCCCGCGCCCGTCCAGGTCGACGTCCCGTTCCTCGGCGACGAGCGTCGTCTCGATGATGCGCGGGTCGGGATTGGCGTCGACGACGGGTCGGAGCAGCGCCGGACCGGTGGCGAACGCTGGCGTGGCCAGGAGATGCAAGAGCAGCACGGCCACCGCTGTAGGAGCGGCGACCGGCTCCAGCTGCAGGTAGCCGCCCTGCCAGGAGTTGTCCTCGCCCGCCTGCACCTGGAAGGCGGGCGGGCCGCCCTGGATGTAGTACTCGTTCGTCCAGAAGCCCCGGACGCTCCGGATGCGCCTCCGGCTGTCCGTGCTGACCTTCAGCAGGAGGTTGTCGAGGCCCGGATCCTCCTTGTCGCTGCCCCAGGCCACGTTGGCGTGCAGGCATTCCCTGCCCTCGAACTCGTCCGCGCAGGAATAGCCGTCGAACTCCGCGGTGGTGGTCGCGCCCGGATTGCCGCCGCCCCAGACGGGCGCGCGTTCCACGCCGATGCCGTCCGCCGGCGGTCCCGCCCAGACGTCGGCCCCGGCGGGGCCGTCGGTGGTCTTCGGCGCGCGGGCGCTGGTGTAGCAGTCAGTGGAGTCGTCCTTGCGGCACAGGAGAGCCGGGAAGCCGCGCTTGCCGATCACGTAGTCGAAGCCCCCGGCGTCGTTGCGGGTGGCGGCATCGACTGCCGTCGGTGCGAGCGTGTGGCGGATGGCCTGCCACTTCTCCACCAGGCGCGGCGGCCGGCCGGCCTGGGAGTTGATGTTGCTCACCACGCTGCGCGCCGCCGGGCCCACGGTGAGGGCGCCGCTGATCAGGTCGTCGCTGGCGTCCTTCGTGCCCCGGTCGTCGATGGTCAGGCTGCCCGTCATCGCCGGCCTGATCCGGTCGTCACCGGGCTTCGGGGCGTAACCCGGCACGGCGTGCGGGCTGCCGGGAGCGAAATACACGGGATTCACCGTCGGCCCGACCCAGGGCAGTTCCTGGCCCCCGATCACCGCGCGGGAGCGCCCGTAGGAGCAGTCCGCCAGGTAGAAGAACAGTGAGACCTGGATGCAGGCGTTGTCCTGGCTGTTGTTGAAGGTGCCGGACAGCGGCGTGGCGGTGGTCCCGCCCCTGGCACACGGCATCAGTGCCAGGGCCGTCAGGAGCAGGAGGGCGAATCGGCGGCGATCCGGCATGGCGCGTGCTTCCTCGGGGTGGCGGGCCTGCATGTCGATTGTACTCATGGGCAAGCGGCTATTGCCTTGTTGCTCTGGCGGCTTCTACACTCCACGCATCATTCCGGGGCGGAGACCTCCATGAATACTGTTCGATTGCTGGCGGCCGGCGGGATCCTTTCGGCGGCCATGCTGTCTGCGCCGGTCTACGCGGGCGGGGACAGCGGCTTTTACATCGGCGCCGGTATTGGCCAGGCCTCGGTGGACAACGTGGATGGCCTTGGGTCATTCGACGCCGACGATACCGCATACAAGCTGATTGGCGGCTACAACTTCGGCATTGTGCCGCTCGTCGATCTGAGCGCCGAGATCGAGTACGTGGATTTCGGCAGTCCCGCTGACGGCAGTGCCGAGGTGGACGGGAACGCCATTGCGGCCTTCGGCCTTGCTGGCGTGAACCTCGGTCCCGTGGGGCTTTTCGGCAAGGCGGGTGCCTTTACCTGGGACGCAGACGCCTCGGACGGCACCAATTCTGTGAGTGACGATGGCACCGACATGGCCTATGGCATTGGCGCAAGGTTCCACATTGGGTCGTTCCAGATCCGCGCCGAGTACGAGATTTTTGACGTCGATATTGCCGACGTTGATCTCCTGTCGGCAAGCTTCATCTACACCTTCTGACCCTAACGCACTGTTCGGGAAGCCCGGCACCTAGCGGCGCCGGGCTTCCTTGCGTTTCATGGCCAGGTATTCGTCCCGCTCCAGTTCGTGCAGCTGGACGGGATAGCGTTCGACGCCCGCGTACCACCCCGACAGGCGCTTCTCGAGTCGCTCCGGCGGCGGCGAATCCAGCGCGGCCAGGTACGCCTCGATGGCCAGGTAGTAGCGCATCGTGTTGCGCTCCACCACCCCCCGGGTGCCGCCCGTGTAGACGGGCTCCCCGTCCTCCTGCCTGCCGACGACCGTGAAGCCCACCTTGTCCCGCCCGATGGTGGCCAGGTAGCCCTGCATGGCCATGCGGGCGGCGGTCCCGTAGGCGTAGGAGTACGAGAGGTGGATGAAGCTGCGTCCGGCGTCCAGGGCAACCACCTCCAGGTCGATGCGGTAGCGGCTGGTGCCCATGGGGCCATTGTCGGCAGTCAGCGTTGCGTGCAGGTAATCCGCCCGGTCCGCGGCCACCTGGAAGATAAACTCGAAGGGGTACGCGTCGGCCAGCGGCCGGTCGTACTTGCGGCCGATGTTCAGGACCAGCGCGTCGGTGGCGGGCGGCCCGGAGGCCCGGCAGCTCTTCACGTTCTGGTGGAGGATGAGGATGTCGCACCAGTGGCGCCTGTCCCGCAGGGCCGCGCCCGCCACGGCGAAGGAGTAGGTGACCGTCGCGTAGATGTCGCCCCGCAGCTCCCCGGACTCGTCGCTGGATTCGAGGTACACGGGCTCCCGGAACTGGTTGTTTGCCAGCTGCGGCGTGAGTTCCGCATGCCGGGCCCGCAGCGCGCCCGCATCCTGGGCTTCCGCCGGGTGGGTCATCGCCATCACTGCGAACAGGGCGAGTGCCCGGCGGGCGGCCCGGGTCACAGCCAGTATTCCCACATCCGGCCGATCAGCTCCTTGACCCGCACGTCGACCGACCGCTGCTTCCACCTCTTGAGGGTGACTTCGTCCGACTTCTTCAGGTCGGCGAGGAACGCGGCCCGCATCCGGTCGCCGAATCCCGCACCGAGCACCACGGCGTTGACCTCCTCATTGTGCAGGAAGCTGCGCCAGTCCAGGTTCGTCGAACCCACCGTGGACCAGACGCCGTCGATGACAGCAGCCTTGGCGTGCAGGAGGGCATCCTGGCGCTCGTAGAGCTTCACGCCGGCCTTCAGCAGTTCGGTGTAGTTGGCGCGCCCGGCGTGGAACACCAGCCACGAGTCCGTCTTGCTCGGTAGCACCAGTTTGACGTCGACCCCGCGCGCGACCGCTGCCTCGAGTGCGGTAACGAGCTGGGGGTCGGGCACGAAGTAGGCATTCGTGATCCAGATCTCCGTCTCCGCGCTGTGCAGGGCCGAGATCAGCGTGGCGTAGATCAGGCTGAAGGGCTCGTCGGGTGAGCTGCCGATGATGCGCACCACCTCGCCGCCCTCGGGTTTGGGTTGCGGGAAATAGTCCCGCGGCGCGAGCGGCGGTCCCTTCTGCTTCTCCCAGGTCCCGACGAAGAGCTTCTGTACTTCGGCAACCGCCGGGCCCTCGATCTGCAGGTCGGTGTCACGCCACGGCAGCTGGCCATCAGCGGGTACCTTTGACGACTGGCTGAACGAACCTCCCGAGTAGACGCTGCTGATGTTGATCCCGCCGAGGAAGGCGACCTTGCCGTCGACGACCAGCAGCTTGCGGTGATCACGCTCATTGACGTCCCACCCCTCTGCCAGGGTGGCCAGGGGATTGACCGGATTGAACTCCAGAACATTGATGCCCGCTTCCGTCAGCGAGGCGAAGAATTCGGCGGGCGTGCCCATTGTGCCCACGCTGTCGCGGATCAGGTTCACCTGCACGCCAGCTTTCTGCTTCGCGATGAGGGCTTCGGCGAAGCGCTGGCCCACATCGTCGTCGTCGAAGATGTAGGTCTCCATGTTGATGTGGTCGCGCGCCGATTCGATGGCGCCCATCATGGCCTTGTAGGTGGTGGGGCCGTCCTGCAGGAGGGCCACCTTGTTGCCGGCGGTCAGCGGGCTGCCCGCAATGTCCTCTTCGACGGCCAGGTGAATGTCGAAGATGTTCGTTTCCTTGCCACCGGCCTTCAGTCGGTCGACGATGGCCTTGCTCCGGGCGGGCGACAGGGGTCCCTGGGCACCTTCTACCTGTACCGGTGTCCCGTGGGGCCGCTCCATATCCGGCGTGATGGTCGGCAGCGTACTGCAGCCCGTCACCAGCACGAGGCTGGCCAGTACAGGGAGGCCATACAGGGAAACGCCGCGCGGGCCAATGCGTTGGCCGGCGCGGCGCGGTCGCATCAGCATGCTGGTTACGCCGACACACATGAACACAGATTCTGATGGTATTCGCCTCGCGGGTCAGTGCGGTGGCGCACCAACGATTGCGAGTCCGGTGCGGCGCGTCCCCGGGGGTATGCTGGATCCCGCCCGGCTGTCCCGGGCAGGAGCTGCCCGTGGATCACCGACGCAAGCGCGGTATCGCCGTCGTCGCTGTCTTCGCGGCGCTGGCGTGCGTGGCGATGGCCGGGTGGGTGCTCGCGCCTCGCGGCGACCGCCTGCGCCAGGGCCTCGTCAGGGAGATCGGGCTGCGCTTCGGCGTCCAGGCGGCCATTGGCTCGGCCAGCTGGCAACTGCTGCCGGCGCCGGCGCTGACGGTCCTGGAGTTCAGCACGCACCACGACCAGCCGATCACCATCCGGCAGTTCGTCGCGGTCCTGGACGTGGGCAGCACCCTGCTTCGGCGGGAGATCTGCCTGGATCGCATCGAGGTGGATGGCGCAGTGATTCCGGCCGTGTCGCTGGCGGCCTTGCGCGGCCGGCCCGGAGTGGCCCGGTCCGGGCCGGAGAGTGACGACCCCGGCAGGCTGCCGGTCGGCCACGTCCGCTTCCGCGGCGTCACCTGGATCTCCCGGACGGACGTGTCACTGCCGATCGAAGGAGAGGTCGACTTCGATCCCGGCTGGCGGCCCCGGTACGCGGAAGTGCGGCGGGCCGCGTCTGCAACGGCCGCCCGGCTGACGCTCGCGCGGGAGGGCGATGCTGACCGGTGGCGGACGCGTGCGGCCTTCGGCTCGGGCACCGCCAACGGCATTGTCCTGCTGACCACCCGCGACGACGGCCTCTTGGTCCTCGGCGGGACGCTGGAGCCCCGTGACATCGAAGTTGCCAGCGCCGTTGCATCGCTCAACCGGATATCGCCCGTGCGAGGTGAGGCCAACGGGCGCACGACGGTTTCGGCGCAGGGCAGGACCGCTGCCGAGCTGGCCAGGTCGCTGCGGCTGCTGACGGAGTTCACCATTGCCCCCGCCACGTTGCTGCGCCTCGACGTGGACAAGGCCATCCGCACCCTGGGACTGCAACACGACGGGCAGACCACACTGCAATCGATGACCGGCAGCATGGAACTGCAGAATACGGGCGAGGGTCCCGTGCTGCGCTTTACGGACATCGAGGCCCGGGCGGACTCCTTCGCCGCGACGGGCGAGGGCACGGTCTTCAATCGCAGGATCGACGCCCATGGCACAGTGGACCTGTTGAACGGTCTCGTTGGCGTGCCCTTTGCGATCCGCGGCACGACACGCAAGCCCCGGATCGCCGTGTTCGGCGGCAAGCCCCCGGACGCGCCGGTTCTCCCGGTACCCGCGGATGAGGGCGCCACGCCCCCGGCCGGTGCCCGGGACGAGAACTGAAGGAGCCCGTGCCGGCTGTCAGGGCACCGGTGTGTCCGCCACCCCGGCCGCCGCCACCTCGTGGTTCTGCTGCCGTTCCCGCCAGATCAGGTAAAGGCCGCAGGCAATGACGAGCGCCGCCCCCAGCCAGATGCGGCTGGCGGGCCAGGTGTTCCAGAAGACCCAGTCGATGGCGACGGCCCAGAGCATCGCCGTGTACTCGAAGGGCGCGATGACGGAGGCCGGCGCGTTGCGGAACGCCTCCGTGATGAAGTGCTGGCCCAGGGCCCCGAACACCCCGAGCAGCGCGAAGTATGGCCAGTGATCCGCACGGAGTGGCACCCACCCGCGCAACGACAGAAGGCCCGCAAAGACGGTGAGCAGCACGAGGAACCAGAACACCAGTGCCACGGTGCTCTCGGTCTTTGTCATCACGCGCACCGACACGGAGGCGAAGGCGTAGGCGACAGCCGAAGCCAGCGCACCGAGCGCGCCGTAGATGTTCAGCGCCGAGCCGCCGGGCTTCAGCATCCAGAGCACGCCCGACAGGCCGACACCGATGGCCACCCAGCGCCGCCAGTCCACGTGTTCCTTGAGCAACGGGACTGCCGCCACCGTGACGATCAGCGGCGCGATGAAGAAGATGGCGTAAGCATCGGCCAGCGACAGCACGCTGACGGCGGCCACGAAGCCCCACAACATGACCAGCGCCAGCACGCCGCGCACCAGGTGCAGCTCCCAGCGCACCACCTTCAGCTCCCGCCAGCGGCCCGTCACGGCCACGGACGCCAGCACGAAGGGCAGGGACGATGCGCCCCGCAGGGCGCCCACCTGCAGGGCGGGGTAGGACGCGGACAGCACCTTCAGCACCGCGTCCATGCCCGCGAAGCAGGCGACTGCCACGAGCATGAATCCGATGCCGCGTAGTCTCGTTTGCTGCATGGCGCTCCTACATGCTCACGGCAGCGCCCGGATGATCATGTTCGGCAGGATCGCGTCGTCCCAGTCCTGGCGCAGCGGGCCGGTGTGGACGATCACGAGCTGCTTCGAGGGCACGATGTAGACGCGCTGGCCGCCGAAGCCGTCGAAGAAGATCACGTCCGGGGCAGCGAACGGCTCCGAGTGGAACGCCGTGGCCGAGGACTTGGAGTTGTAGGGCCTGACCTTCTGCCAGGTCGTGCCAAGCCAGGTGAAATAGCCGTAGTTGGGGTTCGTGGGGGAGGGCGTGATGACGTCCTTCATCCACTGGGCCGGCACGACCTGCCGGTCGCCCACGCGTCCGCCGTTGAGATGGAGCAGCCCGAAGCGCAGCCAGCTGCGCGCCGGTGCATCGAGGCAGCAGAAGGTGATGGGGATTCCGTGCTTCTCGGAATCGATCAGCACCTTGCCCTCCGCTTCGCTCACGTACTGCCAGAGGTTCTCGGCTAGGTACTGGCTGTAGGGTTTGCCACTGACCCGCTGGATGAGGATGCCGAGCACCTCGGGGTTGAGGTTGTTGTACTCGAAGCGTCGGCCGCCCGGCTCGACGATCCCGCGACTGAAGGTAAATGGCGCCACGTCGCCGCCCAGGGTCATCTGGAGCAACCCCGTGAAGCCGGGGAAGTCGATGCCGCTGGCCTGCTGCAACATCTGCCGGATCGTGATCTTGCTGCGTTCGTCGCTCCGCCACTCCTCGATGTAGGTGGCGGCAGTGTCATCCACCGACCTGATCAGCCCCTGGTCTATGGCGATGCCGATCAGCAGCGCCAGCACCGACTTGTGCATGGACTGGGTGGGCGTGATGGAGCTGGCGTCATGGCCCGGGTAGTAGTGCTCCAGCTGCAGGGCGCCGCCCTGCCAGACGAGCAGGGCGTGGGACTCCATGGTCCCGCCCCAGGCGACGGCCTTCTCCAGGGCCTCCGCAGGGATCGTACGCTGGCCCTCGGCCGCGACGGCGAGTGGCGGCACGGTACCGCCCGCGACCAGCTGCCGGGGACCCTGGTCCCCGCCGAAGGCAAGGCCGATGAGCCGGGTAGTCAGCGTCGGCTGGGCGATGAACGACCCGACAAGGGCCAGGACGATCAGGGCCAGGAGGCCCTGCAGCAGGCGTTTGACGAAGCGCATGGAAGACATCCCGGTCAGGCGAAAGGCGTCGCCATGATAGGGGATGAAATGGGGACATGCCTCATTTGCGCAATGCGCAAATGAGGCATGTCCCCATTCTTAACCTACACGCGGACGCGATTCCAGGCGTCGAGCGCCGCGATCTTGTACGCCTCGGCGAAGGTCGGGTAGTTGAAGACGGCCCCGACGAAGTATTCCAGGGTCCCGCCATGGGCCAGCACCGCCTGGCCGATGTGTATGAGTTCGGTGGCGCCCTCGCCGACGATATGGGCGCCCAGCAGCTTATGGTCCTTCAGGCCGAAGAGCAGCTTCAGCAGGCCTTCCTGCACGCCCTGGATCTGGCCCCGGGCAGTCTCGCGCAGCCGCGCCACGCCGGTCTCGTAGGGAATCCCTTCCTTGCGGAGCTGCTGCTCGGTCTTGCCGACGATGCTGATCTCCGGCACGGCGTAGATGCCCAGCGGGAAGTACTCCGGCGCACTTTCTTCCTTCGCCGCGAAGGCGTGGCAGGCCGCCAGCCGGCCCTGCTCGGCCGAGGTCGAGGCCAGCGCGGGAAAGCCGATGACGTCGCCCACGGCGTAGATGTGGGGCACGGCCGTCTGGTAGGTGAGCTCGACCGTGAGCCGGCCCCGGTCGTCCGCCTTCAGGCCGGCCTTCTCCAGGTCGAGCTCGGCCGTGGCGCCCATGCGCCCGGAGGCGGCCATGAGCAGGTCGCTGCGGATCCGCTTGCCGCTCTTCAGGTGGGTGATGACGCTGCCGTCGGCGCCCTTCTCGACGCGCTCCACGTCCTCGCCCAGGCGCAGCTGGATGCCGCGGGACTGGAGGTCGTGCTTGAACTCGTCGACGATGTCGCTGTCCACGAAGTCCAGGATCGTATTGCGTGAATCCACGAGGGTAATGCGCGCGTCGAGCGCGCTGAAGATGGTGGCGTACTCCACGCCGATCACGCCGGCGCCGATGACGACCATGGACCGCGGGACCTTCTTGATCTGCAGCAGGCCGTCGCTGTCGATGATGGTCTCGTCGTCGAAGGGGATATTGGACGGACGGTGGGGGACGGTCCCCGTCGCGATCACGATGGCCTTGGCCCGGTAGTCGGCCGTCTGCCCCGTCGCGTTGGTGACCTGCACCGTGTGCGGGTCCAGGAACTTTGCCAGGCCGCTGATCACCTGCACGCCGTTGCGCGACAGCTGGTGCTGGATGATCTCGATCTCGTGGCGGACGGTGATGTGCAGCCGCTCGAGCAGGTCCTCCGCCGTGATGTCGGCCTTCACGCGGTGGCTGCGGCCGTAGATGCCCTTTTCCCGCCAGCCGCACAGGTAGAGCACTGCCTCGCGGAGCGTCTTGCTTGGAATGGTCCCGGTGTGGGCGGTGACGCCGCCGACGATCTCCCGGCGCTCGATGACGGCGGCCCGCTTGCCCAGTTTTGCCGCCTGGATGGCCGCGCGCTGGCCGCCAGGTCCGCTGCCGATGACCAGCAGGTCGAAGGTTTCCATGAAGCCATATCCCGGAGAAGTGCTCTGCTGTATCGGTCCGTTTGACCGGATCTTGAACAGGGCAGCGTCCGGGCGTGACGCAGTTCCGGCTTCGGGCTAGCCTTCCGTCCATGCGCAAATGGCCGCTGCTCGCCTACATCGCCCTGGCATACGCCTGGACCTGGGTCACGGTCCTGCCCCTGCTGCTCCAGAAGCGCGGGCTGGTGGACCTTGGACTGCCCGACGCCTGGGAAGCGGTTGGCGCCTTCGGGCCCTTCATCGCGGCCTGGGTGGTGCTCCGGCGCACGGCGGGCCCGGACGGGGTCGCCGCTTTCTGGCGGAACCTGACGGACTGGCGCCTCCGCCAGGCCGGCCGGGGCGCCTGGGCCCTGACCCTGTTGTCGCCTGTCGCCTTCCTCGTGCTGGCCGGCGTTATTGTCACGATCCAGACCGGTTCGCCGCCGTCCCTGGATGCCCTGGCCAGTGGCCGGCTCGGCACGCTGCACGCGGTGCTGGACCTGGTGCTCGTCGGCGCCATCCTGCAGGCGCTCGGCGAGGAGCCGGGCTGGCGGGGTTACCTGCTGCCAAAGATGCTCGGGCGCTTTCGCCGTCTGCCAGCCACGCTGCTGCTGTTCCCGGTCTGGTGGCTCTGGCACCTGCCGTTCTTCCTTGGCCGCCCCGAGTTCGGCCTGCCCCAGTTCCTCGGCTTTGGCCTGGGCATACTCTCGGCCTCCATCTGGCTCACGTTCCTGTGGGAGCGGACGCGCAGCATCCTGGTGGCGGTGGTGTGGCACGCCGTGCTGAATATCACCCGGGGTATCGCGCTGGGGTTTTCCACCGGGATGTTCCTGGCGTACGGGATGGTGGTCGCCGTGGGGGCGCTCGCCATCGTCGCCTGGTGGCTGGCCCGGCGGAACGCGGGCCCGTCAGACGGCTAGCTGACGGACGATGCCAGCTTGCCGGACTCCACGTCCGCGATGAAGTCCCGCACCACGCGCACCGACATCGCCGTGTCCAGCTCCGGCGACGCCACCTTCGCGGAGTTCTGCACGATTGTGCGTGCGAGCGGGTGACTGGATTTCACGCGCTCGAGAAACGGCAGGAAGAAGTCGTCACTGGCCGACACGGCCAGCAGCGGGCAGCGGACCCGCTTCAGCACCGCCACGAAATCCTGGTTCCAGATCGCGCGGAAGCCCTGGTCCCTGCCCCGCGTCGCGCGGAGCGCCCCGACGAACTCCCGGTGGACGAGTTCGGGATCCCACACGGGGAACAGGCTGCGGATGAGCGTCCACAGGGGCGCGAGGTAGGCGCCGTCGGGATCCGGTGCCTGGGCCGGGCCGACCATCTTCTTGAACGATTCCCGCTCGGCGTCGGTGAGATAGGCCATGCCGTTCAGCATCAGTGACTGCACCCGGTCCGGCCACAGCGCCGCGAGCTCGGTGGCGATGTGCGTGCCAGTGTGGTGACCGTAGATATGGAAGCGGTCGATGCCGGCGTCGTCGATCGCGGCGGTCAGCCAGTCCCGGTAGTCGGTGATCACCGGGAAGCCGCCCGGGTCGAAGGAGCCGCCGAAGCCCGGGGTGTCGAAGGCGTAGAGCGGACGGTCACCCGTCATGGCCGTCATCATGGGCTCGAAGGTGGCGGAGCTGGCCGGTGTCCGGTGGAGGAAGACCAGAGGCGTGCAATCAACCTTTCCGGGCACGTGGCGGTAGTGGATCTGGCCGGCGGGGGTGCCGGCGTAGGCTTTGCGGATGGTCATGGCGGGAGGATAGGATGAATCCCATGGCGACTGAAGACCGGAACCTGACGGCACTGTCCCGGGACGACCTCGTTGCGGAAGTCCTCAGGTTGCGCGCGGGCGAGCCGCCCGCCGCGGAGACTGTCGTCGAGCGGTACTGGGCGCTGATGGCCACCAACGACTTCGGCGCCGTGGGCACGGTGCTCGCCGACGATTTCGTGCTCGAGTGGCCCCAGTCCGGCGAACGGATCCGAGGGCGGGACCGGTATGCGGCGATGAATGCGGCCTATCCGGCGGCCGGACGGTGGGAGTTCGCCGTGCACCGGATCGTGGCTGGCGACGGCCAGGCGGTGTCCGACGTGACCGTCACCGACGGGTCGCGGACGGACCGGGCAATATCATTCTTTTCAGTTGCTTACGGAAAGATCCTCCGTATCGTCGAGTTCTGGCCGGAGCCCTTCCCGGCGCCGGAACACCGGCGGACGTTCGTGGAGCCGCTGGAGTGACCGGGTGAGCGCTCCCGCCACCGAGGCCCAGCTCGCCGAGCGGGTCCTGGCACTGGCCGGAGGAGCCACCGGCTCGGCGGGCATCGAGGTCATCCGGGCGGAGCCGGGCCGCGTGCACCTCGCCATCGGGCGGCGCGACGACCTGCTCCAGTTCAAGGGTTACTTTCACGGCGGCGTGATCAGCGGGCTCGCCGACCTGGCGGCCGGCGGCGCGGTCACGACCGTGCTGCCAGCAGGGCGGGCTGTCGTGACGATCAGCCTCCACGTGAATTTCCTCGCCCCTGCGAAAGGCGAACGGCTCGTGGCGAAGGGCGGTGTCGTGAAGGTTGGCGGAACCGTGGGCGTCGCCAGCGTGGAGCTGCTCACGCTGGAGGGTGGCCAGGAGCACCTCTGTGCCACGGCGACCGTGACCTTCCGAATCGTCTCCGCCTAAAGAAACCCAACAACTAAGGTCCGGCACCTGTCGCGCCTGTCTCGATGGCGGCGGCGAGGGCCCGGAGGTCGTCGTCGGTGTGGGCGGTGGAGAGGAAGCCCACCTCGTAGGGGCTCGGGGGCAGGTAGAGGCCGGCTTCCAGAACCGAGTGAAAGAACGCCGGGAAGCGGGCGACGGCGGATGCCGTCAGGCCGGCAGGCGTGCGGATCGGGCCCGGTGCCGGCGCATCGTCCAGCACGATCCAGAAGAGCGAGCCGAAGCGCTGCAGCCGCAGGCCCGGAATGTCCCGCAGCAGTTCGTCCAGCATGCGCCCGCTGTCCTCGAGCGCGAGATAGGCCGTGCCGTCGGCAAGCTCGCGCAGCGTGGCGAGTCCGGCAGCCATCGCCACCGGGTTCGCGGACAGCGTTCCCGCCTGGTACACGGGACCGAGGGGCGCGACGAGATCCAGGATTTCCCGCCGGCCGCCGTAGGCCCCGACAGGAAAGCCACCGCCGATGATCTTGCCGTACGTCACCAGGTCGGGACGAATGCCCGTGATCCCGGCCATGCCGCCGAAGCCGGTGCGAAAGCCCGTGATGACCTCGTCGAAGATCAGAAGCGCCCCGTGCTGCTGGCACCGCCAGGCCAGCGCGTCGAGGAACTCCTGCCGCTGGGGCAGCAGGCCGTGGTTCGCCGGCAGCGGCTCGATGATCGCCGCGGCGATCTGCTCCCCGCAGGCGGCGAACAGTCCCTCCAGGGCCCCGATGTCATCCAGGGGCAGCACCAGCGTGTCGGCGGCGACCGCGGGCGTCACGCCCGCGCTGTCCGCCACGCCGCCGACGCCCGCGCCAGCCAGCCCGGAGCCGGCGCGGATCAGCATCGAGTCCACGTGCCCGTGGTAGCAGCCGTCAAACTTGATGACGGCCGTGCGTCCGGTGGCGGCTCTCGCGAGCCGGAGTGCGGACATCACGGCCTCGGTGCCTGAATTGACGAAGCGCAGCTTCTCCACCCAGGGCAGCCGGCCCGTGATGAGCTCCGCGAGCTCCAGCGAGCCCGCTTCCGCAGCGCCGTAGCTCCAGCCGCGGCTGGCCGCGTCGGTGACCGCGGCGAGCACCCGCGGGTGCGCGTGGCCGAGGATCAGCGGCCCGAACGCCATGCAGAAATCCACGTAGTCCCGGCCGTCGACGTCGGTCAGCCGGCAGCCCTGCGCGCCGCGGATGAACACCGGCGTGCCGCCGACGCGGCCAAAGGCACGGACGGGCGAGTGCACGCCTCCGGGTGTAACCGCCCGGGCCCGGGCGAACAGGTCGTCCGAGCGGGTCACGGTGCGCTCCGTTCCTGGTCCAGGTACAACGGCGCCCGCCGCGCGGCGTAGCTGATGATCATGCTGGCGCCAGCCCGTGCGAAGGCCGTCCACGTCTCCAGCTGTGCCCTCACCGGATCCGCAAGGTTTTGCGCCGCCAGCAGGTCGATGCCCGCCTGCTCGCCGCTGGTCTGGAAGACGGCCCAGGGCAGGGGAATTTCGGCCGACAGCCGCGCGAGGACATCAAGGTAGGGCAGCCCCGGCTTCACCATCAGGATGTCGGCGCCCTCGGCCTCGTCACGCCGCGCGGCGAGCAGGGCGTCGTCGGGCCGGGCCGGGTCGATCTGGTAGGAGGCGCGGTCCTTCAGCGGATTCGCCTTGTCCGGCGCCGAGTCGGCGGCCACGCGGAACGGGCCGTAGAACGCCGAATGGAATTTCGCCGCGTAGCTCATCAGCGCGCGCCGGTGAAATCCGGCGCTGTCCAGGGCGGAGCGTATCGCCGCCACCCTGCCGTCCTGCATGTCGCTGGGCGCCACGCAGTCCGCCCCTGCGTGGGCGAAATCCAGTGCCGCCGCCGCGAGCGCCGCGACGGTCACGTCGTTGTCGAGGTGGCTCCGGTCGTCCGCCAGGATGCCGCAGTGGCCGTGGGTGGTGTACGAGCACAGGCACACGTCCGTCGCCAGCCAGACCGCGTCGCCGAAGCGCGCCTTTACCTCGGCGATGCGCGCGCTGGTGGCGGCCTGTGAGAAATCCCTGTCCCGCTTTTCGCCCGGCACGCCGAACAGCAGGAACTTGGTGATGCCATGCTCCAGGTCATCCTCGACCTGGCGGAGCAGGCTCGCCGGCGTCTCGCGCCACACGTCGCGCAGTCCCGGCACGGCTTCCCGCGCGCCAAGGCCTTCGACGACGAACAGGGGCTGGATGAACTGCTCACGGTGCAGCCGCACCGTGCGGGTCAGTTCCCGGATGTGCCGGTTGTCCCGGCTGCGCCGCAGGCGGACGGGCCGGTTCATCACTGGAGCCACCGCTGCCATTCGTGGCCGTTGGGGAACGGCAGGGCGTCGGCGCCCGCGGCACGCAGCGCCCGCAGCGTCTTGCCGGCGCCGCAGGCATGGCTGGCGCCAGCAGGTAGCGACGGGCGCAGTGCGTGGAACTGCTCGGCGCTGCTCCAGTAGAAGTGCGTCGCCCGCGCAGCCGATGTATGCAGGCCGCGCAGCAGGTCCCGGTCAGCGGGCGGCTCGATGTCGTAGGTCGGGACGACGGTGCCCACGCCGGAATCGCACCAGCCGGGCACGGCCCAGCGGTAGGTGAGCGCCGTCCACGCCGCCAGCGGTGGCAGCCCGAGCACCGGGCATTCGAGCGTGGCGCGAACTGCATCGAAGCCCAGGTTGTCGCCACAGCCCTCGACCCAGAAACCCAGCGCCGCGAGGCGTCGCCAGCTTTCCACGCCGCTCACCCAGAGCCGCGCGCCCGCAGGCACCGCGTGGTGCTGGAGGGCGTGCCAGTAGGCGACGAACACGGCAGCGTCCGGCGCGAGGCGCGCCAGTTCCGGCAGGGGGCCCAAGGGCACCCGGGAGCACGCGCGTTGCCAGGCGATGCCATCGAAGCCGACGGCATCGCGCGGCACCGGGGGCCGGTTCCAGTCCAGCCGTTCGACGAGGCCGGACGCCGTGGCGCCCCGCACGAAGCAGACCGGTCCCAGTTCCCCGTGCCGGATCGCCGTTGCGCCCAGCGCCGGCCTGTCCTGGGGCTCGCTGCCGTCTACGGCGGCCTCTTCCATCGCCACGAGTTCCGCGGTCGCCGGATCGTGCAGACCGCGCAGGAGCTCCAGGGCCGGCTCGTCGCCGGCCCGGCACTCGACAGCCAGCACGCCCTGGCCGGCTGCCGCCGGGCACCGGGTGAGCGGCAGCACCATCCAGCGCACGCCCCGGAGCAGCGGTTCGAGCGCCGCGCGGGCGGCGGGATCGCTCCACAGCCGGGCCAGCCCGGCGAGCGCGAGCACGACACCATCGAGGGCCTCCGGCATGGCGTTCGGGAGCTGGAGCCGCGCGAGGCGCGCGTCCACGGCGCCGCGCACCGGCAGGAATGCGACCTGCGGGGGGCGGCCCGCCGCAGGCAGCGCCCAGGCCAGGCAGTCCGCCACGTTGCCCTGGCGCCGGAGCGAAGACGAGCCGACACGCAGCGTCTCGCCCGCGGCCAGGCGCGCCGGCACGTCGCCGCGCCAGACGATGACATCCCGCGGGTTCTCGCGGGGCGGCAGCGCGGCGCAGACGATCCCGGCGTGCCGGACGACGGGAAGGTCCTTGAGCGAGTGCACGCAGAAATCCACGTCGCCGCCGAGCAGTGCATCGTCCAGTTCGGCAGAGAAGAAGGAGGCATCCCGCACGTCCTGCAGGGGCACGTCCAGGTTCCGGTCACCGCGGGTGATGACGCTGACGAGATCCACGGCGAGATCCGTGTGCAGGCGCCCGAGGGCCGATGCCACGAGCCGGCTCTGCGCCATCGCCAGCAGGGAGCCGCGGGTGCCGAGCCTCAGTCGATGCATGGTGTCTGGCCTTACCCGGGCTGCGGCGAACGTCAGGCGCTCGCCAGCCGCTGACCGGGCGCATGCGCACCGGAGAGCCGTTCGTCCACGAGCGCGGCACAGGCCCGCAAGGCACAGGCCAGCTGCCGGCTGCGCTGCCGGTCCCGCGCGCCGGCCAGGTTGAACACGTCGTCCAGGTCGAAGCTCGCCGGGACCAGGTCCCAGGCAGGCCCGGCACCGCGGCGGCGGCCGAGATGCACGAGCGATCGCGGCGGTTGCCGGGCCAGCCGGTCGCGCCACGCGGCATCGTGGGCTGGATCGGCGGGCGTCGTGAACACGATGTCGGTGGCCCAGGCGGCGGCCGCGTCGGCGTCGTCGCTGGCGAACCAGCGGCTCACGCCGTCCAGCGGCGTCCGGGCCCGGTGGTTCGGCGAGCGGTGGTTCCACGCGCCCACGTCCCAGGCGCGGAAGAGCGGCAGCATCGAGCGCGCGAGTTCGCCGGTACCGATGAACAGTACGCGCGCGTCTCTGCGCGGCGCCAGCAGTTCCCGGACGAGGCTGCCGTAGGACCCGCCTGCCACGCCCTGCAGGTGGCTGGCGCGCAATGCCCGCGTGTCCGCCTGCAGCGCCTGGACGACGGGCTGCAGGCGCGAGCGGTGTTCCTCCGGCAGGTATTGTGCCGAGGCTTCCCAGGCCCGCCGGAACTGCCCGGCTACGTTCGTCTCGCCGGGCACGGCGCTCCGCAGTCCACTGGCCACCTCGAGCAGCAGCCGGTAGGCCGCAGCGCCGTTGATTGGCTGGGCGGCCGGCCGGAAAGCTGGCGGGGCCGCCACCCCGAAGGCGAGCTGCCGGAGGCAGGTATCCAGCACCACGCCGGATTCACGAAGTGCGTCCAGCGTCGCGTCAGGCAGGCGCGAGCCGGTCCAGTGCAGGCACCAGAGCGGCGTCACGAGGCTGGTGAAGTCCGGGGTCATGCTGCGCGATCAGGCGGATTTTCCGCCCTCGATGCTGGCGAGCCATTCGTCGTCCGAGCCCTCGGGAATTTCCTGGAAGAGGAAGGTCGACAGGTAGCGCTCGCCGGTATCGGGCAGCATCACCAGGATCGAGGATCCCGGCGGCGCCTTCTCCGCCACCTTCAGGCCCGCCGCGAGCGTCGCGCCGGCGGACAGGCCGACGAAGATGCCTTCCTCCCGGGCGAGCCGCAGCGCGTTCTCCTTGCCCTCGTCGTCGGTGACGGTGACGAGCTCGTCATAGACTTTCGGATTCAGGACGTCCGGCAGGAAGTCCGGTGTCCAGCCCTGGATCTTGTGGGGTTTCCACTCCTTCCTGCCCAGCAGCGATGCGCCGGCAGGTTCGGTGGCGACGATGCGGACGCCCGGCCGCGCCGCCTTGATCACTTCACCGGCGCCGGTCAGCGTGCCGCCCGTGCCCCACCCGGTGACCCAGAAGTCCAGCGGCCGGCCGGCGAAGTCCTTGAGGATCTCGGGGCCCGTGGTCTGGCGGTGCCAGGCGGGATTCGCGGGATTCTCGAACTGCCGGGCGAGGAACCAGCCGTGCCGGCGCGCCAGGTCCTCGGCGCGCCGGACCATGCCGGAGCCGCGTTCGGCGGCTGGCGTAAGCAGCACCTTCGCGCCGAAGGCCCGCATGATCTTCCGGCGCTCGATGGAGAACGTCTCCACCATCGTCGCCACGAACGGATAGCCCCTCTGGGCGCAGACCATGGCAAGGGCGATGCCCGTGTTACCCGAGGTGGCCTCGATGACGGTCTGGCCCGGCTTGAGCACGCCGCGCCGTTCGGCATCGGTGATGATTGCAAGGGCCAGCCGGTCCTTTACGGAGCCGCCGGGATTGAAGGCCTCCACCTTCACGTACATCTCGACGTGCTTCGGCGGGATGCGGTTCAGGCGCACGACTGGCGTATCGCCGATGGTTTCCAGGATGTTGTTGTAGATCATCGGGGAGCTCCTGACGTTGATGCATTGTAGGCCGCGGTGCCCGCAGCGGGTCGAAACCAGTCCAGCCGGTCGCGCAGCGCGACGACGTCACCGACGTAGAGAATTGCCGGTGAGGACACGCCCGCGGCCGCGGCCTGCCCCGCGATGCTGGCGAGCGTGCCGGTCACCACGCGCTGGTCGCTGGTCGTGCCGGCCATGACCACGGCGGCGGGCGTGGCGCCAGGCCTGCCGTGGCGGCGCAGGGCGTCGCTGACTTCCGCCAGGCGTCGTCCCGCCATGTAGACGACGAGCGTCTGGCCCAGGCCCGCAAGCCGCTGCCAGTCCGGTTCCTCCGCGCCCGCGCCGAGGTGCGCCGTCACGAAGGTCACGGCGTGCGCCGCCTGGCGGTGCGTCAGCGGGATGCCTGCGAAGGCGCCGCAGCCGCTGGCAGCCGTGACGCCCGGAATCACCCGGAATGGCAGGCCGGCCGCCGCCAGCGCCAGGGCTTCCTCGCTGCCGCGGCCGAACACGTAGGGATCGCCGCCTTTCAGCCGGCAGACGCGCTGCCCCGCGCGGACCCGGTCGACGAGCAGGCGGTTGATGTCGGCCTGGGCGGTGGACGTTCCGCCGCCGGTCTTGCCGACGTCGATGAACTCCGCGTCCCGGCGGCCGAAGGCGAGGAGGGCGGGCGCTACGAGCCGGTCGTGCAGGACCACGTCGGCGTGCTGCAGGCAGTGGAGGCCGCTGGCGGTGATCAGGCCGGGATCGCCCGGGCCCGCGCCCACGATCCAGGCTTCGCCGCCGGTTCCCGGCGCGCCGGGCTGGCCGTCGAGCAGGCGGAGCAGCGCCGCGTCGGCCTCGGCCGTGCGGCCGTCGATCACGGCCTGGGCCGGACCCGTGCGCGCGTCCAGCACGCCGGCCAGCACGTCTTCCCACAGGCGCCGACGGGCCGTCACGTCGGGCAGCGCCGCCTTCACGCGCTCGCGCCAGCTGCCGGCCCAGGCAGCGAGGTCCGCCAGGCGCGCCGGCAGCCAGCGCTCGAGCCGCTGCCGCACCAGGCGGGCCAGCACCGGGGCCTGGCCGCCGCTCGACACGGCGATCAGCAGGGGCGAACGGTCCACGATGGAGGGACTGATCCAGGTGGAGACGGCGGGGTCATCCACCACGTTGCAGAGCCGCAGCGCCGCCCGGGAAGACTCCGCGACGGCGTGATTGACGGCCCGGTCGTTCGTGGCGGCGATGACGAGCAATTGACGGGGAATGAGCGCCGCATCGAAGGCCCGGCGCTCGACGTCGATCCGCCCCGCGGCCCGGGCGGCCTCCAGTCCCGGCGTCAGGTCCGGCGCATTCACGGTTACCCGGGCGCCCGCCGCCAGCAGTTGCAGCACCTTGCGCTCGGCCACCAGGCCGCCACCCACCACGAGGCAGGGCTGTCCGGTCAGGGCGGCAAAGATCGGCAGGTAGTGCATAAGGCCTGGGAACCATAGGACAACGCGGGGGTCGGGAATCGTGCCGGTCGCGGCACGATAACCTCCTGTCGGCCAAGAAAAAAATAGACGATTGACAGGGTCTTGTAACCTCTGGCTATATAACTGACTTATGACCTTGCAGCAGCTCAAGTACCTGGTCGCCATTGCCGACAGCGGCCTGAATATCACCGCGGCGGCCGAGCGCCTGTACACCAGCCAGCCCGGTATCAGCAAGCAGCTGAAGCTCCTGGAGCAGGAACTGGGCGTCCAGCTGTTTACCCGCAAGGGCAAGAGCCTGGCCGCCATCACGCCGGCGGGCCGGGACGTGATCGCCCGGGCCCGCAGGATCATGCGCGAGGCGGAGAACATCCGGAACCTGGCCAGCGACCTTTCCGGCGAGCAGGAAGGCACGCTGTCCATCGGCACGACCCACACCCAGGCGCGCCACGTGCTGCCTGACGTGATCAAGGAATTCCGCGAACGCTACCCGAAGATCAACCTGGAGCTGCACCAGGGCACGTCCGAGCAGATCGCCGAGCTGGTGGCTGCCAACCGGGTGGACTTCGCGATCGCCACCGGGTCACGCCAGCTGTTCCCGGGTCTCGTGCTGCTGCCCTGTTTCCGCTGGGACCGGATCATCCTCGTGCCCAACGGTCACCCGCTGACGGGCGTGAAGAACCTGACGCTGCCCGTACTGGCAGGCCACCCGCTGGTGACCTACGTCTTCGGCACCACCGGCGAATCGTCACTGAAGAAGGCCTTTGCGGAGCAGGGCCTGGAGCCCAACGTGGTTTTCACGGCCCGGGACGCGGACATCATCAAGACCTACGTGCGGATGGGCATGGGCGTGGGCATCGTGGCGCCGATGGCCTACGAGTGCCAGGACCAGAAGGACCTGACCGCGGTCTCCGCCGAAGGGCTCTTCCCCCGGGTGACCACCTGGCTGGGCTTCCGGCGCGATTCCGTCCTCCGCCGCTACATGGTGGATTTCGTGGCGCTCGTCGCTCCCCACCTGACGCCGCAGCTGACGCGCAAGGCGGCTCAGCTGGCAACCCAGGCCGAAGTGGATGCGTTGTTCGACGAGGCGACGCTGCCGCTCAAGGTGGGCTGCGAGATGCCCTCGGCTGAAGTGGCGTAGGA
>JBEBHH010000094.1:0-2580 GCA_040080965.1 Gammaproteobacteria bacterium | reverse complement strand
GGGGCGGGTCCGGCCGGCCCCCGCCCGGCCGCCTGGCGGGGGTGCCGGACCCCCCCCGGGACGCTGCCGGGACTGGGCTAGAAGCCGTATTCCAGAGAAATCGTCGTGTAGGTATCGGTCTTGTCGTAGGGCCGGGGGGTGATCAGGGTGGTGTCGATTTCCACGTCCGAATTGTGCTTGTAGGTGTACCCCAGGACCATGCTCAGGTTGCCGATGATGCCGGCCTTGAGCTCGGTATTGCTCTCTGTATAGGTGTTGTCCGATCCGGAGAGGACTGCCAGCTTCTGGACGAACGTGGCGTTCTTGCTGATCTTCCAGGTGTAGACGCCACGCAGCAGGCCGATGGCCTCGTCCTGGCTCTCGCCATTCTGCAGGTCCGCCTGCTTCGCGCCGGCGCCGACCTCGACGTCCAGGAAGTGCACCTCGCCCCGCAGGATGCGCCAGCCGATACCGGCCGCTTCGTACATCTGCTGGTCGTAGGCGCTGAACCGGTCCTTGTACCAGTCGAGTGAACCGAAGCCGTAGATGGCCTCGGTGATGTCGTACTGGGCCTGGTAGCCGGCCCAGTAGGCCTCGGCCGTGGTCTCGGACTCCGAATCCCGGTCCGCGGCGCTGCTGGTGCCGACGGCCGTGGCGCCGAGGATGTGGTGCCAGCGGTCCTTGTCGTAGCGTCCCTCGCCCTTGAAATTCGCGGCCGAACTCTCCGAATTGCCGCTGGTTTCCGCGTAACCGGCAGCCAGCTTGCCCGACCAGGGGCCGGCGTCTTCCTTCTTGTCGGTGGGCGCCACGGCCGCCATGCCGGTATCCACCTGGGCCTGGACGGCCGCGGTGCCCGACAATGCCAGCAGGCCCAGCAAACCGGCCGCCGCGAAACGGGCCGTTTCGCCGTTGAGGTACGTCATGCTGCAGATCTCCCTGGAGAAAATTGTCCGTCCCGACCGGGTTGCCCGGCGCGGCGGCCCGCTACCATAATCGGACCAATGCCTACCGTCCACCTCATCGACAGCCTGCTGGCGGAGATCGACAACGGCCTCCGGACGCTGGCCGCCCCGGCAAAGTCTTCACGGCCGAGCCCCGCGGCAGGCCTGCCCGGCCCGTCCCTGTCGGACAGCGAGCGGGCCTCGGGCGCGTCCCTGATGCGCGTGAACCACGCGGGTGAAGTGGCGGCCCAGGCGCTCTACCGGGGCCAGGCGCTCACCACCCGGGATCCCGCCGTCCGGCAGAACCTGCTCGACGCCGCCCGGGAAGAGCAGGATCACCTGGCCTGGTGCGCGCAGCGGGTCAGCGAACTCGGCAGTCACACCAGCCTCCTCGGGCCCCTCTGGTACGCCGGCAGCTTTGCCCTCGGCGCGGCCGCGGGGTTGCTTGGCAACGCGACAGGTCTCGGCTTCGTGGTGGAAACCGAGCGGCAGGTGGAAGAGCACCTGTCGGGACACCTGGACCGCCTGCCCCCGGCCGACCTGCCAAGCCGCGCGATCGTCCGCCAGATGCGGACCGACGAAGTCGCTCACGGGGCCCTCGCCCGCGAACTGGGCGGGACGGACCTGCCGGAGCCCGTGCGGGCGGCCATGAAACTGGTGGCCCGGCTCATGACGACCGTGGCCCACCGGGTCTAGCCCCTACCCTTGGAGCCAGGTCCGTCGGCCTTTTTGCAGCGGTTTCGGCCACCCCGGGGCGGTACTTTGTGAGGGGCATCACAAATCCGGAAGGTGCCAGTTCACGCTGCCCGGGGCTTCGACTACCGTAGCTCCCGCATTCAACATATTCCTCGCACTGGTTCGGGCGCTGTTTCGCCAAAGCGGGTCAGGGCACGGGGGTTGGGCTAAAACGGATTTCGGCTTCAACGGGTTTATTGGGGAGAGACTGCAATGGCTGCTACTGGCAAAGCTCTGAGTGATGTTCCGGCGATCAATCGCTTTCTGACCTACTGTCGCGTGCGCACCGTGCCGGGCAAGACCGTGATGATTCATGCGGGCGACCTGCCCGACAGCCTGTACTACATCATCGACGGGTCGGTCGAAGTGATGATCGAGGACGAGGACGGCAACGAGATGGTCCTGGCCTACCTGAACAAGGGCCAGTTCTTCGGCGAGATGGGACTGTTCCACGAACAGCCCGCGCGGAGCGCCTGGGTGAGAACCCGCGTCAGCTCCGAGATCGCCGAGATGACCTACCCCCGCTTCCGCCAGATCGCCAGTGAGAGCCCCGGGCTCGTCTTCGAACTGGCCACCCAGCTGGCCACCCGCCTCGACCGCACCAATCGCAAGCTCGGCGACCTGGCCTTCGTGGACGTCACGGGCCGCGTCGCTCACGCGATCATGGACCTGTGCAACGAACCCGACGCGATGACCCATCCCGAGGGGATGCAGATCAAGGTCAGCCGTCAGGAACTGTCACGCCTGGTCGGCTGCTCCCGCGAAATGGCGGGCCGCGTGCTGAAGGTCCTGGAAGACCAGGGCCTGATCACGGCCACCGGCAAGACCATCGTCGTCTACAACGCGCGGCCGAAGCCGAAGCTGAAGGCGGTAGGGCTCTAGGACGTCCCCCTGTAGGAGCGCCGACCGGCGCGACGATATCGTT
>JBEBHH010000093.1:0-2591 GCA_040080965.1 Gammaproteobacteria bacterium | reverse complement strand
CCCCCCGCTCCTACAGCCTCCATTCAGGAGCGAGTGCTACCATTCCGCCGTTCCCCTGGATGGATGACGGCGTTTGGCACGCAAGTCCCGGCGCGGGTTGCGCCAGCACCTTTCACGGCGTGTCCAGGTCGGGCTCGGCGTGGCCGCCGCCATCGTCCTGGCCCTCGTGGCCGGCTACGTCGCCATCCTCGACCGGCAGATCGTCCGGCAGTTCGAAGGCCGGCGCTGGGACCTGCCCGCCCAGGTCTACGCCCGCCCGCTGGAGATCTTCGAGGGCCTCCGCATCGGTCCGGACGACCTGCAGCGCGAGCTGGTCTCCCTCGGCTACGCCGCGACCAAGGACGCCAGGACCCAGGGCACCTTCATCCGCACCGGCTCGCGGCTCGCGGTCCATACCCGCCCCTTCCAGTTCTGGGACGGCCCGGAACCCGCCCGCCGGGTCAGCGTCAGCTTCGGCGGCGGGACCGTGACCGCGCTGGCCGATGCCCGCGGCAACGACGTGGCCCTGATCCGCCTCGACCCGCCCTTCATCGGCAACATCTTCACGACCCACGGGGAGGACCGGATCGTGCTCGGCCCGGACGCTGTGCCGGCCATGCTCCTCGACGGTCTCAAGGTGGTGGAAGACCGCAATTTCGACACCCACGGCGGCGTGTCACCCAAGGCGATCGCGCGGGCCATGTGGGCCAACGTCCGCGCCGGCGAGATCGAGCAGGGCGGCAGCACGCTCACCCAGCAGCTGGTCCGCAGCTACTTCCTGGACAACAGCCGGACGCTCACGCGCAAGCTCCGTGAGGCGCTCATGTCCGTGCTCCTCGAGCTGCACTTCGAGAAGGCGGACATCCTCAACGCCTACGTCAACGAGATCTACCTCGGGCAGGCCGGCGACCGGGCCATCCACGGCTTCGGCCTGGCCAGCCAGTTCTACTTCGGCCGGCCGCTGGCCGAGCTGCAGGCCCAGGACATCGCGCTGCTCATCGCCATCGTGCGCGGCCCCTCCTACTACGATCCCCGCCGCCACCCGGAGCGCGCCACGGAGCGCCGCAACCTGGTGCTCGGCCTGATGGCGGAGTTCAAGGTGATCGGGGCCGACGACGCGGCCCGTGCGAAGAAGAAGGACCTGGGCGTCAAGGGCACCGCGATCAACTTCGCGAGCTACAACCCGGCGTTCATGGACCTGGTGCGGCGCGAGCTGCGCGCGGACTACAGGGAGGACGACCTGCAGAACGCCGGCCTCCGCATCATGACCACGCTGGACCCGCGCATCCAGGCGCTGGCCGAGCGCCGGCTGGCGGAAGGTCTCACCGAGCTGGAGAGCAGCCGCAAGAAGCGCAAGAAGGGCAGCGAACTGGACGGCGCGATCATCGTTACCGGCACGCAGACGCCCGACGTCGTCGCGATCGTCGGTGGACGCAACGCGCGGCTCAAGGGCTTCAACCGGGCGCTGGACGCGAAACGGCCGATCGGTTCACTGGTGAAGCCGATCGTGTACCTGGCGGGCTTCGAGTCGGGCCGGTACAACGCGGCGACGCTCATTGAAGACGCGCCGCTCACCGTCAAGCTCGACGCCCGCAGGACGTGGTCGCCCCAGAACTACGACAAGCTGTATCGCGGCCCGGTGCCGGCGGTGCGCGCGCTGGCGGAATCCCTGAACACGCCCACGGTGCGCCTTGGCATGGACGTGGGCCCGAAGCGGGTGGCGGCCCTCATGAAGGGCCTCGGCCTCGACACGGCGCCCCGTCCCCTGCCGTCGATGCTGCTCGGTTCGGTGGCGCTCTCGCCCATCGAGGTGGCGCAGGTCTACAACAGCCTGGCGAATGGCGGCTTCCGCTCGCCCCTGAAGGCCGTGCGCGCGGTGCTCGATGCAGAAGGCAAGCCGCTGGAACGCTACCAGCTGAAGATCAACCGCGCGGCGGACCCGGCTGCCGTGCAGGAACTGAACGCGAGCATGACCCAGGTGGTGGCGCGCGGCACCGGGCGTGTCGCCCGCACGTGGCTGCCGCCGGACCTGACCGTCGCCGGCAAGACGGGCACGTCGGACGACCTGCGGGACAGCTGGTTCGCCGGCTTCACCAACGATCACGTGACGGTCGTGTGGGTGGGCGCCGACGACAACTCGCCGACCGGACTCACCGGCGCGTCGGGCGCGCTGCCAGTTTGGGCACGGCTCGTGGCGGGCTACGGCGACGCAGGTTACGAATCGATGCCGGCCGAGGGCCTGCAGGATGTGCCATTCGACTTTGCCACTGGCATGATGGCCGAAGGGGACTGTGGAGATACGGTGACGCTGCCGCTCCCCGTCGGGACCGTCCTGCCGCCGAATGCCTTCTGCGGATCCGGTTTCGACAGCCTGGACGGCGTCGCGGAACAGGGCATGCAATGGCTGCGAGGGCTTATCAACTGAGGATCGGGGCCACCGGCCGGCAGCTGCCTGCCTGGCCGGCGGCTTTGCTGGTGGCCATGCTCGCGGCTGGCTGCGTGCCGCCGGACATGGGCCAGCCGCAGCCGCCGGCGCGTACTCCGGTGCCCTCGACCACACCCGCCCCGCCGCCGGCCGTGGCCGTGATCCGCCCCGTGCCTGACATCGAGGA
>JBEBHH010000071.1:0-9867 GCA_040080965.1 Gammaproteobacteria bacterium | reverse complement strand
CCGCTCCTACAGTCCCGACAGGTCGATGTCGTGCAGGCCGCACTCGCGCTTCAGGCCGAAGAAGCGGGTTTCCTCTTCTGACTTCACCGCGTGAATGGGCTTCGTGGTGTGCACGTCGCCCACCGAGATGTAGCCCTGCTCCCAGAGCGGGTGGTAGGGCAGGTCGTTCTGCTTCAGGTAGCGGAAGACATCCCGGTCGGTCCAGTCCGCGATCGGGTGGACCTTCCAGCGTTCGCTGCCGACGGCACCCTGGCTATTCAGATGGGCGTTCAGGAACGGCACGTTCGCGCGGCTCGACGACTGGGACCGCCGCAGGCCGGCGAACCAGCTGTTCACGCCCAGGTCGCGGAGCGCCCGCTCCATGGGCTCCACCTTGTTTTCCCGGTTGTACAGTTCGATGCCGGCCAGGCCCTGCTGCCAGCGCTTGCCGTAGCGGGCCTCCTGCCACGCGGGGCTCTGCCGGTTGCCGTACACCTTGAGGTTCAGGTTGAGCCGGTCGGACAGGGCGTCGACAAACTGGTAGGTTTCAGGGAACAGGTATCCCGTGTCGATGAAGATGACCGGGATGTCCGGGCGCTGGCGTGTTACCAGGTGAAGCAGCACCGCGGCCTGGATACCGAAGCTGGAGGTCAGGACATGATTGCCGGGGAGATGCTCCAGGGCCCAGGCAACCCGTTCGCCAGCCGACAGTCCGGCGAAGAGCTTGTTCCCGTGGGCGACCGCGTGCTCCCGCGACTCGACCTCGTCGAACAGCACCGCCGCGCCCTTGAGGGCGCTGGCGTCGACGTCGGTGAGAACGAGGTTGGCGGCTGCGGACACGGGAGACTCCTGAACGGCGGGTCGAGAAGGCGGAAAGCAAAGTAACCGTCCGCCACCGGCGACGGAACGACGTTGTTGTTATCCACGCATAACCGGCCCGTATAACGGCCAGGTGGCCTGCCGGCGGCCCTGATGGCCAACCCAGGTTGTTGATGGCAGTAGTTTTTTGGAGGTCGCCCATGTCTGCACAACTCAGCCGCCGGTCCCTGGTGCTCGGGTCGACGGCGGCCGCGACGGCCCTGATTGCGACGCGCTCCGCATTTTCCCGGGAGGCCCCGGCTGCGGCGGTCGCGGCCGCAGCGCCGCCTGCGGCTCCTGCCCGGCTCATCGCCAACGAGAATCCCTACGGGCCCGCCGCCAGCGCGCGCCGGGCCGTCACCGATGCCCTCGCCACGGCATGGCAGTACCCGATGGGGAACGAACAGCCGCTGAAGCAGCTGATCGCCGCCCGCGAAGGGCTCACGCCCGCCCACGTCATGCTTGCCGACGGCTCCGGCGAGATCCTGCGCATCGCCGGCCTCGTCTACGGCCTGGGTGGCCGCGAGGTCGTCGCCGCCCGGCCGACGTTCGGCTTCCTGCAGGAGTACGCGCGGCAGCTCGGCGCCGCCGTCACCGAGGTGCCACTCGATGAGGATCTCCGCCACGACCTCAAGGGACTCGCGGCCGCCATCACGGCGAAGACCGGGCTCTTATATATATGTAATCCCAACAACCCCACGGGCACCCTGATACCGGGCGCCGAGCTCCGCCCGTTCCTGCAGGCCGCGGCTCGCCGCACCACCGTCCTCGTGGACGAGGCCTACCTGGACCTCTGGGAAGACTGGCCCGCCCACACGGCCACGGATCGCGTTCGCGCCGGCGACCCGGTGATCGTCACCCGCACTTTCTCCAAGCTTCACGGCATGGCGGGCCTCCGCGTGGGCTATGCGCTGGCGCCGCCGGAGACCATCCAGCGGCTGGAAAAGCACCGCATGACCCTGCTCGGCTGCGCCGGCGTGGCCGCGGCGACCGCAAGCTACCAGGACCAGGAGTTCCAGGACTTCTCCCGGGCCCGGTTGCAGGAGGGCCTGGCGATCACCACCGGGGCGCTCCGGGACCTGAAGCTGCGCCACGTGGAGCAGGGGCGGGGCAATTTCGTCTTCTTTGATACGGGCGGGCCGCTGGCCGACTTCAGTGCGGCCATGCGGCGCGCGGGCTTCCTGGTCGGCCGGCCTTTCCCCCCCTACGACACCTGGTGCCGGGTCAGCATGGGCACCGTGGAGCAGATGCGGGGCTTCGCGGAGGCGCTGCGGGGTTATTTCTGAGGGAGCGCTGGGCTACAATTTGCTGGCTGAGGCCTTCGGCCGCGGCCCCCGGACTTCCCAGACACCACCTCCAGACACAACCTGAAGGGTCCTGACGTTGGAGACTCTCCGCCTCGTCTATCACACCGCCAAGGTGCGGCTCGGCTTCCTCATCATGGCCTGCGCCCTGGCCGGCCTGGCCGTGAGCCCGGGTGGTGAACTGTCAGCCTGGCAGGTGCTCGTGCTGGGTGTCGCCACCTTGCTGTCTTCCGCCGCCGCCGGCGCCTTCAACCAGCTGTGGGAGCGGGACCTGGACCGGGACATGAAGCGCACCCGGGAGCGGCCCTTCGCCACGGGCCGCTTTGCGGCCACGGGCGCCTGGCATGCCGGCATCCTCCTCGTCGTGCTGCTGTCCGTCGTCGCGGCGGCACTCGCGACCAACGTGACCGCGGCGCTGTACATCTTCCTCGGCGCGTTCACCTACGGCGTCGTCTACACGGTCTGGCTGAAGCGCCGCACCTGGCTCAACATCGTGATCGGCGGGCTCGCCGGCAGCTTCGCCGTCATGGCGGGCGCCGCAGCCGTCGATGCCACGTTCGAGCCGGCGCCCCTGATCCTCGCCGTCGTCCTGTTCCTCTGGACTCCGCCGCACTTCTGGGCGCTGGCGTTCGCCTGCAAGAAGGACTACGCGGCGGCGGGCGTGCCGATGCTGCCGGTCGTCGTCAGCGACGAACTGTCCACCCGCACCATCCTCGGCCACGCCATCGCGCTCGTGGCCTTGTCCGTCGTGCCGTTCTGGTACGGCATGAGCTGGATCTACCTGGCCAGTGCCGTGGCCGGCGGCGCGTTCTTCCTGCTGGCCAGCTGGCGGCTGGTGCTCTCGCCCACGATCCCGCAGGCCTGGCGCACCTTCGCCGCCTCCATCGTGCAGCTGGGGCTGCTGCTCACCGGGGCGATCTTCGACAACCTGTTGCTGGGCTAGGCCGGGCCGACGCGCGGCGCTCGCGCCTCACGGGTTGTTGTAATTCCGCAAACCTTCCCGTTCTTCTTCCGCGAGACCTTTCCCGCGTAAGGCCTGGTGCGGCTTTACGCCGCACTTGCGTTGTGGTTACTATCGGACGCCGATCCGCAACGGGGGTTGCGGGAGGCGTGTCCTTCGGGATCGCTCTAGGGGGAGTTCAATGCAAGTAGTAAAGGCTGGCGGCACACGGGCCGCGGTTGCGGTCATGGGCGTGGCACTGGCGGTATTCACCGTCGATGCCCTGGCAGTGGACGAGATCATCGTCACCACCCGGAAGCGGGAAGAAAATCTGCAGCAGGTGCCGATCGCGGTGGACGCGATTACGGCGGAGGACATCGAGCAGAAGGGCATCGTCAGCCTCAAGGACGTGGTCCAGCAGTCGCCCAGCGTCATCCTTGACCAGGGCTTCGCCCCACAGGACCAGCGGATCACCATCCGCGGCCTCTCGCCGACCCGCGGCCGCCAGAACGTGGCGGTCCTGCAGGATGGCGTCGACGTATCGAGCGAAGCGGGCGCGGCCACGGCCGGTGGCTCGCTGCTCATCAACCCGCGGCTCTTCGACCTGGAGCGGGTCGAGATCGTCAAGGGTCCCCAGATTGCCCTGTACGGCCGCTCGGCCTTTGCGGGCGCCATCAACTACGTCACCCGCAAGCCCGGTGACGAGTTCAAGGCCAGGGCAGGCACCGACATCGGCTCCGACGGCCAGATGGAACTGTCCGGCAGCATCGACGGCCCTGTCACCGACTCGATCAGCGCGGGCTTGTCCGGCATGGTCTGGAGCCACGACGGCTTCCATGACAACACGCGCACCGGCGAGACCACGGCGGATTCGGAAGGCACCAGCATTGCCGGCACCGCAGTCTGGAAGATCACCGATGGCCTGACCGCCACGGCCCGCATCGAGAACCTGAACGACGAGTTCGGCGTGACTCCCTACGCCGTGATGGGGTTCAACACGGACTTCATCGTGCCGAGTTCGGCCCAGGCGCCCTTCGATCCGGATGGCGCCGGCCCGATTCCGGCGTTTGGGCCGCTGGTCAGTCCGTCGATCGGCAGCGTCCGCGGCGTCGCGGGCGACACCCCCGACGGCGACGATCTCGTCCTTGCCCTCAGTGAGGATCCCAGGACCTGCGATCCGACCGTTCCGAACGACGGCTCGATCGGGTGCAGCAACTACGAGGGCAGCACCCGTGACGTGACCCGCGGCACGCTGAACCTGGATTGGGACCTTGGTGGCGTCGTGCTCACGTCGCTGACCCATTACGCTGACTCCACGACGACCCAGGCGGAAGGTTCGGAGGACGTCAGCGCCAGCACGTCGCCGACGCCGGGCGAATTCTTCCTGGACCAGGACACCACGATGTTCAGCCAGGAGTTCCGCATTGCTTCCAACACCGACGGCAGGATCAACTGGCTGGCCGGCGCCCTGTTCTGGCAGGAAAAGGTGGATGTGCTGGACGGGTCCCAGACCTGCCTCAACTATTCCTTCCAGCCCTGCGCGCCGACCCTGGCCCAGATCATCAAGAGCGCGCCCCTGGATGTGCTCGCTGACGGCCTGACGCCGCTGAATGCCGACAAGTGGCACCGGGATACGGATCACTATTCCGTTTTCGGCCTCGTTGAATGGGAGTTCATCGACTCCTGGAAGCTGACCCTGGAAGGCCGCCAGACCTGGGAAGACGTCACGGCCCTGGGTCCGAACACGGACAACGGCATCTTCGATCCGTCGGGCGTGTTCTGCACGTTCTTCGGCGCGCCGGCCTGCCCGCAGTCCGGCCCCGGAACCAATGCCACGACGGGCGTGACGACGGTCGCCCAGGCCCTCGGTGGCGACCAGGACGACAGCTTCTTCGCACCGAAGGTCACCGTCACCTGGACTCCCACGGACGACATGCTCTATTACCTGTCGTTCGCCGAGTCGTTCAAGCCAAAGGGCATCAGCACTCTGCTCGGTGGCACGGGCGCCTTCTACGACACCACCTGCGGGACGGTCCTGAAGCCCGGTTGTACCGACCCCATCGAGTCCTTCCGTTTCGACCAGGAAAAGCTCGACAACTACGAGCTGGGCGCGAAGACGGCCTGGTTCGACCGGCGACTGCGCCTGAACGGCGCCGTGTTCTTCCAGGACTTCAAGAACAAGCAGGTCTCCACCCAGATCGCCGACCCGGTGACCGGCGTGCTGTCGCCGCGCATCATCAATGCGGGCAAGGCGGAAGTCTGGGGCGCGGAAATCGAGGCGACCTGGTTCGCCACGGAGAACCTCACGCTCAACGTCGGTTACACCTGGCTGGATACCGAATACACCGACTTCCAGGCCAACACGACGGGCGTCGGCACCATTTCCTACGTCGGTAACTGCACCATGGTGCCCATCCAGGCGGACCTGAATGGCGACGGCGACTTCGAGGATTCCGTGCCGAACCCGGCTGGCGGACCGGCCCTTACCGAGACCCGGCGGGCCTGCTCGACCGACTACACGGGCAACGAACTCGAGGGCGCACCGGAGCACGCCGCTGTTGGTGGCGCGCGCTGGCAGGCCGGCCTGGTGGGCAGTACCGACTACTTCCTGGCCGCTGACTTCGAGTACCAGGCGGACCGTTTCGCCAGCGACAAGAACCTGATGGTGTTCCCGAGCTACTGGCTCTTCAACTTCCGGACCGGCATCGTGAATGACACCTGGGACATCCTCGCCTACGTGGACAACGCCTTCGACGACGACACGGTCAAGTCGGGCTTCGAGGACGGTGACATCCCGACGTTCTTCGCGACGAACCGCTTCCTGAACCACGGCACGCTGATCCTCCCGGATCCGCGCACCTACGGCATGCGGGTGAACTACCGCTTCGGCAAGAAGTAGGAGCGGCTTTAGCCGCGACCGGCTCGCCGGGCAGGCATTGGAAGGGCCGCGGGAGGTTTTCCCGCGGCCCTTTTTCTTTGGAGGTCGCGCCTGACGGCGCTCCTACGACATCTCGCAGACGAGTACCTGCCGGGCCGTGATCGAGCCGATCAGCAGCTTCTTCCCGTACGTGACGCCCACGCTGCCCGCGGAGATCTGGTCGCCCGCGTTCAGGTAGATCTCGTCGACGGTCGCCGCGTTACCGGTGCCGGGAACGACGCGGAGCACCTGCGTGGGCGCCGGTGAGCCGTTGATGAAGTGCTGGATCAGCTTGACGGTGTTCGCATGGCCGGTGACCCAGAGGCTGCCGTCGGCGGCCACGTCCACGTTGTCGGGGGACGTGGGCACGTCGATGCGGGCCTGGTCGGTGACCGAGCCGTCGGCCGGGTTCCGCGTGAGCACGCGCAGCCGCTGTCCTGCGGTCTCGGAGACGTAGAGTGTGGTGCCGTCGGACGACACGTTGATGCCGCCGCCGGACGCGATGTCATCCTTCACGACCCGCGCCGAGGAGCCGTCGAAGTAGGTGAGGGGCGACGCGCCGATTCCCGCCTGCTGGAGCGCTGCGGCCATCCCTCCTTTCATCGGCTTGTCGTTCGCCACGTAGAACTGGCGGGGACCGACGGCGGTCATGTCGTTGGGTGAGTTGAAGAGGGGGCTGGAGAACGTCTCCCGGTGCCTGAACTGCCCCGGCTGGACCTCGTCGAAGACTTCCACCAGCTCGGGCTCCGCGCCCCGGTTCACCGGGTGATTGATTACGAACAGGCTGCGCTTGCCAGCCGGGTCCACGTACAGGCTCAGGCCGTGGGTGCGGAGGTGGGCGGGCTTGTCGAGCAGTGCGTCCTCGATGGCCAGGGGCTGGCGGTTCAGGTCGAGCCGCATGATGGTGCCCTGCACGTTGGTGCCGTCGCCCTTCACCAGGGACTGCCGGTCCAGGTAGGAGATGTAGACGAAGCCCCGCTCCCGGTCGACGGTCATGTCCTCGGCGCTGGCGTCCAGGGGCAGGGATTCGCAGGCCCCGGCGAAGTGGGGCTCGATCTTGCGGAAGACGCCGCCGCGGTTCAGCACGTAGAGCGTCCCCAGGCCTGCCACCAGGACCAGGATGCCGATGATCTTGAGAAGCCCCTTGAGAAAGCGCATGGAACGCCCGTCCTGACGAAAAAAGGTACCGGACCTTAGTTTTAGTTGTTGCTGGCGGTCAACAGCTAAAACCAGGGTCCGGCACCTTGTCGCCGGAAACCGCGGGGCGGTGGCGGGCGAATCACCAGACGGATAGCCCGGCATCACCCCTAGTCGTGGGCGCGGGTCCTTGCCACACTGAGTGTCCGGGGCCGCCCCGGCCAGGAAGCACCACACCATGACAGCAGCCGCCAGCCCTGGCCCTACGGGGTCCGCCACTCCCGCGAGCGAGGTGGGTCTCTACCGGGTAGGGCCACTGGTCATGCGGGGCGACGTCAGCCCCAAGAACGTCTGGACGCTGTTCTTCGTGTCCTTCTTCGGCATCGCCATGATGAACACGGTGGGGGTCATGCAGCCCTACGTGTTCAACGAGATCCTCAGGATCCCGCTGGACGAGCAGGGCTCCCTGGCAGGCAACCTGACGGTACTGCAGGAGATTGTGGCGCTGATCCTGCTCGGCCCGGCGGGCGCGCTGTCGGACCGCTTCGGCCGCAAGCCGATCTTCGGCGCCGGCTTCCTGCTGCTCGGCCTCGGCTACTGCCTGTACCCCCTCGCCAATGCCAGCTGGGAACTCGCCATCTTCCGGCTCTTCATTGCCTCCGGCGTTTCCTGCGTCAACGTCATGCTGGTGGCGGTGGCCAACGATTACCCGATCGAGCGCTCCCGGGCGAAGATGATCGCCGCGGTCTTCATCTTCAACGGGCTCGGGATCGCGTCGCTGCCCCGGCTCATCGGCGGCCTGCCGAACCGGTTCATCGAGATGGGCATCGACTCCGTCTGGGCCGGCCGCTTCGCGTTCTGGTGCGTCACCGCGATCTGCGTGACGCTGGCGTCAGTGCTGTTCTGGGGCTTGCGCCCCGGTGCCCCTGCCCAGCTGGGCAAGCGGGAGCCGCTGCTGTCGACCCTCAAGATTGGCCTCGCCGCCGGCCGCAATCCCCGCGTGGCGCTGGCCTACACGGCGGGTCTCGTGTCCCGCGCCGACCTGGCCGTCGTCAGCACGTTCCTCACGCTCTGGCTCGTGCAGGAAGGCATCGCCCAGGGCCTCAGCACCGGCGATGCCCTGAAGAAGGCCACCCTCTTCTACGTGATCATCCAGGCCATGGCGGTGCCGTGGGCACCGATCTTCGGCTGGATCCTCGACCGCGTCGACCGGGTGGCGGGCCTCGCCGGCGCCATGATCCTGGCGGGCATCGGTTACTCGTCGCTGGGGATGCTGGAGAACCCGCTTGGCAACGGCATGTACATTGCCGCCGCCTTCGTCGGCATGGGCGAAATGGCCGCCAACATTTCCGCCACGTCCCTCATCGGCAAGGAGGCGCCGGACCGGGGCCGGGGCGCCGTGCTGGGCCTCTACAGCTTCTCCGGCGCCCTCGGCATCATGCTGGTGGCCCTCATCGGTGGCTGGCTCTTCGACAACTGGAAGCCGGTGGGCCCGTTCCTGCTGATGGCGGGCGCCAATTGCGTCATGTTCACCCTGGCGATGTTTACCTGGTTTGCCACCCGCGGCCGGCCCACGCCGGCCGTTGCCCCGGCCGCTGCCGAGGGTTGATATCATTGCCGCTCACTGACACCACCTGAGGACTGGATCCATGCAGACCACTCGCCGGGACTTGCTCAATTCATTCGCCACGGTCGGCCCGCTGGGGGCGCTCTCCCTCGGCATGCTCCAGTCCGGGTCGGCGTTCGGCGCCGCCCACACGGGTGCCGGCGCGGCCGGCGTCAGCAGGTACGGCAAGGGGCCGGGGCTCGAGGGCCCGTACCTGGACCTGCGCACCGGCAAGGGCAACAAGCTGGCCTATGCCCGCATCCAGGGCGACCTGGATCCGAAGAAGCAGAAGTACTTCTGGTTCAAGGGCTACGTCTCCGGCGTCCGCCCGGGCAAGAAGATCGATGATCTCTGCGGCGCCGAGGGCTTCGGCTCCATCCGCCTGATCCCCCAGCCGGACGGCACCATCCAGCGGCTCTGTCGCGAAGTGATCTTCTACACCGACCTGCGCAGCGGCGAAGTGCTGCAGGAGTGGAAGAACCCCTACATGAACGAAACGGTGAAGGTGGTCCACGTCGACAACGACCCCTTCAACTACATCATCGAGGACTTCTTCCCGGCGCCGCCGTCGTTCGGCGGACTCAACAAGGAAGCTCCGCCGCCGCGCATCCCGTTCATCCTGCCCTGGTACCAGCACGGTCCCTGGGCCGAGATGGAGATCCACATCCACCTCGCCTATCCCAGCGCCCTGCAGCCGGACAAGTGGCCGCGGGAGTCCGCCGGTCCCATCGCCCAGGTCTCCGAGTTCTTCGCCCACCACGTGCGGGTCGAGGACCTGCAGAACGAGAAGCTGTCCACCGTGGACTACCGTGGCACCTGGAACCGCATCACGCCCTGGCTGCCCTGGATGCTGATGGGCCAGATGCCCGGCCAGGCCCAGTACAGCTGCTTCATGGGCAATACCGATGACCTGGAGCAGGTGCTGCACCGGTCCGTGCTGGACTTCGCCGAGAAGAACTACAAGAAGTACTTCACGGCGCCCGAGAAGTACGAGGCGGTCCGGAGCCTGTCGAGCCTCGAGTACTACGCCGAACAGCAGAAGCCCCAGCCGCCGAAGAAGTAGGGGAATTGGGGACATGCCTGATTTCCGGGAGCCGCGGCCGGCGGACCCGGGAACGGGTCATGT
>JBEBHH010000070.1:0-9918 GCA_040080965.1 Gammaproteobacteria bacterium | reverse complement strand
CAACCACCTCCATGTCGAGTTCCCGCCTCAGGGCGTCGGCAGTCATCGGCGCCATCGGTGTCGTCTACGGCGATATCGGCACCAGCCCGCTTTATGCGTTCGGCGCAGCCATCAAGGCGGCGGACGGAGTGTCACTGGCGCTTGCAACCTTCGGTTCACTGTCGCTCATCTTCTGGAGCCTCGTTTTCGTCGTCAGCGTCAAGTACCTGGTGGTCGTGCTGCGGGCGGACAACGAGGGCGAGGGTGGCATTCTCGCCCTGCTCGCCCGGCTGGAGCAGCACTCCTACCGGTGGGGGCGGTTCTCGCGATACATGCTGCTGGCGGGCGCGCTTGGCGCCGCGCTCTTCTACTGTGATGCCGCGATCACCCCCGCCATCTCGGTGCTCAGCGCCGTCGAAGGCATGCAGGTCCTCAATGCGCGGCTGGAAACCTACGTGCTGCCACTGGCCTGCGGAATCCTGCTGGGCCTGTTCCTTATCCAGCGCTCGGGCACCCACCGCGTCAGCCGTTACTTCGGGCCGATCATGCTGCTCTGGTTCGGGTCGCTGGCGGTGACCGGGGTGCTGTCCATTGTCCAGACGCCGGTGATCCTGCAGGCATTGAACCCCCTGTACGCGCTGGGCCTCCTCACCCAGGACCCAGCTCTCGCGCTGGTGATCGTGGGCGCGGTTTTCCTGGCAGTGACGGGGGGCGAGGCACTCTATGCGGACATGGGCCATTTCGGCCGGCCCGCTGTGCGCACCGCCTGGTTCGGCTTCGTGTGGCCCGCGCTGGTGCTGAACTACCTGGGCCAGGGCGCCCACGCGCTCCGGGATCCGACGAGCCTGGAGAGTCCGTTCTTCCGTCTCGTGCCAGAGACACTCCTGGCGGCTTTCATCGTGCTGGCCACCGCGGCCACCATCATTGCGTCCCAGGCAACGATCACCGGCGCATTCTCGGTCACCAGGCAGGCCGTGCAACTCGACCTGATGCCGCGCGTGGAGATCATCCAGACCTCCGCGAGGGAGCGCGGGCAGATCTACGTCCCGGTGGCCAACTGGGTGCTGCTAGTGTTCGTGCTGATCATCACGCTGGGTTTCGGTTCGTCCGAGGCCCTGTCGGCGGCCTACGGCGCGGCCGTGGCCGGCACGATGTTCATCACCACCTGCCTCGCCGCCACGCTGGCACGCCTCGACTGGAAGTGGCCCTGGCTGGCCATCCTGCTGGTGTTCGGCTCGTTCGTTTGCGTAGATGCCATATTCGTGGCCGGCAACATGACCAAGATCGCGGATGGCGCGTGGGTGCCGCTGACGATGTCGGCCGCCATCTTCCTGGTGTTCATGGTCTGGCATGACGGGCGCGAGCGGCTCGGCGCCCAGCTGGACGCCAATGCGGTGCGGATGGCGGAACTGCCGCGGCTGCTGGACGGCACGACGCAGGTGGCCGGCACCGCGATCTTCCTGGCCAGCCGGCCCGACTCCGTCCCCAGCGCCTTCCTGCGCAACCTGGAACACAACCGGGTGGTGCACGAGAGCGTCGTGTTCCTGCACATCGACTTCCGGCGGGTGCCGAAGGTGGAGCAGACCGCCCGGCTGGAGATCGACACGATCCGGCCGTCCATCTACTCGGTGCGCGCGCACTACGGGTTCATGGAGGATCCGGACGTGATGGAGATCATCCAGCAGTGCAACCGCCAGGGCCTGAGGATCTTCGCCCGGGACTACACGCTGTTCCTCGGCCAGCACGTGGTGATGCCGCTCGAGCAGCGGAAGGCCCGGCGCTGGCAGCGCGAATTCTTCGCCTGGCTGCAGCGCCGCTCCGTGGGCGCCGCCGAGTTCTTCGGCATGCCGTTGCGGCGGGTCGTGATCCTGAGCACGGTCGTCGAGATCTGAGGACGCCGTAGGAGCGCCGACCGGCGCGACCCCCTTCCCGCGAGAATCGAGTCCGCGAGTCTCGAGCGGGAAGGGGGTCGCGCCGGTCGGCGCTCCTACGGCGTCCGGTAGCCGGCCTACTTCTTGAACAGGCGGTCGAGGGCGTCCTTGAGCGGGTCGTCCTTCTTCGCCGGCGGTGCCGCCGGCTCGCCGCCGGCGGGTGGTGCCTGCTCCTCCGCGGGCTTGCCGAGGCCGAGTTTCTCCCGGAGCTTTTCCTCCAGCGTCTGGCGCACGGTTTCCTTCAGGGCCTCCTTCGCCATCCTGCTGAGGTCGACGCCCACCTTCGGATCGGCCACGGGCCCCTTGATCGTCAGCGGAATGCGCACGTCCACCAGGTCCTCGAGGCTGGTGTCGTCGCCAAACACGGGCTTCTCGAAGACCAGCGCCGTGAGCTTGCTGTCCAGCGTGCCCTTGGGCAGGTTCACGGTGGCGTCGCCGGAGACCCGGAGGAAGGGGATCTCGGCGGTGAAGCGGTCGGTGCGCAGCTCGCCGTTGTCGAGCTTGCCGGACAGGTCCAGGGACCTGATGGGCGTCTCCTCGGGGCCCGTGCGGGCGGGCGGCGCCTTGCGCCGGAGCAGCGCCTGGGCGCGGCGAATCTCGTACCAGACGTCCATGCCCTGGTAGGTGCCGTCGGCCAGGGAGAACGTCAGGTTGCCAGCCAGGTTTTCCAGCAACTCGTCGTCCGTCGCACCGACCGCGTTACCCGTCAGGTTCAGGCTCATCGTGCCGGTGATGTTCTCGACCTCGGCGAGATCCGTGAGGAGCGCGCCGAAGTTCACCCCCGCCATGGACTGGTCCAGGACGAGCCGCGGCTTTTCCCCCGTGGCGTCCAGCCGGATGGCGCTGCGAAGGGTGCCGCCGTAGGCTTTTGCGGTCAGCGGCTCAAGGCGCAGGCGGCCGCCCCCGGCCTCGGCCGTCACGTCCAGGTCGGCCAGTTGCAGCTCGCTGATCCGGAGCCGGCCGATCCGCGCGCGGCCCTGCAGGTTGAGATCCCGGATGGACTCCGCAGGGATCTCCGTCGGCTTTTCCCCGGCCTTCCCGTCGTCGCCCTTCGGGCTGGCATCCGCCACCTCCGGCTCCAGGTACCGGTCCGCATCCAGCGCGTCGAGCGTCAGGTCGAACTGCGTGCGTGGCGTGGCCTTGCTGCCCTCGGGAAGCAGCTCGCGGGCCAGCGACCCGGCGACCTTCGTGTCGTCGAGCACGACGGCGAGCTTCCCGAGCCCGAAGGACTTGTCCCGCAGGAACCAGTCACCGGAGCCGGACAGTTTGCGGAGTACGTCCGGATCGGCGGTGACCGGGACGTCCTCCTTCAGCTTCGCGAGCACCTCCCGGGGCGAGAATTCGGCGAAGCGCACGGTGCCTTGCAGGTCGGTGCTGGCGCCGAAGCCGCCCTGGCCCGTCAGGTCGAGCGCGACCCCTGCCAGCGTCGTGGCCGCGGTGAACCGGGCGACGCTGCCCTTCTCCGCGTCGACGTCATAGCGGAGGCCGGACAGCGCTGCCTTCACAGGCGCCGCCCCGCCCGGCAGGTCCGCACCCCGGGCCTCCAGGTCCACCGTGATCTCCGGAACCTGCAGCCGGGTGTCCCGGGCGAGGCGGACTTCGATGGCGGGGGCGCGGAACGTGCCACGGAGGGCATCCAGGCCGCCCAGCCCGGTGGTATCGATCTCGCTCTCGACGGCGTCGAGGCTGACGGTGGTGACGTCGCCGTCCACGGCGATGCGGGTCCGGGCCTTCAGCTTCAGCGCACCGCCCGAGTTGTCAGTGAGGTCCGTGAGGCGGAACGAGGTGCTGACGTCGAAGGGTGCGCCGTCCCGAACCGCGCCGGTCTCCACCCGAAGCTGCTCGACCCGGTACCGGGAGTCGTCCGCCTCGTCGCTGTAGTCGATCCGGGCATCCTCGAGGACGATGCCGGCGAGGTTGTAGGCGGCAATGCCCGCAGGGCCCTCCCCGCCCCCGGTGTCCGCCGGTTCGGGGGCCGGGTCGGTAAAGGTCCAGTTGTTGCTGCCGTCCTTGCGGCCGGCCAGGTTGGCCTGGAGCCCGGCGATGCGGACGGTGCCGATCTCCACTTCACGCCGCGTCAGCAGCGGCCAGAGGCGGATCGCGAGCCGCGCGGAGTCAACACGGAGGAACGGCTCGCCGTCGAAGCCCGGGGGATTGCCCAGCGTGGCGCTGGTGACTTCGACGGCGCAGCAGGGCAACAGCTTGAGGCCGACATCGCCGCCCAGGGTGAGGGCGCGGCCGGTGGACTGCTGGACTGCCGTCACGATGGCCGGGCGGAAGCGGTCGGGATCCACCAGCGTGACGACGGCGACGAGCACCGCCACGCCCAGCAAAAGGAGGACGCAGAGGCCGGCCAGCAGCCATTTGACGAGCGGTTTCATTCAGGGCAAGGGCGCAGAGGCACCGGGTCTGCAATCTGGCAGTTTGCGCGGCGATGCCACGCAAATTACCAGATTGCAGACCCGGTGCCTCTCAACAGCCGCTGGTGCGGGGACTGATGGCGGGGTTCTGGCCGGGCGCGGCGGGCGGGCTGTAGGCCACGCCACAGGGCCGGTCGCCGCCGACGCCGCCGTGCTGCCAGACGCCGCCGTGGTACCCAAAGGTGGCGGTTTCGGCTTCGGCGAGCAGCAGGGGCAGGGTTGCCGGGGACGGGTAGCCGTAGGTCATGGCCACCACACCGCGCGGCCCATCGAGAGTGGCTGGCTGGTTTGCGGCAAGCCAGCGGGCATGGGCCAGCCGGGCGGCCATCGTCGCGCTCCGGGTCAGTGCCGTGACTTCATCGTGACGCGAGTCCGCAGCCAGGCGCGCATGGCGCGGCACGGCCACGAAAGTGCCCGCGCCGAGGCACGCAATGAGGACGAGGACATCCACCCGGCTGATCATTGACGTAATGTCGGGCGAAGTGCCCGCTCACGTCTGTGACCGGCCTCTCAGTGAAGCGACGGCGGCAAGGCTCGGCGCTAGCTGCCCGGCTTCGTCCGCTCTGCAACGGTGTCGCTCACCCACTGCGCGAAGAGCGGATGGCCGATCATGCCCTTGTCCACGAACGTGTAGTTGAGCCCGGCGAGGTCCTTGCCGATCTTCTGGGACACCCGGCCGCCGGCCGTCAGCAGCACCGGCTCGACCAGCACCGTCTTGCCAGCGGCGGTCGTGCGTGCAATCCACTCGCGCATGCGCTCGACGTTCGCCGCCCGGACCGCGGGCGGCGCATCGTCCTGGAGCGAGCCGTAGAAGACCTCGGACACTCCCGAGACGTCCTTCGCCACCACCGCGAGCTTCGCCAGGTTGCGCAGCTCGTCCTCGTTTTCCTCGGGGTGCTCGGGGCCGTGCATGATGAGCAGGGCAGCCTCCCGCGACGGTTCCTTGCTCGCCGTCCTCAGGTTCTCGCCGAGGATGCGGCCGATGATCGGGCTGCGGGTGGGCGAGCTGGCCATGATGATCTTCGCCTTCGTCCGCACGCGGGGCACCTCCAGGTATCCCGAGTTGTCAGTGAGGCCGAACATGTAGTGCCACTGGCGGACCAGCGAGCTGGTCTCGCTGGTCTCGCTGGGGAGCACGACGATGGTGGTGGCGCCCGCTGCCTCCAGCTCGTCCACGGCAGCCTGGACGTGGGACGAGTCCATCATGGACATCCCCAGCCCCACCGCCGTCGGGTGCACGGTCGCGACCCTGGCATAGCCCGCCTTGAACTGGTCGTTGCCGTCGCCGGCGTAGCCGTGGCCGAGGCCGAGGACGCCGATGGAATCCCGCACGCCCGGGCCACTGAGGTAGGCCTGGGTATCGGGCGCCATGCGACCCATGTTCTCGTTGATCTGCTCGTCCGTGAAGGCCGCGTAGAGCGGAATCTTCTTCCTGAGCAACGCGATCTGCTCCGGGGTCATCTGGTGCCCCGCGTGGCCACCATGACCGGAATGATCCGCGGCTGCGTCGTCCGCACCCGCCGGCCCGGCGAACAGCAGCCCCAGCAATACGGTGCCGGCAGCGCAAGTGAGATGTCGCCCGGACATGGGAAATCCTCCTCCAAACTGATGGCCAGGCCGCGGATTCGGCCGGAACTGTGGCACACCGCAATCCCGTCGGGACCCCGACTGTGATCGCGGTCTCAACGATTTCACATAGTCCGGCCGTAGATTAACCGACGCAAGCCTCCCCTGAGGCTTCAGTGTGGCCGGCTGGTTCAGCAGGCCGGTCGGCGTGGGCGCCTGTGGAATTCGGCATCGATGAAACTGCTGCTGGTCGAGGACAATCCTGCCGACGCGGACTTCCTGGCCGCATCGCTGCGGCGCCAGCGCGCCGGCGACGTCGAACTCGTGAACGTCCCCACGCTGGCGCTGGCGGTGGAGCAGCTCAGCCTGGACACCTTCGACGTGGTGCTGCTCGACCTCCACCTGCCCGACGGTTCCGGCCTCCAGTGCCTGGACGCCATCCAGTCCGTCAACAACGAGATCCCGATCGTCGTCCTCAGCGGGCAGGACGACGAGGAATTCGCCGTCAGCATCCTGAACAAGGGTGCCCAGGACTACCTGGTGAAGTGGGAGGGTCAGGGGCGGACCATCCTGCGCTCGATCCGCTACGCGATCGAACGCAAGAAGTCCGACCTCCACCTCAACTACCTGGCCCAGTACGACCCGCTGACCGGCATCCCGAACCGCCAGTTCTTCAACGACCAGCTGACCCGCGCCACGGCGCGGGCGCGCCGGGACGGCCGCAAGGTGACGCTGCTCTTCCTCGACCTGGACGCGTTCAAGGTGGTCAACGACACGCTCGGCCACGACGCGGGCGACCGGCTGCTCAAGGAAGTGGCGGACCGCATCCGCCGCTCGGTGCGCACCGGCGATATCGTTGCCCGGCTTGGCGGCGACGAGTTCGCCGTGATGCTGGAGGGGCTGTCCACCCCCCGGGACGTCGAGGCCCTGGCCAGCGGCCTGCTGGAGATCATCGCCCAGCCGTATCACATCGCCGACCGGCAACTGACGATCACCACCAGCATCGGCATCACGATGTACCCGAATGACAACTCGGATACCCAGATGCTGCTGAAGAACGCCGATATCGCCATGTACCAGGCGAAGGAGTACGGCCGGAACAACTTCAAGTTCTTCCACGAGCAGATGCACGCCGACCTCATGCAGTACCACGAGCTCGAGCGCGACATCCGCGAGGCGATCCAGCTGGGGCAGTTCCACCTCGCCTACCAGCCGAAGGTGAATGTCCGTATCAACCAGCTGCAGGGCCTGGAGGCGCTGCTGCGCTGGAACAGCCCGGCCCGCGGCAGCGTCAGCCCGGCGGACTTCATCCCGGTGGCCGAAGAGAGCGGCCACATCATCCCGCTGGGCTACTGGGTGCTGAACGAAGTGTGCGTGACGCTCAAGTCATGGCAGGCCCAGGGACTGACGCTGGTGCCCGTCTCAGTGAACGTTTCCGCCCGGCAGTTCCAGCAACCCGACTTCCACAAGCGGGTGGCGGAACTGCTCCGCAAGCACGACGTGGACCCGAGCCTGATCGAGATCGAGCTCACCGAAGGCCTCGTGATGGAGGACACCGAGTCTGCCCAGAGGGAGCTCGCCCAGCTGAAGAAGATCGGGCTCCGGATCTCCATTGACGACTTCGGCACCGGCTATTCGTGCCTCAGCTACCTGCGGCGCTTTCCGATCGACGTCCTCAAGATCGACAAGTCCTTCGTCCAGGAGATCGGCGGCAGCCGGGACGGGGAAAGCATCATCGACGCCATCATCTCGCTGGCGAAGAGCCTGCGGCTGGAGACCGTCGCCGAGGGCGTGGAAACGGCGGCGCAGCTCCACTACCTGCTCGACCACGGCTGCCACGTCGTCCAGGGCTTCCTGTTCGGCAAGCCGATGGAAATGCACCTCGTCCAGCCCCTCCTGGCCGCCCTGGAGCAGGGGGGCACCGATTCCACCGCTGTCGTGCGCGCACTGAAGGGATTCGGATGACCGGCAGTGAACAGCGTTCGGGCGGCCTGAGCCCGGAACTGCAGCGCACGCTCGAGGCGAGCGGCGTGGGCGTCTACTCGTTCGACGCCGGAACCGGCGAGTTCATCGTCGATGCCACGTGCCGCCGGCTCTTCGACCTCGACCCGGAAGTCCAGCTGTCGCCGGACGTCATGGCTTCACGGATCCACCCCGACGACCTGGAGCGCTACTGGGCCGCGGCCGCCGAGAGCATGAAGAATGGCGCCTTCGCCTGCGATTACCGCATCGTCCACCGGAATGGCGATGTCCGCTTCGTCAGCGGTCGCGGCCACCTCAAGCCCGGACCGCCGGGGTCGCCACCGCGGCTGCAGGGCGTGTGCATCGACGTGACGACCCAGCGGGCGCTCGAGATCCAGCTGCAGGCCACCCAGGCGCGGATGCAGGAACTGGCTGACGGGGTACCCGGGCTGTTTGCGTACCTGGACAGGAGCTTCAGCCTCCGGTTCCTGAGCGCGCAGTACGACCGCTGGTACGGGCACACGCGGACCCGGCACCTCAACAAGCACATCAGCGCCGTGATCTCGGCCGAATCCTGGGAGCGGCGCAAGCCGCTGTACGAGCGCTGCCTCGCGGGCGAGGTGATCCAGTACGAGGAATCCCGGATCATGGCGAACGGGGAGAAGCGCTTCTATGCCGTCACCTACCAGCCCCACCGGGACGCCGGCGGCGAGGTGCTGGGCATCCTGTCGCTGGCCATGGACATCACCGAGCGCCGCGCGATCCAGGATGAGCTCGCCCGCTCGAACCAGGATCTCGAGCAGTTCGCGTACGTGGCATCGCACGACCTCAAGGCCCCGCTGCGCGCCATCGAGATCCTCGTGGAGTGGCTGCGCGAGGACCTTGCCAGTTACACCGGCGGCGAGGTCCAGCAGAACCTGACCCTCCTGACCCAGCGCACGGCGCGCCTTCACCGCCTGCTCGACGACCTGCTCGCCTACTCCCGCGCCGGCCGCAAGCCTGGTGAGGTGGCGGACGTGAATTCGAAGCTGCTGGTGGAGGACCTGTTCGTGCTCCTCTCGCCGCCGGCGACGATGCAGCTCCGGGCCGACGATTCACTGCCGGTCCTGAACGCCCACCACGCGCCTCTGGAGCAGGTCCTGCGCAACCTGATCAACAACGCCATCAAGCACCACCCGACCCGGCAGGGTTCGGTGACCGTCTATGCGCAGGACAAGGAAGATGAGTTCCTGTTTGCGGTGGAAGACGATGGCGCCGGCATTCCGGTGGAGTTCACGGAGAAGGTCTTCCAGATGTTCCAGACGCTGAAGCCCCGGGACGAGATCGAGGGCAGCGGCATGGGTCTCGCGATCGTCAAGCGCATCGTGGAGTGGCAGGGCGGCCGGATCTGGTTCCACGGCGGGCCGGGCGGCGCCGGCACGGTCTTTAAATTTACCTGGAAGAAAGTGCCCCGTGAGGGGGCGAACGTTAGCGGGGACGAGGTGGCCCATGATCGACATGAACAGAACCGTAAACATCTTGCTGGCTGAGGACGATCTGATCGACGAGAAGGCCTTCCTTCGCGCGATCGAGAAACTCCGCATCACCAATCCCGTGACCGTTGCGCGGGACGGGGTCGAGGCGTGGGAGATCCTGAAGGGTGCCAACGGCAGGCCGCCGTTGCCGCGGCCCAACCTGCTGGTGCTCGACATCAACATGCCGCGCATGAACGGGCTGGAGCTTCTCGAGCGCATCCGGGACGACGCCGACCTGCACGACTCGATCGTCTTCATGCTGACCACGTCGAACGACGACGAGGACAAGATCGAGGCGTTCAACCTGAACGTGGCGGGCTACATGCTGAAGTCCGACGTGGGTAACAGCTTCGTGAAGGCCGTCGAGCTGGTGGACAACTACTGGCGGGTCGTCGAATTCCCCCAGGCCACGGGCCGCCGCACGGGCGTCCTGACGGTCACGGACGACCGCCGCCAGTACGTGCGGCACCCGGACTCCCGCGGGGTGCTGTAGGAGCGCCTTGAGGCGCGACCGGACCCCCCTCCGGCGAGAATCGAGTCCGCGAG
>JBEBHH010000069.1:0-10009 GCA_040080965.1 Gammaproteobacteria bacterium | reverse complement strand
GGCGGTGCCTGGATGATGCTGGGCCGGATCGGCGTCAGCATCGGCTGCGTGTCCTGGTGGGGATCGTGGGCCGGCGCCTCCGCTGCCACTGCTTCACGGCCGGAGCCCTCTGACGGGCCGTCGCCACGGGGCATTTCGGACCGGGGTGCACGGCCGCGCTGGCCATCGTTGCGACGACCGTCCTGGCCCTCCCGGACCGGGCCGTCGCTGACCTGGCCGTCGACGGACTGGCCATCACGGGGCTGGCCTTCACGGGGCTGGCCTTCACGCGGGCCGTCCCGGTCGCCGCCGCGACGCCGGCGATTCCGCCGGGAGCGATCGCCACGCGGACCACCGGGACCCGCTTCCTGGCCCGGCGCCTGCGGAGTGCCCTGGCCGGCATTCGGCCCGCCGGGACGGTTCTCGCCACCGCGATTGCCATCCCGATTGCCATCCCGATTGCCATCCCGATTGCCATCGCGACGCGGGTTGCCGCCGGCTTCCGCGCCCGGGCGCAACTCGCCGTTGCCGCGGGAATCGCCGCTGCGGCCTTCGGCCGGCGCACCGTCGGGACGGGGCGGACGGGGCTGATTCGGATCAAGGTCGCGACGGGGCGGCCGGTTGCCGCGTCGGGGTCCGGAACGATCGCCGCCTGGACCACGATGCCGGCCCTGCTGCCGGCCGTCGCCGCGGCTATCGCTGCGTCCGTCGCTTCGTCCGCGCGGGGCCTGGTCTTGCCGGCGAGGTGCTTCCGTCTCGCGCGGGGCCGGTTCGGGCTGGCCCGAACCGAACAGGAATACCTTCAGGCGGGTGAATAGGCCGGGTGAGGCAATGGCCGCTGCTGCCACCGGCGCCGCAACCGGAGCGGGGAGCGGGGTCGGCGCGGGCGTCGACGGCAGGACACTGGCCACGGCAGGCGCCTGGGGCTTCGGCCGCTGGGGACCGACGTCCTCGATGTCCTGCGCCTTGTCTTCGGACGGTTCGACAAGCTGATAGCTGGCAACTGCATTCTCGGGCAGCGCCGTCTGGTCGTCCCTGACGCGGCGGAGGGTGTAGTTCGGCGTTTGCAGGTCCGGGTTTGCGACGAGCACGATCTGCAGGTTGTCCCGCGCCTCGATGGTCCGGATCCACTCCCGCTTCTCGTTCAGCAGGTAGTTCGCGACGTCGACGGGCAACTGCGCGATGACCTTGGAAGTGCGGTCCTTGCGGGTTTCCTCGCCAATCAGGCGGAGCACGGCGAGGGCGAGTGATTCGACGCTGCGGATGTGGCCCATGCCGCTGCAGCGGGGGCACGTCTGGTGCGCGGATTCGCCCAGCGACGGCCGCAGCCGCTGCCGGGACATCTCGAGCAGGCCGAAGCGCGAGATCTTGCCGATCTGCACGCGGGCCCGGTCCATGCGCACGGAGTCACGCAGCCGGTTCTCGACTTCGCGCTGGTTGCGCTGCGGGCCCATGTCGATGAAGTCGATCACGATGAGGCCGCCGAGATCCCGGAGGCGCAGCTGCCGGGCGATTTCCTCGGCCGCCTCCAGGTTGGTGGCGTAGGCCGTGGCCTCGATGTCCCCCCCCTTGGTGGCGCGGGCCGAGTTGATGTCGATGGACACCAGCGCCTCGGTGTGATCGATCACGATGCTGCCACCGGACGGGAGTTCGACCGTGTGGGAGAACGCGGACTCGATCTGGCTCTCAATCTGGTAGCGGGTGAAGAGGGGAACCGGGTCGTTGTACTGGCGGAGCTTGCGCAGGTTTTGCGGCATTGCCCGTTCGACGAACTGGCGGGCCTCCTCGTAGGCCTTGTCGTCGTCGATCAGGATCTCGCCCACGTCGTTGGCCAGGTGGTCACGCAGCGCCCGGATGATGGCATTGCTGTCCTGGAAGATGAGGAACGGGGCAGGGCGGCTGACCACGGCCTTCTTGATCGCTTCCCAGATGCCGAGGAGGTAGTCCATGTCCCACTTGAGCTCTTCCGGGGACCGGCCGACCCCGGCCGTCCGCACGATGACGCCCATGCTCTCGGGGACCTCGATGCTGTTCAGGGCCTCGCGCATCTCGTCGCGCTCGGTGTCGCTGATGCGGCGGGACACGCCGCCCGCGCCGGGGTTGTTCGGCATCAGCACGATGAACCGGCCGGCGAGGCTGATGAAGGTGGTCAGTGCGGCGCCTTTGGTGCCCCGCTCTTCCTTCTCGACCTGGACGACGATGTCCTGGCCCTCACGGAGGACGTCGCGGATGTTGATCCGCCCGTCCGGGCCCGGCTGGTTGACGAAATATTCGGGGGAGACTTCCTTGAGCGGCAGGAAGCCGTGGCGGTCCGCGCCGTATTCGATGAAGGCCGCGTCGAGGCTGGGCTCGACGCGCGTGATCTTGCCCTTGTAGATGTTGGCCTTTTTCTGTTCCCGGGACTGACTCTCTATATCAAGATCGAACAGTCGCTGGCCATCGACCATGGCGACCCGCAACTCTTCTTCCTGAGTTGCATTGACAAGCATTCTCTTCATAAAACCCTGCATGCAAAAAATGACAGGTGCCGGACGAAGCGGCCGGGCCTGTGCCCGCCGGGATGTCCTTGCCTGCATGTATGCCCTGAGCTGCGCCTGAAACCATGGCTGGAATCAGGGGCGCAGCTGTCAATGGGCTTCCCGGGTGCGGCCGGTCAGGATGTTGATCAGGGCGTCGGGCAGGAATGTGCGGGGACGACTGTCCGACCGCGACCTGCCCGGATTCGAGTCTGAGGTGAGTCTTTGGTGCCTTGCGGCTCGCCACGCGTCAGATCCTCGGAATTGGTGCCTGACCGACTCTGCTCCGGCTCTCCTGGTCGAACCAGGTCAGCCACACCAGCAGGAGGCCCGCTCTTGCCCGCCAGCGGCGGGCCTTGCCGTACGGCCCGCAATTGGCGGGTCGATGAAACTGCGTCCGCCAGTGGGGGCTTTAAACCTCGGGGGCTTGACAGCCGACGCCGCTTGGCCTAGCAGTCCGGTACTATAACAGCGGCAACCGATGCCAGCAACGCGCGCCGAGGCTTAACCCCTTGCAGTCACTGGAGTTCCCGTGAACGCCGCCGTACCGCGGGCAGTCCGCGTCACCGCCGGCGAGGACGAGGCTGGCCGCCGGCTCGACAACTTCCTGATGTCGCACCTCAAGGGCGTGCCGCGGGCGCACGTTTACCGCCTCATCCGCAGCGGCGAAGTCCGGGTGAACAGCCGGCGCGTGCAGGCCAGCTACCGCCTGATTTCCGGCGACGAGGTGCGGGTGCCGCCGGTGCGCCAGGCCGACGCCAGCAACACGCCGCCCGCCAGCCGCGTGCGGGGTGACTGGATCGAGGCGCGGATCCTTTACGAGGACGACGACCTCCTCGTCCTGAACAAGCCCTCCGGTCTCGCCGTGCATGGCGGCAGCGGCGTCAGCCTCGGGGCCATCGAGCTCCTGCGCGCGACCCGCGGTCCGCGCGCCAGTCTCGAACTGGTCCATCGCCTTGACCGGGACACCAGCGGCAGCCTGCTCATCGCCAAGCGCGCGGGCGCCCTCCGCGCGCTGCACGCCCAGTTTCGCGACGGCACGGTGGACAAGCGCTATCTCGCCCTGCTGATCGGCCGGTGGCCGGGCCGGGCGCGAACAGTGGATGCACCCCTGGTGACCTACGAGCGCCGCGGTGGTGAGCGGCACGTGCGCGTCGATGCGGCGGGCAAGGAGGCCGTCACGCATTTCGTTCCCCTGGAACGCTTCCCGGACGCAGTGCTGGCGGAGGTGCACCTGACTACGGGGCGAACCCACCAGATTCGCGTGCACGCAGCGTCGATCGGGCATCCGGTGGCCGGCGACGAGCGCTACGGACCTGCCGAAGATCCTGTCGTCCGGGCACATGGCCTGAAGCGGCTCTTCCTGCATTCCCGGTCGCTGGGTTTCCGGAGTCCGCGAAGCGGCGACGCGATCACGATCGAGGCCCCGCTTGGCGAGGATCTCACGGGTCCCCTGGAGCGGCTGCGGGCCGCGGCTTCCTCAGCAGGGGACGGCTAGAGGAGCTGCGCGCCCCGGCTCTGCAGCGCCGCGCCGAGCCAGATGAGCGGCAAGCCCTGGATAGCCGTCGGATCCAGGCTTTCGATGCAGGTCAGGAGCAGGACCCCGCGGCGTTCGGCCTTGAAGCTTCCCGCGCAGTCCAGCGGCTGGTCGGCCGCGACATAACGTTCCGCCTCCAGACGGGAGAGTGCGCGGAACCGCACCCGGGTAGTGTCTACGTGGGTGAGTTCGGGTTCGGCATCGGGACCCGCCACGCACACCGCGGTGTGGAACTCCACCAGGTGTCCGGAGCAGCGTAGCAACTGGTCGACTGCCCGGTCGGCGGTCCCGGGCTTGCCCAGGGTCTCGTCGCCCAGGGCTGCCACCTGGTCACTGCCAATGACGAGCCGCCCGGGCGCCAGCCGGGCACCGGCCCCGGCCTTCAGCCGCGCCAGCCGCAGGGCCAGCTCCCGGGGCGGTTCGCCGTCACGGCGGGTCTCGTCAACGGAGGGAGAAAGCACCTCGAACCCGGACACGAGCCGGCCCAGCAGTTCGCGCCGGTAGGGGGACTGGGAGGCCAGGACGATGCGGGACGGCAGGATCAAGGTGGAGGCGGCTCCGTGGGCGGAAGCGACTGAATTTTGACACACTCCGGCACGGTACCTATCATGCGTACCGCGATGATGGCTGGGCGCATCGGATCGGCTGAACTTGCGGATCTGGTTGCCCGCGGGGCAACCCTCGACTTCAGCTATCCGGTTACTTCCCTGACACGCCTGGCTGCCCTTGCTCCGCCAGCCGCGACGATCGAGGCGGCCCGGCTGGATGCAGGCTTCACGTTCCAGGCGGGGGCGGAAGGTTACCCGCGGCTCCACCTCGTCGTGACGGGGACTGTTCCCCTGGTCTGCCAGCGCTGCCTTGAATCGCTGGTCCTGCCAGTGAGCGTCGACGTGCTGCTGACGGTGGTCCGCAACGATCAGGAGGCCGCGGGCCTCGCTGATCCGTTCGATACCGTGATGCTGGCGGACGGTGAGCTAAGTCCTGAGCAGGTGGTGGAGGACGAAGTGCTGGCGGCCTTGCCGCTCGCGCCGAAGCATCCGCCATCGGCGCCCTGCGGAATCGGGGTCGGCCGTGAAGACAAGCTTAAATCGGGCGAGATGCACCGGCCCATGGCCGGGCTCGCCGACCTGCTGGGTCGTAGTGACCGGCAGGGTGACAAGTGACTTACCAGGAGATCTGCAATGGCAGTACAAAAGAGCCGCGTGACCCCGTCGCGCAAGGGCATGCGTCAGTCCCACGACAAGCTGAAGAGCCCGCCAATTTCCATCGAGCCCACCAGCGGTGAAACCCATCGGCGGCACCACATCAGTGCCGATGGCTACTATCGCGGCAAGAAGGTCATCGAGACCCGCGACGACGCCGATACCGAGTAGTCGTTTCACCGGCCCTGGCATCGGGCCGTTGCGCCGTAGGGGTCCCTGATGGCCGAGCCCATCACGATAGCCGTCGATGCCATGGGTGGGGACGCCGGGGCCGACGTGTGCGTGCCCGCGTCCATCGAGTTCGTGCGTCGCCAGCCCGGCGTGCGCATCATCCTGGTCGGCCAGCGCGAGCGGCTCGAGCCGCTGGTGGCGGCGGCGGGCGACCTGCCACCCGGCATCGAGATTCGCGATGCCCGCCAGCTCGTCGCCATGGACGAGCCGCCGGCGGACGCCCTGCGCAAGAAAAAGGACTCCTCCATGCGCGTGGCGGTGGACCTGGTGAAAGACGGTACCGCCAATGCCTGCGTCAGCGCCGGCAATACGGGCGCCCTCATGGCCACCGGCCGCTTCGTGCTGAAGACGCTCCCGGGCATCGAGCGCCCGGCCATCATGGCCCGGCTGCCCACGCGGCACGGTTCCATTTCCATGCTCGACCTCGGGGCCAACGCGGACTGCACCGTGGAGCAGCTCTGCCAGTTCGCAGTCATGGGTTCCGTGGTGGCGAGCGTCACGGAGGGCATGGACCGGCCCCGGATCGGCCTCCTCAACATCGGCGAGGAGGACATCAAGGGAAACGACATCGTCAAGCAGGCGGCCATCCGGCTGGGCGCCAGCCGGCTCAACTACGTCGGCTTCATCGAGGCGGACGCCATCCAGGACGACCGGGCCGATGTCGTGGTGTGTGACGGCTTCAGTGGCAACGTGGCCCTCAAGTCCATGGAGGGCACCGCCAAGCTGATCCGGCATTTCCTCGAGATTGAATTCCGCGGCAGCGTTTACGGCCGCCTCGCCGGACTCGTTGCATGGCCCGTCCTCCGGTCCCTCGGCCGCCGGCTGGATCCCCGCCGCTACAATGGCGCCAGCCTCGTCGGCCTCGATGGCATCGTCATCAAGAGCCACGGCGGAGCCGACGTGCTCGCCTTCCAGCAGGCGATCCGTGTGGCGCGGGTGGAAGCAGAGAAGCGCGTGCCGGACCAGATTCGTGAACTTCTCAGTGAGCAGGTCGAATGACGTATTCCCGCATTGCCGGCACCGGACGCTATCTTCCCGAGCGCGTGCTCACCAACCGCGAGCTCGAGACGATGGTGGACACCACGGAGGAGTGGATCCGTACCCGCACCGGGATCGAGCGCCGGCATATCGCGGCCGACAGCCAGGCCACCAGCGACCTTGCCGAGAAAGCAGCACGGCAGGCCATGGAAGCCGCGGGCGTCACACCCGATGACATCGATTTCCTCGTGGTTGGCACCACCACGCCCGACCTGGTGTTCCCCAACGTCGGCTGCCTGGTGCAGCGGCGCCTCGGCATCCACGGGTGTCCGGCGTTCAGCCTCGAGGCTGCCTGCAGCAGCTTCATCTACGCCCTCAGCATGGCAGACCGTTTCGTCGCCACCGGCGCCGCGAAGTGCGCGCTGGTGATCGGCGCCGAGACCCTGTCGCGCATCGTCGACTGGAACGACCGCGCCACCTGCGTGCTCTTCGGCGACGGCGCCGGCGCTGTCGTGCTGAAGCCCGCCGATGAACCGGGCATCCTTTCCTCCCACCTGGGGGCGGATGGCCACTACGGCGACCTCCTGTATCACCCCTACGGCACGTCCCGACCCCAACGGCCGGGGGACCTGGAGCGGCCCTATGTCCAGATGAAGGGCAACGAGGTCTTCAAGGTGGCGGTGAAGACCCTCGAAGGGCTCGTCGACGACACCCTGGCTGCCAATCACCTCGAGCGCTCGGCCATCGACTGGCTGATTCCCCATCAGGCCAACATGCGGATCATCCAGGCGATGGCGAAGCGGCTCGACATGCCGATGGAAAAGGTCGTGCTGACCCTGCAGGACCATGGCAACACGTCCGCCGCATCCGTGCCCATGGCGCTCGATGTGGCCGTCCGCGACGGGCGGGTGAAGCGCGGCGACCTGCTGCTGCTGGAAGCATTTGGCGGCGGCCTCACCTGGGGCTCCGCGCTGGTCCGCTTCTGACCGCCGCGAGGAACGTGCCCGATGAATGATCCGGGCTGGCGTTGGCTGGCGCTCATGGGCGGTCCCGTCCTGGCGGCCTGCGTTTACTTCCTGCTACCCGCCGAGTATGTCGGCACCGACGGAGCCGTCCGCGCGCTGGCGCCCGGCGCACGCGGAGCGGCAGCGGTCACCATCTGGATGGCGCTCTGGTGGATTACCGAGGCTATCCCCGTCTACGTCACGGCACTGCTGCCGCTGGCGGTTTTCCCGCTGCTTGGCACGGCCACGGTGGAAGTGGCGGCGGGGGCCTATGGCGATCCCCTGATCTTCCTGTTCTTCGGCGGCTTCATCCTGGCGCTTGCCCTGGAGCGGTGGGGCCTGCACCGCCGCGTGGCGCTGACCGTGCTGCGCTCCGTCGGCTCCCGCCCCGACTACATCGTCGGCGCGTTCATGGGCATCACGGCCTTTATCAGCCTGTGGGTGACCAATACCGCCACCACGCTGATGATGCTGCCCGTGGCGCTGAGCGTGGCCGACACGCTGGCCGATGCCCACCCGGCCGGGCAGCCGGCCGAGCCGCGCACCGCGAACGTGGCAACGGCACTGATGCTGGGCGTCGCCTACGCGGCATCCATCGGCGGCATGGGCACCATGATCGGCACGGCGCCCAATGTCTTTGTCGCATCCTTCATCAACACGAGGCTGCAGCAGGAAATCAGCTTCCTGGACTGGATGATCGTCGCGATGCCACTGGTCATCCTTTTGCTCGCCGCCGCTTGGTGGCTGCTGACCCGGGGTATTTTCCGCCTCGGCCACGAGCCCCTGCCGGGAACGCGCACGGTGCTGCAGGGCCTGGCGGCCACACTCGGCCCCGTCACGTCCGCCGAGCAACGCACGGCCGTGGTCTTCCTGCTGACGGCGGCCGCGTGGGTCTTCCGCGGCCTCCTCGATGACGTGGTCATTGGCGGCCTGCGACCGTTCTCGGGACTCACGGACGCCGGCGTCGCCATCAGTGCCGCGATCCTGCTGTTCGTCCTGCCGGCGGGCCGGACACACCCGGGCGAGCGACTCATGGACTGGCCCACGGCGAAGCGCGTCCCGTGGGGCCTGCTCCTGCTGTTTGGTGGCGGCCTGAGTCTCGCCGCCACCTTCGAGCAGACCGGCCTTGCAGACTACGTCGCGGCCCAGGGGCAGGGGCTCGAGAACCTCCCTGTCTGGGTGCTGGTCCTCTGCATTGTCACCGTGGTGGTGTTCCTGTCGGAGATCGCCAGCAACGTGGCCACGGCCACCACCGTCGTGCCGGTGCTCGCCGCCCTCGCCATTGGCGCAGGGCTGGCGCCTGTGCCGCTGGTCCTGGCTGCATGCTTTGCAGCGAGTTGCGGCTTCATGCTGCCAGTGGCCACGCCACCCAATGCCATCGCCTACGGAACCGGCCGCGTGACCGCCGGTCAGATGGCCAGAGCGGGATTCCTGCTGAATGTGATGGGCATAGTGTTTATTACGGCAGTCACTTGCGGGATCATTATCCCCTTCATCGGAGCGAAGTAATGCAGCGGAGACCCGCGGGCAGCCTGACCCGGTCAATTCTGGGATTGTGCCTCGCCGTCGGAGCGGTCGTGCCTGGCGTCGCGCATGCCACGGCCGACACGTTCGCCCTGGCGCCGGATGCGCAGGTGGTGGGCCAGACCAGCACGGTGGCCGCCAGCCACGACGACACGCTGACCGATATTGCCCGTGTTCACGGCCTTGGCTACGAGGAAATCGTCTGGGCGAATCGCAAGGTGGACATCTGGCTGCCGGGCGAGGGGACCCCGGTGGTCCTCCCGAAGAGTTTCATCCTCCCGGGTGAGACGCGGACGGGCGTCGTGGTGAACATCGCCGAGTACCGCCTTTACCACTACTACAAGAGCAACGGCCAGCTGATGGTGTCCACCTTTCCGATCAGCATCGGCCGCATGGACTGGGCGACGCCGATCGGCCGCTGGACGGTGACGGCCAAGCAGAAGGATCCCAACTGGTATCCGCCCGAGTCGATTCGCCAGGAGCACCTGGAAGACGGCCGCGGCTTTCTCGCCAAGGTCGTGCCGGCGGGTCCGGACAATCCGCTCGGCAAGTACGCGATGCGCCTCAGTGCGAGTGGCTACCTGATTCACGGCACCAACAAGCCTGTGGGCGTAGGGATGCAGGTTACCCACGGGTGCATCCGCATGTACCCGGAGGACATCGAGTGGCTGTTTCCCCAGGTGCCGGTCAATACACCGGTCCAGATCATGAACCAGCCCTACAAATTCGGCTGGTCAGGCAATGACCTCTACCTCGAGGTCCATCCGCCCCTGGAGGACGATCATTCCACGCGGGAACGGGAGATGACGGCGCTCACCGAGCAGTACGTGCTGCTCACCCGGGACCGCCCCGCGCGGATCGACTGGCAGGCGGTGGAAGATGCCTACCGCCGTCGCGACGGCATCCCCGAGCGCGGAATGCCGGCGGGCGTTGATGTTCCCAAGCCAATCGCACAGCCGGTCGAGACCATGGTCCGCGAGGCCAGGCACCACCAGTCGTGCGAGTGTCCGAATGTCCAAGGCGCGGGGGGGCCTCCAG
>JBEBHH010000010.1:0-98789 GCA_040080965.1 Gammaproteobacteria bacterium | reverse complement strand
TCGAACTGATCACCTCGCCCTGCTCCGTGAGCCGCAGCTGCCCGTTCACGGTGCCGGGTGGCTGGGCCAGGATGGCCTGGTAAGCGGGCCCGCCCCCCCGGCCTACCGTGCCGCCCCGGCCGTGAAACAGCCGCAGCGTGAGGCCGTGCCGCCTGGCCAGCGGGGCAAACCAGTCGCAGAGCGCCACCTCCGCCCGGTACAGCTCCCAGTTGCTGGTGAAGAAGCCGCCGTCCTTGTTGCTGTCGCTGTAGCCGAGCATCACCTCCTGCTCGCCGCCGCTGCCCCGGACCAGGTTCAGGATCCCCGGGATCCTGTAGAGCGTCCGCATGATTTCCGGCGCCCGGCGCAGGTCGCCGATGGTCTCGAACAGCGGCACCACGATCAGGTCGGCCACCGCGTCGCGACGGAGGGTCCCCCGCATCAGCCCTGTCTCCTTCTGCAGGAGCAGCACCTCCAGCAGGTCGCTGACGTCTTCGGTGTGGGACACGATGCTGTGCCGGATCGCCTGCCGCCCGAACCGCGCCAGGGAATCCCGTGCCAGCTCGAAGATGGCCAGCTCGCCCCGCGTGCGGGCGGTGTAGCGACCGCCGGGCACCCGCAGGGGCCGCACGTCGTTCAGGACCTTCACCAGCACGTCACGCCGGGCGGCCTCGTCGAGGGACCGATAGTCAGGCGTTACCCGGGCGACCCTGAGCAGCTCCGCGACCACAGTTTCGTGCTGGTCAGAGTTCTGGCGCAGGTCAATGGTGGCCAGGTGAAAACCGAAAACCTGCACTGCCCGCTGCAGCGGTGCAAGCCGGGGCCCGATGAGTGCACCGGCGCGGTGCGCCCGCAACGAGCGTTCGATCGCGGCCAGGTCGGCGCCCAGGGCCTCCGCATCCGGGTAGGGGCTGGCCTTGCCGACTGCGTCCCGCCCGCTGGAAGTGCCGGTGAGCCGCGCCAGCGTGGCGGCCAGCCGGGCATAGATGCCCGTGAGTGCCCGTCGGTAGGGCTCGTCCTCCCGGTGCGGGTTCCGGTCCGGCGACCGGGCCGCCAGGGCGGCGAGTTCCGGCGTCACCGGCGCCAGCAGCAGGGACATGGACAGTTCCGCGCCCAGAGCGTGGACTTCCTGGAGGTAGTGGCTGATGGCGACCCCGGCCTGGCTCGTGAAGGCCCGCCGGAGCGAGTCACTGGTGACGTTCGGATTGCCGTCCCGGTCACCGCCGATCCACCCGCCCATGCGGAGGAAGGTGGCCACGTCCTGCCCGGGCAGTTCCTGCTCGAGTTCCCGGTACAGGCGGGGAATCTCCCGGAGGAACGTGCTGTGGTAATAACTGAGCGCATTCTCGATCTCGTCCGCCACCGTCAGGGTGGTCGTGCGCAGCATGCGGGTCTGCCACAACTGGGTGATGCGGGCGCGGATCAGGCCTTCGTTGTCGGCGCGGGCCTCCGGCGTGAGGGGGCTGTCCCGGGCCTCCAGCAGCTCGGCCACGGCCCGCTCTGCGTCCAGGATGCTTTTGCGCTGGACCTCGGTGGGGTGGGCCGTCAGCACCGGTGACACCAGCGCCCGCTTGAGGACCTTGGCGATCTCCGGGGGCCGGACGCCGGACCGCCGCAGACGCTCGAGGGTCCGGGGAAACGACCCGTCCTGGTGATGACCTGCCCGCTCGTGGACGTTACGGCGACGCAGGTAGTGCCTGTCCTCGGCGATGTTGGCCAGGTGGGAAAAGTAGCTGAAGGCGCGGATCACGCTCACGGCCTGGTCGAGGCTCAGGTCCCGGAGGAGGCGATCCAGCCGATGCCCCGCCCGCGCATTCGCCTTCAGGCGGTAGTCCACGGAGAGCTTACGGATCCGCTCCACCACCGCGTAGGCGTCGGGCCCGTCCTGCTCCCTGATCACTTCGCCCAGCAGGCGTCCCAGGAAGCGGATGTCCTCCACCAGCGGCCGGTTCTTGGCGATGGCGGATGCAGAGCGGGCTGCGGTCATGCGGGCATCGTAAACCACCAGTGTGCTGTAATCCCCGCCATGCCGGCAGCAGCCAGAAAATCCGGAGGCGCGAAGTGGGCAAGGCTGCTGGTCCGCCTGCTCCTCAGCGCGTTGCCGCTGGCGGTCTTCATACCCCACGCACTTGGCACACGCCCCCTCGAACTGCTGACCCGCATCGAGAACTACCTGTATGACGGGCGCGTCCGGGCAACCCTGACGCGCGCGGTCGACCCGCGCATCGTCATCGTCGACATCGACGAGTCCAGCCTCGGGCGGGTAGGGCAGTGGCCCTGGCCCCGGGGCCAGGTGGCGACGCTGGTCAACCGGCTGTTCGACGACTACGGCGCGCGCGTCGTGGGCTTCGACGTGGTGTTTCCCGAGCCTGGCGGTGCCGATGTCTCGGAGGTCTTCGAGGAGTTGCGCCAGTCGCCGTTGGCTGCCGATCCGGAAGTGGTACGGGAGCTGGCCGCGGCGGAGAGCCGGCTTGATGGCGACAAGGCCCTCGCCGAGGCCTTCATCGCCCGGGACGTGGCGCTCGGCTTCGTGTTCAAGCGCCGGGTCAGCCCGGAGGAACCGGCCGTGCTCGGTTCACTGCCGCTCCATTTCGCCGTGGACGATCCGCGGGTCATGGCCGTGGACTGGATTCGACCGGCCGGCTTCACCGGCAACCTGCCACAACTGCAGGAGGCGGCGGTGGCTGGTGGGTTCTTCGACACCGCGCTGGTCGACACCGACGGCATCGTCCGACGCGGGCCGCTGTTCCAGAACTACCAGGGCCGGCTTTACCCGTCACTTGCCCTTGCCGTCGCCCGGCTTGCCCAGCCGCAGGCCCCTGTCCGCTTCGTCTTCGACGCCGCAAGGCCCGATGTGCTCACGCACGTGGAACTCGGGACTGGCCGCGCGCCTGTGGACCGGAATGGCGCCGTGCTGATTCCGTTCCGCGGTCCCGTCGGCAGCTTCCCCTACGTGTCCGCGGCCGACGTGCTCGATGGCGCGGCGCCGGCGGGTACGCTGGAGGGCGCCATCGTTCTCGTCGGTACCAGTGCGCCAGGTCTGCTGGACATCCGGCCGACGCCGGTGGGCCAGGAGTACATCGGCGTGGAGACCCACGCCAACGTGGTGGCCGGGCTCCTCGACGGTTCCTTTCCCTACCGGCCGGACAACGCGGCCCTGGTCGAGATCGCGGGTCTCGTTGTCCTGGCGCTGCTGACGGCGCTCGTCGTGCCCGGGTTGTCGCCGCCCGCGGGGCTCGGGCTGGCCGTGGCCCTTGGCGGACTGGCCATCGGCGCCGGCTTCGTCGCCTGGATCCGCGCGGGCATCGTCATTCCCGTCGGCGGCCTCGCACTGTACGTGGCCGTCGCCGCGCTGCTGCAGCTCACCTACGGCTACTTCGCCGAAACCCGGCGCAAGCGCCGCCTGTCCCGTCTGTTCAGCCAGTACGTGCCGCCCGAAGTCGTCAGCGACCTGGACGCCAGCGAGGCCGAGGTGTCCCTGGAGGGCGAGACCCGCCAGATGTCGGTGCTGTTCTCCGACGTGCGCGGCTTCACGACGATCTCGGAAGGCTTGAGCGCCCGGGATCTGACGCAGCTCATGAACGAGTTCCTGACGCCCATCACGGCGGTCATCCAGGAGCACCGGGGCACCATCGACAAGTACATGGGCGATGCCGTGATGGCGTTCTGGGGCGCCCCGCTGTCGGACGCGGATCATGCGCGCCACGCCGTGGAGGCGGCCCTGGCGATGGTGCGGAGGATGCGGGCGCTGCATCCGGAGTTCAGGGCGCGGGGCTGGCCCGAGCTGAACATCGGCGTGGGCATCTCCAGTGGCGACATGAACGTGGGCAACATGGGCTCGAAGTTCCGCATGGCCTACACCGTGCTCGGCGACACCGTGAACCTGGGTTCCCGGCTCGAGGGCCTCACCAAGCAGTACGGCGTGGACGTCATCGTCAGTGCCGCCACCGCGGCGTCGGTGCCCGACCACCTGTTCCGGGAACTGGACCTGGTCCGCGTGAAGGGCAAGCTCGAGCCGATCGCCATCTACGAACCCCTCGGGCCGGCGGGGGATGTACCGGCGGGGGTGCGGGCCGACGTGTCTGCGTTTGCCGCCGTGCTGGCCCTCTACCGCACCCGCCAGTGGCAGCCTGCCCTCGCGGCACTCGCCAGGCTCCAGGCCGGGAATCCCTTGCCGCTCTATGACCTCTACGCGGACCGCATTCGCCACTTCCACGCCCAGCCGCCGGCCGTCGACTGGGACGGGGTCTTCGTCTTCCAGACCAAGTAGGTGTGAACCAGGTCTCGGTCCCGCCCCGGCGACGCGGGCAGGCTTGCGGCTTAACATAGTCTGGGTGGCAGGGGCCGCCCGTCCGGGGGCGACATGGCGCAATGCGCGAACGACGGCCGATGGCCGGGAACCCACTTTCTGGCCGTCACCGCGTGGCTGGCACTGGCGACAGGCCTGGCCGTCCCGGTGACCGCCACGGCACAGGACAGCCTCGCCGGCACCCTCGCCAACGCCGAGGTCCTGCTGGCCGGGGGCAAGGCGGACGACGCCTGGACATTGCTTGCACCGCTGGAACCCGAAGCGGGCGGCAGCGCGGATTACGACTACCTGTACGGCATTGCTGCGCTCGACACCGGCCGGACGCGCGCTGCCATTGATGCCTTCGAGCGCGTGCTTGCCCGGGAGCCGGACTTTGCCGGCGCCCGCATGGAACTTGCCCGGGCACGCTACGAAGCCGGGGACTACCCGGCCGCCGAGGAGCAGTTCCATTACCTGCTGACCCAGTCGCCGCCGGCGGCGACGCGGACCGTCATCGAGCGCTACCTGGTGGCCCTGGACCAGGGACCGGCGCCCGCCGGGACCGGCCGCAGCCGCTTCGTGCCCTACGCGGAGATCGGCGCCGGGTGGGACAGCAACGCGAACGCCTCCACGGGCAGCGACACCTTCGGGGTTTTCGTCCTCGACCCGGATAATGTGGAAACCTCCTCGCCCTTCGTCGAGCTGGCGGGCGGTTTCCAGCACGGGTTCGCCGCGGAACCGGATGGCCTGATCCTGACCACCGGCCGGGCGAGCTACCGGCTGAACCCCGACGCGGACTTCGTGGACCAGGCGCTGGTGTCGCTGGGCACGGAGGGCCGGAAGACCTGGGACGCCACGCGGGCCAGCCTCGGCGCGAGCGGCTACTACAGCTGGCTCGATGGCAGCCAGCACGAGCTGGGTGCGGGCATCGACCTGGGTCTGGCGTACCGCCTGGACGAGAACTGGGAGCTGGGCTCGGCCGGCCGGGCGGGGGTGGTGCGTTACCAGCAGGACGAGCTGGAGATCCTCGACGTCAACCGCTACCTCGGCTCGCTGGCGCTCACGCGCACCGGCATCGGCGCGCGGAACGGCCGCGCGGGGCTGGTGGCCCTGTTCGGCACGGACGACGCCGAGGATGCCAGCTCGGCCTACAGCAACGACCGGCTCGGTGCGCGGCTGTTCGGCGGCTGGCAGCTGGGGACGGGCAACAGTCTCTACCTCGAGGCCGCGTACCTGGAGACCGACTTCGACGACTCCCCCGGCTTCTTCGGCGAGGACCGGGTGGACGAGCAGTGGACCGTCGCGATCATCACGGACTATCGCGACTGGCCGGCCCGGGGCTACAGCCTGCTGCCGACGCTGCGCTACACCAGCACCGACTCCACGGTGTCCCTGTACGAATACGACCGCTTCGAGATCGGCGTGTACCTGCGCCGGACGAAGCGCTGAAGGAGATCCGGTCATGCAAGCCATCGCCATCATCCTGCTGTCCCTCCTGTGCCTCGACTCCGCGCTCGCGGCGGCGGGCAAGCTGGTGTTCGTCTCCGGCCCGGTGAGCATCGAGCGGGTGCCACCCATCGTCGCGAAGGCCGGCGACAGCGTCGACCAGGGCGACGTCATCGCGACGGGTGACAAGGCCCGCGCCCAGCTGCTCATGAACGACGGCGCCCGCATCGCCCTGCGCAGCGGGTCGCGCTTCCGCATCGACGAGTTCTCGCTGCCCGCCTCCGTCACCGCGCCAGTGCAGGCCACGACGGCCAATGCGTCCGGCAAGGCGGTGGCGTCGCTGCTGAAGGGCGGCTTCCGCACCACCTCCGGCGCCATCGGCAAGAGCGATCCCGCGGCCTACGCGGTGCGCACACCCGTGGGCACGCTTGGCATCCGGGGTACGCGCTACGTCGCAGTCTGGTGCGCGGGCGACTGCCGTGACGCCCCGGGTCTCATGCCGGGCGACGTGATTCGCGACGGCCTCTACCTGGGCGTGGAGGAGGGCGTGGTCGTGTTCCAGTACGGCGGCCGCGAGTTCCGCCTGACGGCAGGGCAGGTGATGTTCTTCCCGGCCGGCGCTGGCGAGCCCGAACTCCTCGACCGGCAGCCGGCCTGGCTGGAGCAGGACGGTGCGGGCAGCTTCCAGCTGGCGGGCGGCGGGCGCGCCGGCAAGGCCAGCGCGGCCAGCCTCCCGGGCGTGAACGAGCGGCGCAGCCCGTCAGGCCAGACTGGCAACCAGTCCAAGGGTGAGCAGCCGCCGGCGGAGGACCCGTCGGTGGACCAGCAGATCCAGGGCACCTTCCAGGGCGAGACCATCGACCTGACGCCGGGTGGCCCGCCGCCGCAGTCCAACCAGCGCCGGGACCTTGGCTGGTCCGTGGCCAGTCTGCCCAACGCCGCTGGCGGGTTCACCAACGTCGAAGATGTGGCGGCCACCGGGTATGTGCTGGACGGGAACGGCAACCTCGTGAGCTTCGCGGGCGAATGGCCCACCGGGTCGGTGCCCCTCGCGGCAACCTATGACGTCGGCACTGCCACGGTTCGAGATACGGGCGCCAGCGCAGCCGCCGGGGTGCGCTGGGGCCGCTGGTCGGGCGGCGACATGGGCGTCAACGTCAATGGCACGCCATCCACCGTGAACCTCGGGCAGCAGAGCCTGCACTGGATCCTCAGCGGCAACGCCGACGTGGCGCCGGTGCTGCCAATCACGGGGAACGTCACCTACACGCTTGTCGGGGGCACCGTCCCGACGGACAACCTGGGCAACACGGGCACGCTGGGCAACGCCAGCCTGGCGGCGGATTTCACCAACAACACGGTTGGAACCACGTTGAATGTGACCGTCGCCGGCAACGACTGGATCGCCAGCGGCATCGGGGTGATCGGCGCCCAGGCGGGGCTCCCGGCCCACCAGTTCGAGGGGATCTACGACACCATCCAGATCAATCCCGTGCAGGGCACGGGCACCGGGACATTCAGCGGCTTCTTCAGCGGCCCGGCGAGCGGGCCCGGCGGCGCGCCGGCAGGCGCGGGCCTCTCGTTCAATCTCAATGACAGCCTGGGCCAGTTCCAGGTGAACGGCACCGCAGCGCTCGTCGCCCCATGACGGGTCCGCATTACAGGATCGCCATCGTCGGCAGCGGCCCCGGTGGCCTCAGCGCCGCCGCGCACGCGGCCGAACTGGGCGTTGACCATATCCTGCTCGAGAGCGGTCCGGCCCACGCGGGCACGATCCAGCGCTACCAGAAGGGCAAGCACGTCATGGCGGAGCCGGGCGCGCTGCCCCTCCGCAGCGACCTGCCGTTCGCCGCCGGCACCCGCGAGTCGATCCTGCAGGCCTGGCACGCCGGCCTCGGCCAGCGCCGGGTCAACGTGCGCTACGGTGCCGAGGTCACGGGCATCGGCGGCGAGAGTCCCAGCTTCACCATCCGGCTCAAGGATGGCGGCAGCGTCACCGCCAGCAATGTCATCCTGGCCATTGGCGTGCAGGGCAACCCCCGGAAGCTCGGTGTTCCCGGGGAGGACCTGCCCTGTGTCCAGTACACCCTGGACGATCCCGACGAGTACCGCGACGAGACGATCGTGGTGGTTGGCGCCGGCGACGCGGCGATCGAGAACGCCGTGGCGCTCGCCCGCCACAACCGCGTCCTGATCGTCAACCGCAGCGACGAGTTCAATCGCGTCAAGGAGGGCAACCTCAACCTCGTCACGAAGGCCATCGAGGACAAGCGCCTGGAGTGCGCGTACAAGTCCGCGACCACCCGTATCGAGCGCAGCCCTGACGGCCAGCGGTACGTGTTCGTGCTGGCCGGCGACCAGGGCGAATCGCGGGTGGAGTGCGACCGGATCATCGCCCGCATCGGCGCCAGGCCGCCGCGAAAATTCGTCGAGAGCTGCGGAATACGGTTTCCCGGGCCGGATCCGGCGGCGCTGCCAACCTTGACCTCCCGGTACGAATCCAGCGTGCCCGGCCTGTTCGTGATTGGCGCCCTCGGCGGCTATCCGCTGATCAAGCAGGCCATGAACCAGGGCTACGAGGCCGTCGAGTACGCCCTTGGCCGCAGCATCGAGCCCGCCGACCAGCCGCTCTTGGCGGCAAAATTCGCATCGCTGCCGTTTGGCCTGGGCGTGGACGAAACACTGGCGCTGATGCAGGCGCGGATCCCGGTGTTCTCGGCCATCAATCCACTGAACTTCCGCGAGCTCGTGCTCGGCAGCCAGGTGCTGACCCCGGTCGCGGGCGAGGTGATCTTCCGCAAGAACGACTACACCAACAGCTTCTTCACGATCCTGGCGGGCAGCGTCGAACTCGAGGTGGGCGAGGAGCGCAGGAGCCGGCTGTCCCTCGGGGCCGGCCAGTTCTTCGGCGAGATGAGCCTGCTGTCGGGAAGGCGCCGGTCGGCGACCACCTGGGCCGGTTCCGGCTGCGTGCTGATCGAGTCGCCCCGCCGGGAGATCAACAAGCTGATCAGCTCCGTGGACGGCGTGCGCCGCGTGATCGACGAGCACTTCATCGCCCGCGCCATCCAGACCAGCTTCGCGCCGGACGCAAGCCTGGAGGAGTTGAAGAAAGTTGCCGCCGGCGCCCGGCTGCGGCGCTACAAGCCGGATGAAGTGGTCTTCGCCGAGGGCGACGAAGCCGACAGCCTGCACCTGATCCGCAGCGGGTCCGTGGCCGTGGCGCGGGACCTGGGCGGCCGGGAAGTGGTCACCTCCTACGTGGCGGCCGGCAACTACGTCGGTGAGATGGGTCTGGTGAGCCGGACGGCCCGCAGCGCCACCGTGCGGGCCACAGTGGCCACTGAAACCATCAGCCTGGACGCCGCCGCCTTCCACGAACTGCTCGGGCGCAATCCCTCGCTGCGTGACCAGGTGCAGGGCACGGTCCGCCGGCGGCTGGCCGAGAACACCCGCATGGCGGGCCAGCCCCGGAGCGGCGACCTGATCTCGTTCCTGATGGACCAGGGCCTCGGCGAAGCCACCGACGTTCTCCTGATCGACGAAACGCTCTGCATCGGCTGCGACAACTGCGAGAAGGCCTGCGCGGAGACCCACGACGGCACGTCGCGGCTCGACCGGGAGGCGGGCCCCACGTTCGCCCACATCCACGTGCCCACCTCCTGCCGGCACTGCGAGGACCCGCACTGCATGACCGACTGCCCGCCGGACGCGATCGGCCGGGCGCCCAATGGCGAGGTCTATATCCGCGACAACTGCATCGGCTGCGGCAATTGCGAGCGCAACTGTCCCTACGGCGTGATCCAGATGGCAGCCACGGCGCCCGAGAAGCCGGGCTTGTTCAGCTGGCTGCTCTTCGGCGCGGGTCCAGGCCCCGGCGAGGTGCCCCACGAGCCTGCGAACGATGCGGGGCAAGGTCCCAAGAAGGCCGTGAAGTGCGACATGTGCCGCGATCTCAGCGGCGGTCCTGCCTGCGTGCGGGCCTGTCCGACCGGCGCCGCGATCCGCATCGGTCCCGAGAGGTTCGTCGAGCTGATCCACGAGGCCACACGGTGATGGCCGGCACCGGCAGCCGGCAGGCGCTGCACCAGTCCGTGCTGGCCTACCGGGGTTCCCGCTACCTGTGGGTGGCCCTGGCGTTGTGCCTGGGCGCCATCGTCGCCTACGCCTGGCATTCTCCCGGGGTACCACCGAACGGCGGCACCTGGCTGGGCTACACGCTCGGCACCGTCGGCGCCGTGCTCATCCTCTGGCTGATGTCCTTCGGGATCCGCAAGCGCTCCTATGCCTCCCGGGCCGGCACCGTGCAGGGCTGGCTGTCCGCCCACGTCTACCTGGGCCTGGCCCTGCTCGTGGTCGTCACGCTGCACGCCGGGTTCCAGCTCGGCTGGAACGTGCACACGCTGGCCTACGTCCTCACGTGCATCGTCGTGGCCAGTGGCGTGTTCGGCGTGTTCGTCTACGTCCGCTACCCTCAGTTCCTGAGCGACAACCGGGGTTCCCAGACCAAGGCGCAGTTGCTGGCGGACCTGGCCGACCTGGATTCCCGCAGCCTGCGGGTGGCGGCCGGGATGCCGCCCGAATTCGCCGAAGCCCTGCGCGCGAACCGTGACCGCACCCTGATCGGCGGCACGGCCCTCGCGCTCCTGGCTGCCCGGGACCGGTCCCAGATCATGCTGCCGCTGGCAGTAAACACTGCCGGTGCGGTGGCGTTCCGGCAGGTTGCCAACCCGGATCAGGCGGCGCTGCTCGACTATCTCGGGCAGCGGCTCGCGGCCAGCGGCGACGGCGGGCTCTCCCGCCAGCTGCAGGAACTGTTGAGCCTGGCCGGCGCGCGGCGAACCGTGCTCGCCCGGCTGCGCCGGGACGCGCAACTGAAGGCCTGGCTCGAGATCTGGCTGTACGTGCACGTCCCGTTGTCGTTCGGCCTGCTGGCGGCGCTGCTCGCGCACGTGCTGGCCGTCTTCATCTACTGGTAGGCCCGTGCGCGTACTAATCCGCTTCCTGCGTCGGGGCCCGGCCGGAGCTGTCGAACAGAAGGACAAGCTCCACGACGGCGAGGCCGTGACGCTGGGCCGGGCCACTGACCAGGTCGTCCAGCTCAAGGACCGGCGTGTCGCCCTGGCTCACGCCCGGATGGTCCTGCGGAACGGGCAGCCGGTGCTCATCAGCCAGGTGCCCGGCGGCGTGCTGGTCAACGGCACCCTGCAGCGCGAGGCGCGGCTGAACCCCGGGGACACGGTCAGCCTTGGCGCGAACCTCCTGCGCATCCTCGAACCCGTCGCCGGCTGCGACCTGGCCTTCAGCTTCGAGCTGGATGCCGCGGCCCGGGCGGACGAGCTGCCCGTGGACCTGCCGCGGCTGCGCCTCGCGGACCTGGGGCTGGCCAAGCGCCGCTGGGCCTGGGCGCTGTTCCTGGGCGTACTCCTGCTCGCGCTGTTGATACCAACGACGGGACTGCGCAGCCCGGCCCTGCAGGACACACTGCGCGGCGGACTGCTGCCGGATGACGGCTTCTGGTCGCCCGGGCCCGTGAGCCGCGTCCACGAGACTGTGGGTGCCCGCTGCGAGGCCTGTCACGAGAAGCCGTTCCAGCGCGTGCGGAATGAAGCGTGCCTCACCTGCCACGCGGGTGGCCTGCACGGGCACGTTGGCGGCGGCGCCGCGAAGGACGGCGTGGTCCTGGCGGAGGTGCAGTCCGTTGCGGCACTGGACGAGGTGCGCTGCGCCAGCTGCCACGGGGAGCACCACGAGCCCGCCACGCTGGTCCGGAATGACCCCGCCGTGTGTGTCACCTGCCACCAGGACCTGAGGTCGACGGCGGACTGGAGCCAGGTGACGCCGCAGGTCACGGATTTTGCGGCCGACCACCCGGCGTTCGGTGTGCCGGAGCGCGACGAATCCGGGCTCCGGTTTTCCCACAAGGCGCACCTGGACGCGGGTGGCGTCCGGTCGCCGGTCGGTGACACCGTGCTCGGCTGCGGGGACTGCCATGCCCTGGAACCCGGCGGCGCACGCTTCCGCCCGCTGCGGATGGAGCGGGACTGCGGGGACTGCCACCTGCTGGACTTCGATCCCGCGTTCCCCGGGCGCGCCGTGCCCCACGGCGACGCCGACCGGGTCGCTGAATTCCTGGTGGACTACTACAGCCGGCGCTTCCTCGAGGGCTTTGCCGATCCCCTGGCCGCGCCGGCCGGCGTCCGGCGGCCCGCCCCGCAGCCCACGGCGGCGGAGCGGGAGCGGCTGCTGCGCGACGCGCGCGCCAAGGCCGGCCTCGTGCTCCGGGATCTCTTCGAGCGCCGCAGTTGCTCCCAGTGCCACGAGGTCGAGGCAACCGCCGGCGACCCGGCGCGGTGGACGGTCGAGCCGGTGGCCATCAGGACGGCATGGCTCCCCGGCTCGCGCTTCAGCCACGACGCCCACTCCACGGCACTCACGCCCTGTGCGACCTGCCACGAGGCGGTGGAGTCGGCGGCGGCGACGGACGTCCTGCTCCCTGGTATCGACACGTGCCGCGACTGTCATGCCGGCGGTGATGCACGCGCGACGCCCGCCAACCAGGTCACCAGCACGTGCGTCCTGTGCCACGGTTTCCACCAGCCGCAGAACCCGCTTTGGCGGGTGACGGCGGAGTCGTCGTGAGGGGCCGCGCCGCGCGCCATCCCGCGGCGCTGATCGCCGCGCTGGCAGTCAGCCTTGCAACGGGCTGCGGTGGAGGCGGCGGTAGTCCGCCGGCCGGCGCCGAGGCGCCCGGACCCGTTCCCTGTGACGGGGGTTGCGCCACGGCCGCGAGCTTCCTCACCGTCGCCGACGTGGAGCGGGTGATCGCCCAGGGCGCCGCGGAAGCCGGTGCCCGCGGCGTGCCCGCCACCATTGCCGTGGTGGACCGGGTTGGCAACGTGCTCGGCGTCTTCCGCATGTCCGGCGCCCCGGCCACGGTCACCATCACGTCGGGGTCGGCCGTCGCCGGCGGGCTCGAGGGCGTCGACATCGTCCCCGCCGCGCTGGCGGCGATCGCCAAGGCGATCACGGGCGCCTACCTGTCCAGCGAGGGCAACGCCTTCAGCACGCGCACGGCGAGCCAGATCATCCAGGAGCACTTCAATCCCGGCGAACAGCTGGCGCCCGGCGGCCCGCTGTTCGGCGTGCAGTTCAGCCAGCTCCCGTGTTCCGACCTGGCGGGCCGCTGGACCGGCGGCGCGCCGGACGCCGGGCCGAAGCGCTCACCGCTCGGTCTCTCGGCGGATCCCGGGGGCTTTCCCCTGTTCAAGGCGGGAACGCCGGTGGGCGGCGTCGGCGTCGTCGCCGACGGCATCTACGGCCTGGACCGGGATGTCAGCGACCGGGACCTGGATCCTGATGAACTGGTGGCGCTGGCCGCTTCGTGGGGCTTCGCCGCGCCGGCGGATCGCCGGGCCGAGCGCATCACCGCGGACGGCAAGACCCTGCGCTTCAGCGACGCGGACTTCGGTGACCTGCAGTCGGAGCCGGCCAGCGCGCCGCCCTTCGCGGCGGTCGACGGCGTGCAGGGCGCCCTTTCCGGCGTTGCCGGTTACACGAATGCCGCCATCCAGCCCGGCGTTGCGTTCGGTCAGGCGCCATCCGGCGTGCGCCCCGACGTCGCGGACTTTCCGGGCCTGGACGCCTTCGTGCTGGTGGACGGTGCGGACGCACCCCGGTTCGCCCCGGCTGCCGGGAGCGAGCCCGCCGGTGCGCTGACCACCGGTGAGGTCCGCGAGCTTCTGGACCAGGCGCTGCGGGTGGCTGGCCGCGCGCGGGCGCAGATACGAAGGCCACTGAGTTCGTCCGCGCGGGTGACGGTGAGCGTTGTGGATTCGTCCGGCGGTGTGCTGGGCATCGCGCGCGGGCGCGATGCCCCGGTATTCGGCATCGACGTCTCGCTGCAGAAGGCGCGGACGGCGGCCCTGCTCTCGTCAGCCGGTGCTGGTGCAGCCGTGGCGGCCGTTCCCGACGCTGTGTACCTGGATGGCGGGCTCAGTGTCCTTGCGTCGAGCACGCCCGCCGCCTACCTGACCGCGGCGCAGGGGTTCCTTGGCTTGCCGGGGGCCTTCACCGACGGCGCGGTCGCGTTCCCTGCGCGGAGCATCGGCAACCTGGCCCGGCCCTTCTACCCCGATGGCGTGGACGGCCGGGACCCAGGACCCTTCAGCAAGGCCTTTGCGGACTGGAGCGTGTTCTCCACCGGACTGCAGCTCGACCTCGTCTACAACGCGCTGGTCCAGCACGTGGGCTTCGTCCTCGGCGCCGGGCCGGACGTGGCGCAGAACTGCACCGGTGTGAGCGGCTTCGATTCGGGTTTCGCGGCGGTGGCGCCCATCGCCGGCCTCGCCAACGGCCTGCAGATCTTTCCCGGCGGCGTGCCGGTGTATCGTGGCAGCGCGCTGGTCGGCGCCGTCGGCGTGTCCGGCGACGGCGTGGACCAGGACGACATGATCGCCTTCCTCGGCGTGGCAGAGGCTGGTCGCCTGCTGGGAACCCTCGCGAATGCGCCGCCCGTCATGCGTGCCGACACGCTCACGCCGGCGGGGGCGCGGCTCCGGTACGTCAACTGCCCGCAGGCCCCGTTCCTGGACTCGACGGAGCAGGAGGCCTGCAGTGGCGAGTAGGCAACCTGTCGCCGCGACGCTGGCCTGCGGCTGCCTGGTCCTGCTGGCGGGTCCCGGCCGGGCTGCCGAGCCATGCCCGACGGAACAGCCCAGCGAGCCGGGCCGGCGCCGGGCGGGCGAGGAGGCCGGCCCCTTCGTCCCGACGCCCTGCAATCCCCGCGCGCTGCAGCCGCCGGGCACGACGCTGGTCGACTTCGCGGCGTACCCCGATCGCTGGCGCCTCGTCTCGCTGCTTGGCTATCCCGATGATGTCGCCAATCCCTGGCAGGGCAACAACTGGCTCAAGGGCGACCGGCCGGCAATCGCCGAAGACTGGTTCGTCAGCCTGACCGGGATCTCCGACACGGTAGTAGAGCCCCGCCGCCTGCCCACACCGGTGGGCGGGCCGGTGACGGGCGACCCCGGCAGTCTCGACGTGTTCGGCGAGGGCGAGCAGCTGGTGCTCGCCGAAACGGTCCTGATGGAAGGCGTCCTCTACAAGGGCAACACCGTCTTCATGCCGCCGGAGTGGGAGTTTCGCATCATTCCGGCCTTCAACCTGAACTACGCGCGGGCCGATGAGGTGGGCTCCCTCGGGGCTGCTGCCGATGCGGACACCACCCGGCGGGACGGCGCCATCGGGCTGCAGGGCCTGTTCGTGGACCGCCACCTCCGCGACGTCTCCGCGCGCTACGACTTCGACTCGCTGCGGGTGGGCATCCAGCCGTTCACGGCCGACTTCCGCGGCTTCCTCTTCCTGGACAGCCCCATCGGCATCCGCCTGTTCGGGACGCGGGACAACAACCGCTACCAGTACAACCTGGCCTGGTTCCGTCGCCTGGACAAGGACACCAACAGCGGGCTGAACGCCATCCTGGACCGGGGCCTGCCAGCCATCCGTGACGATGACGTGGTCATAGCCAACCTCTACGCCCAGGACACCCCGGTCCCCGGCTTCACGTCCCAGGTGGTGGCCGCCTGGAACCGCAACCGGGAGTCCGGTGACGTGCAGTACGACGACAACGGCTTCATCCAGCGCCCCGCGTCGATCGGCATCGAGCAGGGGCGCGACTACGACGTGGTGTACCTGGGGTACAACGGCGACGGGCACTTCCGGCGCTTCAACCTGAGCGCCTCCGCCTACGCCGCCCTCGGGGACGAGACGCGCAGCACGTTCACGGCCGGTGGCGGCGACATCCGCGCGTTCTTCCTCGCACTGGAGGCGTCGAAGGACTTCGACTGGATCCGGGCCCGGCTGTCCGCCCTGTTTGCCAGCGGCGATGACGATCCCTTCGATGACGAAGCGACGGGTTTCGACGCCATCTTCGAGAACCCGCTGTTCGCCGGCGCCGACACCAGCTTCTGGATCCGCCAGCCGGTGCCCTTGATCGGCGGTGGCCGCGTGGCCCTGTCGGGGCGCAACGGTGTGCTCAACTCGCTGCGCTCGTCCAAGGAATTCGGCCAGTCGAACTTCAGCAATCCCGGCACGGTGCTGCTCGGGATTGGCGGGGATTTCGACCTGTCACCCACCCTGCGGGTGAGCGCCAATGCCAACGAACTCTGGTTCGCCGACACGGCGACCGTGGAGGTGGCCCGCGGCCAGGGCGGCATTGACGAGCACCTGGGCCTGGACGCATCCATCGCGCTGACCTGGCGACCCCTGGCGATCCAGAACGTCGTGCTGCGGCTCTCGGCGGCGGCGCTGTTGCCGGGCAAGGGCTACGAGCAGCTGTACCGGGATGACGTTGCCTATTCCGTCCTGGGCAACATTGTGTTGACGTACTGAACATGGGATCGGGACCGCGGCTGACGCCGCTCCTGCTGGTGATTGCCGTCACGGTCGCTTCTGCGTCGACGGAGGAGCGGGCGGTCGAGCGGCCCTGGGTGACCGCGCCGGCGGCGCCCCGGGTCCAGACAGTTGACGCAGCGGCGGCCAAGAGCGCCGGCTGCTTGGACTGCCACACGGCCACGGACGCGGCGACGATGCACGCGAACCCGGCGGTGGTGCTCGGCTGCACGGACTGTCACGGCGGCGATGCCAGTGTCCGGAGAGACAAAGAAACTGCTGAAAAGACAATAGCCTATGATTTACTATTAAAGCAGGCTCACATATTGCCCCGCTACCCGGAAGCCTGGGAGGAACGGGGCAGCGCCAACCCGGTCCGCAGCTACACGCTGCTCAACCGCGAAGCACCGGAGTTCATCCGCTTCATCAACCCTGGCGACTACCGTATCGCGCGGGAGTCCTGCGGCAGTTGCCACCTGGACGTGATCGAGGCGGCGGAGCGCAGCCTGATGGCCACCAACGCCATGTTCTGGGGCGGGGCGGCGTACAACAACGGCATCCTGCCGTTCAAGAACTACCTCATCGGCGAGGGCTACACCCGCGACGGCGAGCCCGCGGTGCTGACCAGCGCCCCTCTCGACGAACTCGGGCTCACGCTGGCCGACGCCCGGGACCGGGGCGTCCTCACCACGCTCTACCCGCTGCCGCGCTGGGAGAACCTTCGGCCGGCTGATGTCTTCCGCGTCTTCGAGGATGGTGGCCGGAACATCCTCAACACGTTTCCGGAGACCGGCATCCCCAACGCGGCCGGGCAGGTCCAGCGGCTGGAGGAGCCGGGGAGGCCCGACGTGAAGCAGTCGAATCGCGGGCCGGGCACCGGCGCGCGCATCGCCGTGCCGGTGCTGAACATCCACAAGACGCGGCTCAACGACCCGCTCATGTGGTACCTGGGCACCAACGACCAGCCGGGCGACTACCGGTCGTCGGGCTGCAGCAGCTGCCACGTGGTCTATGCCAACGACCGGAATCCGTTCTCCGCCAGCGTCTATGCCGGTGCCGGGCACCGGGGCGTCACGCAGACGGCGGATCCGACCATCCCGACGGATCGGCCAGGTCACCCGATCCGCCACGAGTTCTCCCGCGCCATTCCCACCAGCCAGTGCATGACCTGCCACATGCACCAGCCCAACATGTTCATGAACTCCTTCCTTGGCTACACCATGTGGGACTACGAGTCCGACGCGCCCGCCATGTGGCCCGCCGAACAGCAGTACCCCGATGCGGAGCAGATGCGCCGGGTGCTGGACCGGAATCCGGAAGGCGCGGCGCCCCGCGGCAAATGGGCCGACGAGGAGTTCCTCGCCCGTGTCTCGGAGCTGAATCCCGGGCTCAGGGACACCCAGTTCGCCGACTACCACGGGCACGGCTGGAACTTCCGCGGCGTCTTCAAACGCGACCGCAAGGGCAACCTGCTGGACAAGGATGGCGCGCTTGTCACGCCCGACGACCCGCAGAAGTGGGGCAAGGCCGTGCACATGCAGTCCACCCACGTGGACGCGGGCATGCAGTGCGTGGACTGCCACTACGCGCAGGACTCCCACGGTACCGGGCACCTGATGGCTGAGGTCGCCCAGGCTGTCGAGATCGACTGCAAGGACTGCCACGGTACGACGCGGGACTACCCGACGCTCCGGACTTCCGGGCCCGCGGCGGGCCCGAATGGCACTGACCTGTCCACCATCCGCAATCCCGATGGCCGCAAGCGCTTCGAGTGGCGGGGCGAGACCCTCATCCAGCGCTCGGCCGTGGATCCAAAGCTGGAGTGGACCGTGTCCCTGGTGAAGGACTCGGTGACGCGGGGCAACGCCCATTACAACGAGAAGGCTGCACGCGCGAAGCTGATGTCGCGGAATACCGGATCACAGTACTTCGGCACGGACGTGGCCTGGGAGCATCTGGCGCACAACGACGACGAGCTCGAGTGCTACACCTGCCACACCTCCTGGACCACGAGCTGCGGCGGCTGCCACCTGCCCATCGAGGCCAACTGGAAGACGGAGCGACACCGGCCGGAGGGCGGCACCTCCCGCAACTACGCGACCTACAATCCCCAGGTCGCCCGCGAGGAGATCTTCATGCTGGGCCGCCGCGGTCCCGCCGAGGGCTTCAAGGTGGCGCCCGTGAGATCCTCGTCGGCGCTGGTGCTGTCGTCCACCAACGCGAACCGGGAGCGCATCTACGTCCAGCAGCCGCCGGTCGCCGCCTCCGGCTACAGCTCCCAGGCCATGAATCCCCATTACCCCCACACGGAACGGAAGACCGAGACCAAGACCTGCTCCGACTGCCACCTGAGCGCCGCCGGGGACAACAACGCGATCCTGGCGCAGACCCTGGGGCAGGGGACCCAGTTCATCAACTTCCTGGGCCTGAATGCCTGGGTTGGCGAGGAGCGGGCGGTGAGCGCCGTGCAGGTGACCGAGTGGGACGAGCCCCAGGCCGTGATCGGCAGTTACCTGCAGCGCTACGCCTATCCCGACTTCTACGCGGCCCACGAGAAGCGCGGCCGCGAACTGCCGGTGCTGGAGTCCCACCGGGCGGGCCGCGCGGAATGCCTGCAGTTGCGGGGCGAGTATCTCTACGTGGCGGAAGGGCCGAAGGGCTTCCGCGTCTATGACGTGTCCGGCATCGCCAACAAGGGCCTGAGCCAGAAGATCATCAGCGCGCCCTTCGGTCCGCTCGGCCAGGACACCCACGTGGCCACCACGAACGCGACGTGCGTGGCCCTGGCGACGACTCAGCCCGTGCACCCGCCGAGGAACGACGGCGACCTCATGCGGAAGGACAACCTGGAGCAGCCCTTTGCCTCCATCTACAACTACGCAGTGATCACCGACGCGGTGGAAGGGCTGATCCTCGTGGACATCAATACCCTGGCCGACGGGGAGTTCCGCAACAATTTCCTCGGACGCGCCCTGACCTGGGACGCTGGCGGCGCGCTGAAGGGCGCGCGGCACGTGACGGTGGCGGGGAGCACCCTGTACATCACCACTTCGGCGGGCGTCGCCGTGGTGGACGTGACCGACGCACTCAGGCCGAATCTCCTCACGACCGTCCCGCTGCCCGGCGCCCGGGCCAGCATGCAGCAGTTCCGCTACCTGTTCGTGACGGACGGCGAGGGCCTGAAGGTCGTCGATGTCACGGTGCCGGCGAAGGCCCGGCTGGTGCCTGGCGCCGTCGTGCCACTGAAGGACGCGCACAAGGTGTTCGTGTCCCGGACCTACGCGTTCGTCGCGGCCGGGAGCGAGGGGCTCGCCATCGTCGATGTGGAGAAACCGGAAGCACCGCGACTGCACCAGATGTTTGATGGCGGCGGCGCCGTCCGCGACGCGCGGGACGTCGTGGTAGCTGCCACGAACGCCTCCCTGTTCGCCTACGTGGCGGACGGCGCTGGCGGGCTGAAGGTGCTCCAGCTCACCGCGCCCGACACCCAGCCCAATTTCTACGGCTTCAGCCCGGAGCCGAAACCCCAGGTCATCGCCAGCCGGAAGACCAGGTCGCCGGCACTCGCCCTGTCACGGCCGCTGGAGAGGGACCGGGCCGTGGACGAGAGCGGCGGGCAGGTGGCGGTGTTCGGCCGGCGCGGCAGCCGGCCGTTCCAGGCGGACGAGATGCGGCGGTTCTACCTGGATGATCAGCAGCTACCGTGGGTAGTCAGGGACTGAAGCAGCGCGCCAGGCATCGGCTACGCGCCCTGGAATCGACCGGTGGTCCAGCCACCACACCAGGAACAGGCAGCCGGCGGCGGCAAGCAGGGTCCCCAGGATGAACGTCGGCGCATAGCCGATCGCGTCGGCAATGACGGCAGCGATGAATCCGGCGAGAGTGCCCACCAGGACCACGGTGCTGGCCAGCAGCGTGTAGTCGGTGCCCGCGTGTTCCGGATCGGCCGCATCCATCATCAGCGTGAACAGCGCGACGGTGGCCATCGTGCCGATCACGCCTTCCAGGACGGTGGCGGCCCACAGAAGGTTCACGCCGCCCGCACCCAATGCGGCGGCAATGTAGAGGCTGAAGCAGGCCGCCTGGGCCAGCCCTGCCACCAGCAACGCCTGGCGCCGGCCGACGGCGTAGACGAAGGCGCCCCCCAGCGCCGCTCCGGCCAGGCTCGTCGCGGAACCGACCGCGCCTTTCATCAGGGCGATAGTCGCCAGGTCCAGGCCCGCGTCCGTGAGGAACGGCCCGAGCAGGGAGGTCACCATCTGGTCGCCGAAGCGGTAGCAGAAGATCAGTCCGGCCAGCGCGAGCATCGGCGGCTGGAGGGCCCGGCGGAACCACAGCACGGCGAGGTCCGGGCTGCGCAGTCGCGGCGCCGTCACGCTCCTTGCCGGCTCGCGCATCCGGAGGACGGGCACGAGCGCCAGGGCAAGCAGGGCCGCCATGCACAGGAACATCACCTGCCAGCCTGCCCGCGCAAAGATCCAGAGGAGCAGGCCGCCACCCAGGATCATGCCCAGGCGGTAGGCGCCAACCTGCAGGCCGTTCGCCAGCCCGCGTTCCCGGGCATCGAGCAGCCGGACAGCGAGGCCGTCGGTCACCACGTCCTGGGACGCCGCAACCAGGTTGAAGGCGAAGGCGGCGGCGAACAGCAGCGCGTAGCTGCTGTCCAGGTCAAGCTGTGTCAGCGACAGCGCGCCCAGGATGGACGAGCCCTGCAGAGCCAGCAGCCACCCGCGCCGGGTCCCCCGCTGGTCGAGCAGGGGCGCCCACAGGAACTTGAAGGCCCAGGGCAGCGCCAGGAGGCCGAGTGCGCTGATGGCCGTCAGTGACAGCCCGGCATCCCGGAGCAGGACGGGCAGCGCCAGCGTGAAGAAGCCGTAGGGCAGGCCCTGGGCCAGGTACAGCGCGAGGAGCAGCGCGGCCTTGCCCGAGCGGCTGGCTGGCGGGTGATCGGTCACGGGGCAAGTATAGGTGCGGGCCGCTGCCTTCCCACTACAATGCCATCCTGGATTCCGGAAGCCGCCATCGAGCGGCGCGAAGCAGGCTGGCATGGCGCGCAAATCCCGCAAGGGCTACTACGTCGAGGGTGAGTTCATCCCCCAGGGCAGCGATGCCGACCAGCAGTTCCGCAACGAGATGAAGGGCACCGATGAGCAGAGCCGCACGGAGCTCAAGGAAGCCAGCGAGAAACTGCAGGAGCTCGGGGAAGAACTGCTGACCCTGCGGGCCGACCTCTTCGCCGGCCTGCCCCTGCCCGAAAAGCTCCGGGACGCGATCCTCGAGGCCAAGCGCATCACCAACTTCGAAGGGAAGCGCCGGCAGAAGCAGTTCATCGGCAAGCTGATGCACCGGCTGGATGCCGACGCGCTGGAGGCGGTGGCGGCGGCGCTGCGCGTCCAGCGCAGCCAGTCGGCCCAGGACACCCTGCGCCTGCACCAGGCGGAGAAGTGGCGCGACGCGCTGATCGCCGGGGACGCGGAGCTCGGGTCCTGGCTCCAGGAGTTTCCGGCGACCGACGTCCAGCAGCTGCGCGCACTGATCCGGCAGGCCCGGAAGGATGCCCGGGACGCGAAGCCCGGCGAGTCGCTGCGCCAGGGGCGGGCCTACCGGCAGATCTTCGTCCTGGTGCGGGAGCAGCTCAGTTCTTCAGCCGGTACCCCGTCCTGAAGATCCACCCGATCACCGCCAGGCAGCCGGTCATGAAGACCAGGATCATCGCCAGGCTCACGCCGACGCCGATGTCCGAGATCCCGTAGAAGCTCCAGCGGAAGCCGCTGATCAGGTAGACCACCGGGTTGAAGAGGGCAACGGTCTGCCAGAACGGCGGCAGCATGTTGATGGAGTAGAAGCTGCCCCCCAGGAAGGTCAGCGGCGTGACCACCATCAGCGGAATCACCTGCAGCTTCTCGAATCCGTCGGCCCAGATGCCGATGACGAACCCGAACAGGCTGAAGGTGATGGCCGTGAGCACCAGGAAGCCCATCATCAGCAGGGGATGCTGGATCTCGTAGGGCACGAACAGCCGTGCAGTCGCCAGGATCAGCAGGCCGAGGAGCACCGACTTCGTGGCGGCGGCGCCCACGTACCCCAGCACCACTTCCACGGCCGACACCGGCGCCGACAGCACCTCATAGATGGTTCCCGAGAACTTCGGCATGTAGATCCCGAAGGACGAGTTGGAGATGCTCTCGTTCAGCAGGTTCAGCATGACGAGGCCCGGGATGATGAACGCCCCGTAGCTGACGCCCTCGATGGTGCCCATGCGGGAGCCGATGGCGGCGCCGAAGACCACGAAATAGAGCGACGTGGAGATCACGGGGGAGGCGATGCTCTGGCCCAGGGTCCGGAACCAGCGGGACAGTTCGAAGGCGTAGATGGCCCGGATGGCGTGCAGGTTCATGCCCGGGACCTCACGAGGCTCACGAAGATGTCCTCCAGCGAGCTTTCGGTGGAGTGCAGGTCCTTGAAGTCGATGCCCTGGTCGTTGAGGGCGCGGAGCAGCCGGGCGACACCGCCGCCGTCGGCCTGCGCGTCGAAGGTGTACACCAGCTCGCAGCCGTTGCCCGCCAGCTCCAGCGGATAGCCGCGCAAACCCTCCGGCATTGACTGCAGGGGCGCCTGCAGGTGGATGCGCAGCTGACGCTTGCCCAGCTTGCGCATCAGCGTGGCCTTGTCCTCGACCAGGATGATTTCGCCCTTGTTGATCACGCCGACCCGGTCGGCCATCTCCTCCGCTTCCTCGATGTAGTGGGTCGTGAGGATGATGGTGACGCCGCTGTCCCGGAGGCCCCGGACCATGTCCCACATGTCCCGGCGCAGTTCCACATCCACGCCGGCCGTGGGCTCGTCGAGGAACAGGATGGCGGGGTCGTGGGACAGCGCCTTTGCGATCATCACCCGGCGCTTCATGCCACCGGAAAGCGTCATGATCTTGGAGTTCCGCTTGTCCCAGAGGGACACGGCGCGAAGCACCTGCTCGATCCGGGCGGCGTCGGGCGGCCGGCCAAACAGCCCCCGGCTGAAAGTGACCGTGGCCAGGACCTGCTCGAACATGTCGGTGGCGAGTTCCTGGGGCACGAGGCCGATGCGGGCGCGGGCAGCGCGGAACTCCCGAACGACGTCGTGGCCGTCGGCCAGGATCACGCCCGAGGTGGGATTGACGATCCCGCAGATGATGTTGATCAGCGTGGTCTTGCCGGCCCCGTTGGGGCCGAGGAGGGCGAAGATCTCGCCCCGCCGGATCTCCAGGTCGACGTTCTTCAGCGCCTGGAACCCCGAGGCGTAGGTCTTGGTCAGTCCCTTGACCGAAATGATCGACTCCACGGCACGACCTCAACTAGCATCCACGCCAATGCCGCGCATCATCTATTCATCGCCCACCTACGACAAGCTCCGCGTCGGCCGGAGCAAGATCACCGGCCGCGGACTCTTCGCGGGCTGTGCTATCCCTGCGCGGGCCAAGATCGGGGAGTTCGAGGGCGAGGTGATCACGATCCGGGAGGCGCGGCGACGGGCGAAGGGCCGCCGGGTGGTGGCGATCGTCGAACTGGACCGCAAGGCCATCGATGCCACCGATACCGGCCGGGGCTTCCGCTACATCAACCATTCCTGCGCGCCGAACACCTTTACCCGGCTGACGGCCGACCGGGCCGAGTTCTACGCCCTGCGCCGGATCCGGGCGGGCGAGGAGCTGACGGTGGACTACGGCTTGAGTCACCACGACGGGCGTTTGCCCTGCAGATGCGGCGCAGCAGGGTGCCGGGGCCGGATCTGAAGGATCAGTTGAACATAGTGTGGCCGGGCACAGTTCCACAGCCTGTCAAACGCAAACCCATTAGACTTCGCGCGATGTTCTGGCTTCGAATTGCAGGAATCGGCCTCGCGGCAACCCTTGGGGCCTGCGGTGGCGGCGGGGGCGGCACCGGTTCCGGGCCTCTTGCTCCCACTGTCAACCTGGAGGTTTCCCCGGGGACGGTGCCATTCGGCAGCAGCGCGACACTCTCCTGGGACACGACGGACGCCACCGATTGCGTGGCGTCTGGCGGCTGGTCAGGCAGCCGGGCCGCCAGTGGCACCGAGAGCACCGGGACCCTGGGCGCAACCACCGCGTACACCCTGACCTGCACCGGGCCCGGCGGCTCGGCGGACCAGACGGCAACGATTTCGGTCACTCCGCCGCCGGTACCGGCGGTGACACTCACGGCGCTCCCCGCCACAGTCAATGCCGGCGCGGCGTCCACCCTCACGTGGAATGCCACGGACGCGACGGCCTGCACGGCCTCAGGCTCCTGGAGCGGCGGCCGCGCAACGAGCGGTTCCCAGAGCACCGGCGCCCTCACGGGCAATTCAAGTTTCACCCTGACCTGCACCGGGCCGGGCGGGTCCGATGGCGAGACGGCATCCGTGACTGTCATTCCGGTCGTCGGCGCACCCACCGTCAACCTGGCGGCGAGTCCGTCGAGCGTCGTGTCCGGCAACGCGGCCACGCTCACCTGGAGCACCAGCAATGCGACGGCCTGCACGGCCTCGGGCGGCTGGACCGGCAGCAAGGCGACCAGCGGTTCCGGCGGCACGGGTGCGGTGACCGTCGCGACGACCTACACGTTGACCTGCACTGGCCCGGGCGGCTCCGGGAGCCAGTCGGTGACGGTGGCGGTGCTGCCGTTGCCGACGGTCACGCTCGCCGCAAACCCGACCAGCCTGGCCAGTGGTGCCTCGTCGACACTGACCTGGAGCACGACCAACGCGACGGCCTGCACGGCGTCGGGCGGCTGGAGCGGCAGCAAGGCCACCAGCGGGTCTGGCGGGACTGGCGCCATTGCCGCCACCACGACCTATACGTTGACCTGCACGGGCGCCGGCGGGTCGGCCAACGGGTCCGCCACGGTCACGGTACTGCCGCTGCCCACGGTGACGCTGACCGCGAACCCGACGAGCCTCGCGAGCGGCGCGTCCTCCACGCTGACGTGGAGCACCACCAACGCGACGGCCTGCACCGCGTCCGGCGCCTGGACGGGCAGCAAGGCGACGAGCGGGACGGCGAGCACCGGCGCGCTGTCGGCAGATGCTGCGTTTACGCTGACCTGCACCGGACCGGGTGGCTCCGGTAGCCAGTCCGCGACGGTGACGATCCTCCCGGCGCCAACCGTGACGATCGCGGCAAACCCGGCGAGCCTGGCGAGTGGGGCGTCCTCCACGCTGACGTGGAGCACCACCAACGCCACGGCCTGCACTGCGTCGGACGGCTGGAGTGGCAGCAAGGCCACGAGTGGCACCGCCAGTACGGGCGCCGTGACCGCAACCACCACCTACACCCTCACCTGCACCGGGGCCGGTGGTTCGGCCAATCAGTCGGCGACTGTGACGGTCCTGCCGGCGCCGACCGTGACGCTCGCCGCGAATCCAACCAGCCTCGCCAGCGGGGCATCCTCCACGCTGACCTGGAGCACGACCAACGCGACCGCCTGTACCGCGTCGGACGGATGGAGCGGCAGCAAGTCCACCAGCGGTACCGCAAGTACCGGTGCGGTGACGACCACCACGACCTACACACTGACCTGCACCGGCGGAGGCGGCTCCGCAATTCAGTCAGCGACGGTGACGGTCCTGCCGGGGCCGACGGTCACGCTGACCGCGAACCCGACGAGCCTGGTCAGCGGCGCGTCCTCCACGCTGACCTGGGGCACGACCAACGCGACCGCCTGTACCGCGTCCGGTGCGTGGACGGGGGGCAAGGCCACCAGTGGTACCGCAAGCACCGGCGCCCTGTCGGCGAACAGCACCTTCACGCTGACGTGCACGGGGCCTGGCGGTTCGGCGAACCAGTCTGCGACCGTGACGGTCCTGTCCGCTCCGACGGTCACGCTCACGGCGAATCCCACCAGCGTCGCCAGCGGGGCGTCGTCGACTCTGACCTGGAGCACGAGCAACGCCACGTCATGCACAGCGTCGGGTGGCTGGAGCGGCAGCAAGGCGACGAGTGGCTCGACGGGCACCGGCGCCTTGTCAGCGACCGCCACCTTCACCCTCAGCTGCACGGGCTCCGGCGGTTCGTCCAGCGACTCCGCGACGGTGATCGTCGCCGGTGGCGGCGCCTCGCCGTTCCCGCTGCGGACCGAGGCGGGGAAGCGCTACCTGATCACGGCGCAGGGCGCGCCGTTCCTGATGCACGGGGACACGCCCTGGTGCCTCATCACCCAGCTGACCAAGCCGGAGGTGGACCAGTACCTGGAGGACCGCCGGTTAAAGGGCTTCAACACCATCCTGGTCGAGCTGATCGAGCATTTCTTCTCGGTCAATGCCCCGGCGAACATCTACGGTGACGCGCCGTTCCTGGTGGCGGGGGATTTCTCGACGCCGAACGCCGACTACTTCGACCATGCCGAGTATGTCATCGCCAAGGCCAGGGAAAAGGGCATGCTGGTCCTGCTGACCCCCGCCTATCTGGGGTTCAGTGGTGGCGAAAAGGGCTGGTACTCGGAGATGGGTGCTGCCGGCAACGTGGTACTGAAGGACTACGGCCGCTATATCGCCACCCGATTCCAGGCCTACGACAACATCCTCTGGGTGCACGGTGGCGACTACAACCCCCCGGACCGGAGCCGCATGCGGGCCATCGTCGAAGGCATCCTGGAGATCGAAACGATCAGCCTGCACACCTTCCACGGCTCCCGGGGCACGTCGGCCCTCGGGTGGCTGGGCGCCTCCGAGACGTGGCTGGACGTCAACGACATCTACACCACGAAGGACACGGTGGTGGCCGAGGCCCAGGGTGAGTACGACCGTGACACGATGCCTTTCTTCCTGATCGAGAACTACTACGAGGGCGAGTTCTCGACGATTCCCACCGACACCCGGGCCCAGGCCTGGCAGGCCGTGCTGTCCGGCGCCACCGGGCAGCTGATGGGGCAGGCAGATGTCTGGCCCTTCACGCCCAACGTGTGGCCTTCGAAGCTGGACACGGAAGGCGCCAGCACGATGGTGCACCTGCGCAACCTGCTGGAGAGCTACGAGTGGTGGACGCTGGTGCCGGATTTCGCCAACGCATTCCTGACGTCGAGCCCGGGTACCGGCGTGGGGCGCGCGATGGCGGCCGTAGCGGCCGACGGCAGCTTCGCCATCCTCTACAGCCGGAACATCAAGACGCTGACGGTCGACCTCGGCGCCCTCAACGGCGGCATGGTCGAGGCCCGCTGGTACGACCCCACCAGCGGCACGTTTGCGACCGTCGCGGGCTCACCGTTTGTCGCTACTGGCAGCCGCGATTTTACGCCCGCCGGCAACAACTCCCTCAACCGGACCGACTGGGTCCTGGTCCTGGACGCCTTACCCTAGCTGGCTTTACTCGGGTGGCAGCGCGAAGCCTAGGATGATGCCGCCCGCCGAGGTGGCCACGAACTGCTCCCCGCCGGCGGAGTAGGAGACCGGCGCAGTGGCGATCTTGTCGCCGACGCCAAACTCCCAGAGCTTTTCCCCCGTCTGCCCGTTCAGGGCAAACACGTTGGCCTGGTCGGCGCCGAACACGAGGCCTCCGGCGGTGGTCATCAACCCCGACGTCTCCGCATCCTGTTCCCGTTCGGCATGCGCGTGGGTCCAGACAATGCGGCCGTCGGCCGGGTCGATCGCGCGGACGCCGGTGATGAAGCGCTTGCCCACCAGGCCCCTGGACGAGCCCAGCATGTACAGGCGGGCGGTCTCGGGCTTCCCGGGCGTCGAGTAGAAGACCGCACCCCGTTCCATGAAGGGCACGTAGAGCAGCTTGTCGACGGGATTGAAGGCCGGTGGCCACCAGTTCGTGCCGCCTTCCGCCGACGGGTAGACGATGGCTCCCTCCGCCGTGGGTTCCGCGGACTTGTCGCGGACCGGCCGTCCGTCAGGGCCCTTCTCCTTCGACCAGGTCTGCTGGATGAAGGGCGTGGCGAACACCAGCTTGCCCGTATCGCGTTCGAGCGCGTAGAAGAATCCGTTGCGGTTTGCGAACCAGAGCCGGCCGGCCGAACCGTCACCGGGCGGACCCAGCACGGGGACCTGGGTTGAATCCCAGTCGTGCAGGTCGTGGGGCGTGAACTGGAAGTGCCACTTGAGCTGCCCTGTGGCCAGATCAAGGGCCACTACCGAGCAGGAGTAGAGGTTGTCGCCTTCCCGGTCCTCGCCGTTGTGATCCGGCGCCGGATTCCCGACACCCCAGTAGACCAGGTTCAGCGCCGGGTCGTAGGTTCCCGTCATCCAGGGCGCTGAACCGCCGATCTTCCAGGACTCGCCTTCCCAGGTGTCGTTGCCGGGCTGGCCCTCGTCGGGCACGGTATAGAAGCGCCAGCGTTCCTTGCCGGACGCGGCATCCAGCGCCACGATGTAGCCGCGCGTCGGGAAGTCCCCGCCTGACGTTCCGATCACAACGAGGCCGTTCGCCGCGAGCGGGGCTGACGTGAACGTGACCGCCGTCCGGTAGTCGCCGACCGTCGTCTCCCAGAGCACCTTGCCAGTCCGGGCATTCAGCGCCCGGACCTTCGTATCGAGGGTCGCAATGAAGACCTTGTCATCCAGCACGGCAACCCCCCGATTCACCTCGAAGATCCCCGTTCCCCGAGGGAAGTCGGCGGGAATCCGCCCCAGCGAGCGCCACAGTTCCTTTCCTGTCCGGGCGTCGAGCGCGGCCACGCTGCTGGGCGGGAACGACACGAACATCACGCCGTTGACGACGAGCGGCGTGTTCTCGATCCTCCGGGACTCGGTGAGGGGCTGGTAGACCCCGCGAACCGCGAGCTTCCGCACGTTTGCCGTGGAGATCTGCGCGAGGCGGCTGAACCGCTGGCCGGAATAATTGCCGCCATACGTCAGCCAGTTCTCCGGCGTACTGTCCGCCGCGACGATGCTCTCGTAGGAGACCGCCGGCAGGGCCGCGAGTATCCCGGCCACGGCGGGCTCGTCACCGCCAGGCTTTCCCACCAGCGAACGCACATAGGCCGCGATCTGCCAGGTGGCCTTCCAGTCGAGTTGCTGGCCCACCATGGCCGTGGCGGGAATGCCATAGCGCACCGTGCGGAAAATGGCCCAGTCCGATTCCGTGCGGGCTGAAATGGCGTTGCGAAGGGCGGGGCCTACGCTGCCTTCGCCGGTGGCGCCGTGGCAGCGGGCGCAAAGTTCGACGAAGCGGGTCCCGCCCGCCTTGATGTTGCCGGCGTCCTCCAGTGGGTTGATGACCACCGGGTACAGGCTGCCCTTCAGTGCGAGCTTCTCGAGCCGGACCCCGGAACCGGGGCGGAGCATGGTGAGGAATTCGCGCCAGGACGCTTCGGCGTACTGCCCGCCTGCTTTCGCCAGCAGGAGCTCACTCCGCCAGCGGAGTTCGTCCACAGACCAGACGGCTGCTGCCGCGCCGAGGATGGCAAGGGCCACCAGGCCCGCGATCAACTTCTTCATCCGCCGGTACTCCTGGCAATTGGGTTACCCGTCACAGTGTTCTCCCGGCGCAGATGCCGGCCGCCTTCTCGGCAACGAACAGCCAGTCCTGGCCATCAGGGGACTGCAGCGCGCCGTCCGAGGGCACGGCGGGCACGATCGCGCCGCTGCGGGGGTCCACCCAGCATAGTGTTTCTCCTGAAGTCCGATAGTTGAAGTTCGACAGATGGGCGACGTAGGTAAGCCTGGCTCCAGGAGCCTGCGCCGCAGGGACATCCTGGCTCCGGGACGTGGCGGCAGCCCATGCCAACTCCAGTGGATAGCCGGGCTCCAGCAGGCGGGCCCAGGCCGTCGACCACGCATTCTGCGTCGCCGGGGCAACTGCCGCGGGCCCTGCCTTGACCGCGGCGACCCGGTCGAGGAGCTTTGCCGCGACGGTCATGGCCCGGGCGCCCTCGGTGTCCATGGCGTCGCGCCAGTCGTCCTCGAAGCGCCAGATCCGCTTGTTGCCAAACACGTGCCCCGCGGAACCACCCAGGTAGGACGACCACATCTGGGACCGGACACAGAGCGGCGTGGATTTCTCCTCCTCGTAGCGTCCCTCGATGTAGATGGACGGCATCCCGGTCACGCGCCCCTGGTCCCGGGCCACCCGCGCGTAGGTCTGCTCGCAATCCGAATAGGTCGTGTTCACGTTCAGCCAGGGCCGGTCGTAGCAGTCGATGGCGGAGAAGTTCCTCGAGCAGTGCGCGGTGTGCAGACCGCCGGGAGCCTCGGCATCGATGCCCCGGTAGACGGCCTCGACCTTGCCCATCGCGTTGTAAGGCGCGGGGTCGACGTCTCCGCCATGGACCCAGACGAGGTTCGGGTAGCGGGCGAGCAGGCGGCCCACGTAGCGGCCGTAGTCCTCGAGCACCGGATCCGGCGTTCGCAGCATTTGCTGGCACCAGCCGTTCTTGCCGCATTGATAGCCGAGATAGGCCGGCGACAGGAGAACGAGAAAGCCGTGCTGGAGCGCCAGGTCGAGCACGGCCGTGGCGTGGGCAAAGTATTCGGGGGAGGGCGACGTGAATTCCTTGCCCGCCGGGAACGGCAGGTCGCCGTAGTGGTTCGCCGGGCCCGCGAACTGGGGCTCGATGAGCTCGACCAGCACGGTATTGAAGCCGGCCGCCTTCCGGGCAGACAGGTAGGCATCCGCCTCCTCGACGGAGAGCGCCACGATCAGCGTCCAGGCCGCGTCGCCGACGATGCGAAAGTCGTTGCCCCGGGCGTCCACGAGCCGGGCGCCGTCCGTCCGGAGCGGGAAGCGGTCCGTCGATGCCGCGCCGGCCCATTGACTAAGGACCGGGACCGCGACTAGAAGGACAAGCAATCGGACTACAGCACTGGGCATGGTCGGGCCACCCGGACGCGAAGCGTGATGATAGCCGGTCCACTGCACCGTTACATGAGGGCGTTCTTGATGCACACCGAATCCGAGCAGGCCAACGAAGCTCTCGTGAACCGCTTTTGCCAGGACTGGTCGAAGCGCGACGCGGAACTGCTGACGACCTATTTCGCCGAGCCCTTCGAATACATGGTCTGGGAGGGCGGTCCGGTGATCACCACCCGGGAGGCGTTCATCACGCAGATGGGCCCGTTCCTGACGAAGCTGAAGGCGGTCGACTGGGTGGTCGTCCGCTCCCACGCGCTGGGGCCCATGGTCATCAACGAGCGCATCGATCATTTCTATGCCCACGACAGCAAGCACGACAACCACCCGCACATTGCCGGCATGTTCATCGTCCGCGGCGGGAAGATTGCGGTCTGGCGCGACTACAACATGCGGTAGCGCCCGCCGACCGCTGGCCGGTCTGCCGCTACCGCCCGTGGCGCCCGTGAGGCCACCTGCAAGTACACTGGCAGCTCAACAACCTGCCGGAGCAATTGAATGACCAGTGAAATTTCCGGGCAACTCCGCGAGCAGGTGGCTCATGTCCTGTCCCGGCGGGAAGTGCTGGCGGCGGCCGGCGCCGTGACAGCGGCCGGACTCCTGGCGGCACCGGCGGTGCAGGCGGGCGCCGACCGTCCCGGCGGCATTTCCCGGCCGCGGCGGCCGTCCCGGACGGCCCCCTTCGACAGCCTCAGGGACTACCTGGAGGCGATGGACGACTGGGGCCTGCTGGCCCGCTTCAGGGACGTGGACCAGGACGCCTGGGAAGCCACGGCGATCATGTACCACCTGGTTGACCGCTTCGGCCTGTACGGTGCGCCGGTCGTCCTGTTCGAGAACATCCGGATCAATGGCAGGTGGATCAAGGGCCCTCTCGTGGGCAATTACCAGGGCCACTACCACCAGGAGGCCATCGTCTGGGGCCTGGAGCCGGACCTCTCGGAGCCGCGCAATTCCTACCGCATCGCCCTCCGGCACATGGTCAAGCTGCTGGATGCGAACGGCGGGGACTACCCGCAGATGCCGCCCGTCGTCCTGGCCCGCGACCAGGCCCCCTGCAAGGAAGTCACCCTGGAGGGGGACGCGATCAACCTGGAGTCCTTCGCCTTCATCCAGGGGAACCCTGGCGATGCCGGCCGCTACATCAATACAGGCTCCACGTTTTCAGCGGACCCGGAGTGGAAGCAGAATTTCGGCACGTACCGCTGCCAGCTCGTGGGGCCGCGCCTGATCCACCTGAATTCCGAACCCAACCAGACCGGGAACCGGATGTTCCTCCGGGCCATCGAGCGCGGGGAGAAGTCCATGCGCATCGCGGTGGTGCTGGGCCAGGACCCGGTGACCTGGATGGTGAGCGGCTCCCGCGTGCCGATAACCCCACGGAAGCCAGTCGATGAACTGGCCTACGTGGGCGGAATGCGGGGCAAGCCTCTCGACGTGGTCAAGTGCGACCTCAGCGACCTGCTCGTGCCTGCCCACGCCGAGATGGTCATCGAGGGCGAAATAGATCTGACCCGGCTCGTCGCCGAAGGCCCTTACCACGAGACGTACGGCTACCTGGGCGACCGGAACACCGACCGCTTCCTGTTCAACGTGCTGCGTGTCACCCACCGGAAATCCCCGATCCTGATGAACAGCTTCACGAGCATTGGCGGTGGCTTCATCAGGGCGCCGATGGATGCCTACTCCGACGTTCTCTGGAAGCAGCGTTACCCGCAGATCACGGGCCTCTACTACCACGACGACAGCAAGGGCATCACTTTCGTCAGCATCCGCAAGGACCGTCCCGGCCTGGGCCTCGAGATCGCGAAGGCCGTCAGCGAGCGGTCACTGATCGCCAAGATGGTCGTCGTCGTGGACGACGACCTGGACATCATGAACCAGGCGGAGATGCTGCTGGCCCTGGGCAGCCGCTGGCAGCCGGGCAAGGCGAGCCAGATCTACGAATCCAAGCCCGCGTCGTTCTTCGAGCCCAGTTCCCCGGATGGCAAGACCACCAGCAAGATCGCCATCGACGCCACGATGCAGTGGCCGGAAGAGGGCGGGCCGAAGGAGTTTCCCGCGCTGAATCGCAATCTCTTCGACAAGGCCGCGGCGCCGGACCTCATGCAGAAGATCGCGGCCAGGTGGCCTGACCAGCTGACGCGGAGGCCCTGGTAGATGATCCTGCTGACCGGAGTTACGGGGAAGACCGGCGGCGAAGTCGCGCGCCAGCTGGCGGCCGCCGGTGTGCCGTTCCGGGCGCTGGTCCGTGATCCCGCCAGGGCCGATGCGCTGCGGGGCGTGGATGCCGACGTCGTCATCGGCGACGTGGCCGACGATGCCACGCTGACCCGCGCCGTGGACGGCATCGAGCGCGCTCTCCTGGTCATGCCGAACGGGGAGGACCAGCTTCTCCTGGAAAACCGCTTTGTCTTTCGGGCGCAGCGGGCCGGCGTCCGGCACCTGGTCAAGCTGTCGTCACTGGAGTCGGTGCCGGAATCGCCCAATCCGATTCCCCGCATGCACGTGGCTTCGGAGCAGTTCATCCGGGAGTCCGGCATGGAATGGACGATGATCCGCCCAACCTTCTTCATGCAGGCGTTTCTCGCCTCGGCACCGGCCATCCGGGAACACGGGCGCATCACCATGCCGGCTGGCAACGGCACGATTGCGCCCACCGACCTGCGGGACGTGGCAGCCGTGATCCTGCGCGTGCTGACCGAACCCGGGCACGAGAACCGGAGCTACGACCTCACGGGCCCGGACCTGCTTACCCTGGCGGAGATCGCCGCGACGTTTTCCCGGATCCTGGACCGGAACATCTCCTACGTGGACCAGCCCGAGGCCGAGTTCCGGGCCCGGCTGGCCAGCGTCAAACTGGCCCCCTGGCGCATCGACGCCGTTTGCCGGGAATTCGAGGCCATTGCCGCCGGCGTGATCGACCACACCACCGGGACGATGGCCCGGATTCTCGGCCGGCCACCGGTGAGCCTGGAGCAGTTCATCCGGGACCACATCGCACTCTATCGCTAGGGCCAGGCCTGAATGCGACACGGTACTTTGCAGCGCCTTGCGAGCTTCGTGTACGGTGGGCGGCGCAATGAAGCCGCAAGCAACCCCTGACGCATCCCCCGGCCCCACGGGCTGGCGTCCTGCCATCGGTGACTGGGTCGAGATCCGTTCCCCCGGTGAGATCCTGGCCACGCTGGACGGGGCCGGGGATAACGCGCGCATGCCCTTCATGCCGGAGATGCTGAAATACGCCGGCCAGCGGTTCCAGGTCACGGCGTCGGCCCACAAGACCTGCGACACGGCCCGCCGGACCGGCGGTCGAAAGGTGCGTGACGCCGTGCACCTTGCCGACCTCCGCTGCGACGGCAGCGCCCACGGCGGCTGCCAGGCCGAGTGCCTGCTGTTCTGGAAATCGGGCTGGCTGAAGCCGGCGACAGGGCCGGGCTCCGCCCCGGCCAGCTCGCGTTCGCCGGCCCTCGAAAACGTGCTGGCCCGGAATACCAGCATGCGCCAGGACAGCGGCACGCTCCGGTACCGTTGCCAGGCCCTGCAGCTGTTCGATGCCAGTGAGCCGCTGCCCTGGTGGGATGCCCGCCAGTACTGGGATGACGTTCGCAGCGGGAATGTCACCTTGTCCTACGCATTGTCGACGCTGCTGCTGTCCTGGGTGTTCAACCTGCGCAAGCTCCCTGTCGGCCATCGCGCCAGCGTCTGGCTGTACCAGCAGGTCCACAAACTCGTGCGCGGCCAGCCCGACCCGCATCTGCGTGGCATCATCCCCACGGGCGACCCGACGCCGGACGAGCGCCTGAACCTGCAGGTCGGGGAGGTGGTGGAAATCCGGAGCAAGGCCGAGATCGAGCAGACGGTGAACCGGCGCAACCGCAACCGCGGACTGGCGATCGACGAGGAGATGACCACCTTCTGCGGCGGACGCTACCGGGTGACGACCCGCGTGGACCGGATCATCAATGAGCAGACGGGCGAGATGATGGAGTTCAAGAATCCCTGCATCGTTCTCGATGGGGTGTTCTGCAAGGGCGAGTACTCGGCGAAGCGGATCATGTGCCCGCGCCGCATCACCGCTTACTGGCGCGAGATCTGGCTGAAGCGCGTGGAGCCCGGCCAGTAGCCGGTTGCGGCCATGCGCCTGCCAGGTCGGATCGAAAAGGCCTTTCGTCCCCTCACCCGGACGGTCCGCGAGGCGCGCAGGGCGCAGGCGGCTGGCGGTGCTGCGAGCCTCGCCCGTTACCTGACCGACCGCGCCCGGCTTGCGGGACTCAGCCTGCTCGGCCGGGGTGAGTCCGAGGACGAGATCGCCAGGGCCACCATGCGCTACTGGAACGAGGGCGACAAGGCCGGGGTCAACCTCAAGGACTACTCGCACTGGGCGGGAGCCGGTCCCTGGCAGGACCGGGAAAAGTGGCTGGCCCTCGGCCGCGTACACTTCGAGATGTACGCGCAGCTCTGCCTGGCGACGGGGACTGCGCGCCCACTCCGGAACGTCGTGGAGTGGGGCTCGGGTGGCGGCGCCAACGCCATCCACTTCATCAACGAGGTGCAGGCCTACTGCGGGATCGAGATCGCCCAGCCGAGCCTCGACGAGTGCGGGCGGGTGCTGGCGGAGGCGGGGTTCGCCGGATTCCAGCCCGTGCTGATTTCTGCCGAGGTTCCCGAGCAGGCGCTGGATCTGGCGCCCGGCCCGTTCGACCTGTTCCTGTCTACCTATGTCTACGAGCTGCTGCCCGGCCGGGGCTACGGCGAGCGCATCACGCGCCTCGCCTGGCAGATGCTGAAGCCCGGCGGCCTCGCCCTGATCCAGATCCGCTACGACGATGGCACGCCGCGCAGTTCCCAGAAGAATGCGGACTACTTCCGGAACTCAACGCGGTTCACGTCCTACCGGGTCGAAGAGTTCTGGGTGATGGCCCAGAAGGCCGGCTTCCAGCCGCTGTACGTGACACTGGTCCCGCAGAAGGTGGCTGGCTTCTCGGGGGACCTCTACGCGTACTTCGCCATGCTCCGGCCGGGGTAGCCGTACCCGTGGTCATGCTTTGCCCGGGCCCGCGACTAGCCTTGCCGGTAGCGGCCCTCCTGTGCGTAATGGGCCCGGTCGCTGCTTTCGCGACAGAGACACCCGGTGCGCGTCACGAGGGTGTTGCCACCTGCGCATCGACCACCTGCCACGGTGCCGCCCGCCCGCTCGGCGGCACGCCGGTCCTGCAGAACGAGTACGTCACCTGGTCCGCATTCGATCCCCACGCGTCCGCCTTTCGCACCCTCCGGGATGAGCGTTCCACGGCAATCGCACGGCGCCTCGGCATGGGTCCGGCCGACCAGGCGCCCGCCTGCCTGGCCTGTCATGCCGAGACAGTGCCGGCCGGCCAGCGCGGTCCACGATTCCAGCAGGACGACGGCATCGGCTGCGAGGCCTGCCACGGAGCCGCCGCAAACTGGCTCGTCACTCACGACGACGGCACGCCGGAGGCCCGTGCCGCCAGCCGGCGCAACGGTCTCCGCGCGCTGGACGACCCGGACGTCCGCGGGGCCGTGTGCCTCGCCTGCCACGCCGGCGACGGCGACCGCACGGCGACCCACGCGATGATGGCGGCGGGACATCCGCGGCTCGCCTTCGAACTGGACACGTTCACGGAGCTGTGGCGGACGAGCGGGGGGCGCGAGCACTACCGGCGTGACGCGGACTACGCTGCCCGAAAGGAGCAGCCGGGAACCGTGGAGGTGTGGCTCGGAGGCCTGGTGATGGCCAGTGCCGCCAGCGTGGCCCAGGTCGAGGCGGCGGTCAGCGGCGGCGCGCTTCCGGAGTTCGCGGCGTTCAACTGCTATTCCTGTCATCGCAGCATGGGCTTCGCCCGCTGGCGTGAGCACGGGCCGGCGGCGGGCTCGATGCCTGGCGCCCTGCGGATCAACGACAGTGCGCTTCGTTTGCTGCAGGCGGCGCTCCAGTCCTGGGATCCCGCTGCCGCGGGAGCCCTGAAGGCCGGCATGAACAACCTGCAGCGGGCCGCCAACGAGGACCGGACCGGGGTTGCGGCAGCCGCGGACGGGCTGCGCCGGGAACTCTCCGGAGTGTCGGCCCGGCTGCATCGGGCGCCACCCGGTCCCGCCGACCAGGAGGGCATGCTCCGGTCGCTGCTGCGCGCATCGGGCGAGGGCGCCTACCCTGACTACGCCACGGCCGAGCAGGCGGCGATGGCGGCTGTCGTCCTGCTCACGGGCCGGGGCAATGCTTCCGGCAACCCGGACGTCGACGCCCTGTTTGCCGACCTGGAGGACGACGCGGCCTTTGACCAGGCTCGCTTTGCCCGCATCCTCGGCCGCCTGTCCGGGCGGCCGCCTTCCGGCCGCTGATCAGGCCGGCGGGATGCGCCCCGGTTCGGCATCCGTCCCGTAGGCAGCCTGCCAGCGTTCGCGAATCCGGGGGTTGTCGTCAATCCGGCTCTCGGGGAGCACCACCGGCCCGGACCAGCTGGCAATGCGGCTCTCGACCCCGGTGTGTTCCGTCGGCCGGACGCTGCCGGGATCATCGAGACTGCCGGCAGACAGGTCCATGTACTCCGCATCGAGGAACTGGAAGGCCAGCGGTGTGCCGCAGGCGGCGCAGAAGCCCCGCCGGGCGATCCGCGAGGACGCGTACCAGGCGGGCTCGACGGTCTCCCAGCTCACGTCGGCCACCCGGACGTTGATGAACGTGGCGAAGATGTTGCCGAACGCCTTCTGGCACATCCGGCAATGGCAGAAGTAGCCCTCCGGGACCTCCATGCGGACGGAATACCGGTGGCGTCCGCACAGGCAACCGCCGTGCATCGTGATCATGGCAGGCTCCGGGCCGGCTTGGCGTCGGGTGGACAGGGCGTCATCATAGGACGGCAACAACGGCCGGGGAACGGCCCTGATTCCGGAAGGCTGGAGCACCGCGATGATGAACCGACGATGCAGACCCCTCTATCTCTCATTTCTGCTCGGCCTGGCCAGCCTCTGCCAGGTCGCGCAGGCCCAGCACGCGCTCACGGGTGAGCTGCCGAAGCCCCGGGGCAGCGGACCGGCGATCGTCCTGGTGGCCGGTGCAACCGGACGGACCGGGCGCCTGGTCCTCGAGCAGCTGCGCCGGGATCCGCGCTTCGCGATCCGGCCCATGGCCCGGGACGTGGCGGCGGCCCGCGGGAACATCGGCGCCGATTTCGCGTGGGTCGCGGGAGACGTGACGAAGCCGGCGACCCTGGGCCCGGCCCTGGCCGGCGTGAGCCTGGTGGTGGTCACCATCGGCGGCACCGAGCGGTCTGGCCCCAACAGCCCGGAATTCGTGGACTACGGTGGCGTGAAGAACCTGACCGATGCGGCGCGCGCGGCCGGAGTCCGGCAGCTGGTGCTGGAGTCCTCGATGGGCGTGGGCAGCGGCGGCGGACTGCTGGGCATGTTGCTGAACCTGCTGTCTGGCGATGCCCTGAAGTGGAAGGCGAAGGGCGAGGCGCACCTGCGGGCGAGCGGCGTGCCGTACACCATCGTCCGGCCGGGCGGCCTCACCGACGATCCGGGCGGCCAGACGGGCATTGACCTCCAGCAGGGTGATGAGGGGTCCGGGCGGATTCCCCGGGCCGACGTGGCCGCCGTGATGATTGCGGCGCTCGATAACCCGGCCGCCCTGCGCAAGACGTTCGAAGTGATCAGCGACCCGGAGGCAAAGCGGGACGCCTGGCGGACAGGGTTCAGCGCGCTCCGGCGGGACCCGCCAGCCAGTCCCTGACCACGGTCCACGGTTCCACGTCCGCGTACTTCAGCATGAGGTCGCACAGGCTCGAGAAGTGGGGGATCTCGTGCTTGTCGGCCACGCACTCCTCCGGGACGATCACCCGGTAGCTGCGCGACAGGGCATCCACGGCGCTCGCGCGGACGCAGCCCGAAGTGCTGCCGCCCGTCAGGATCACGGTGTCCACGCGGTGCCAGTTGAGCACCGAGGCAATCGGCGTCTCGTGGAATACGCTGGCCATCCGCTTGTTGAAGATCGCGTCCCGCTCGCGGTCAACGGCGAGGCGGGGATCCAGCTGGGCGCGCTCGGAACCCTCCTTGATGTTCTGCAGGGAGTCCTCGGTGTTTGTGCGGGTGCCCCACACGCCGGCATCCGAGGCGTCGGGCAGGTAGGCCACGTAGGTCCAGATAACCGGCCAGCCGCGCCCCCGGGCCAGTGCCGCCAGCTGGTTCACATACTCCAGTTGCCGGGGATCAGTCTCGTAGGCGGTGCGGAAGCGGGCGATGTCGGTGTAGGCGCGTTGCAGGTCGATGTTGATCAGCGCTGCCTTGCTGCCGAAGCCGAATTTGGCCCGGGCGGGCCTGGCCTTCACCTGGGCCCAGTACTGGCGAGGCGTGAGCGCGGACGTTTCCATGCCGGGCATGCTATCCCAGTCCCAGTTTCTGTCGGATGTCTTCGGGCGTGACGCCCGCGGCGCGGAGCATCGCGAGAGTCTGGTCCCGATCCCGCTTGGCGAGCCGCCGTCCCTGGGCATCCCGGACCAGCGGGTGATGCCGGTAGCGCGGCGCCGGCAATCCCAGCAGTGCCTGGAGCACCCGCTGCACGTGGGTTGCTGCGAAGAGGTCGTCGCCCCGGGTGATGAGCGAAATGCCCTGGTCCGCGTCATCGACCACGACGGCAAGGTGATAGCTCACGCCGGTGTCCTTCCGCCCGAGCACGATATCGCCGAGCAGGTCCGGCTCGACGGCAATCAGGCCGCGGTCGCCCGCCGCGCCGCGCCCGGTCTCCTCGAAACGGAGGGGCAGGGCGTCGAGCTTCGTCATGGCGCGACCCACGTCGAGGCGAAGGGCGTAGGTCGCCCCGCCCGCCAGCCGCGCCGCGCGCTCGTCGGGCGACAGGGCCCGGCAGGTGCCCGGGTAGAGTGGCCCGTCCGGCCCCTGGGGCGCGCCTGCCATGGCCTCGATCTCCCGCGCGATGTCGCCCCGGGTGCAGAAGCAGGGATAGACGACGCCCCGCGCCTCCAGGACGCCGAGTGCAGCCCGGTATTCCGCCAGGTGCTCCGACTGGCGGCGGACAGGCCCCTCCCAGTCGAGGCCCAGCCAGGCGAGATCCCCGAGAATGCCGGCCTCGTAGCGCTCCTCGCAGCGGCCTCCGTCCAGGTTTTCCATGCGGACGAGGAAGCGCCCGCCGGTCTCCCGGGCCGCCCGGTGCGCGAAGAGCGCGGCGCAGGCATGGCCCAGGTGCAGGTCACCTGTCGGGCTCGGCGCAAAGCGGGTGATCTCGGGAGCTGGCATGGCGGGGGATTATGCCGCGCGTGGTCCCGCCGGGTTTCGCCGGGGGCAGAAATCCTGACGGAATTGCTCGCAGGCGGGATAATGGCAGGCCTTGAACGCCCCCCATCCACATGCGGCCGGTTCCGGCACGTCCACCGTGATGCCGGGCCTGCTTGGCAGGCTCGGCCTGAACTTTGGCGTTCTCCGCTACAGCCGGCGCGCCGTCGCGCTGGTCTGGTCCACCAATCGCCAGCTCACCGTCCTGCTCACGCTCTTTACGCTGGCGGCAGGCCTGCTGCCGGCCGCTGCCGCCTGGGTCGGCAAGCTCGTCATCGACGCGGTGGTGGCGCAGATGGTGCTGGGCGGGGCGGGTACGGCGCCCGTCTATGGCCCCGTGCTGCAGCTGGTGGTCATGGAGGCCGGCATCATCGCCCTGCTGGGCGGCGCCCAGCGGGGCATCGCTGCCTGCCAGTCGCTGCTCCGCGCCCAGCTGGGCCAGCGCGTCAACGAGATGATCCTCGAGAAGGCGCTCACCCTCGACCTCACCCAGTTCGAGGACGCGGAGTTCTACGACAAGCTCACTCGCGCCCGGCGTGAAGCATCCAGCCGGCCGCTCAGCCTCGTGATGCGGAACTTCGCGCTCTTCCAGCAGCTTGTTTCGCTGGTGAGCTTCGGCGCGCTCCTCGCCGCCTTCTCACCCTGGGCGATGGGCCTCCTCGTCCTGGCGGGGCTGCCCGCCTTCGTGGCCGAGACCAAGTTTTCCGGCGATGCCTTCCGGCTGTTCCGTATGCGGGCGCCCGAGTCGCGGCTGCAGCTCTACCTGGAAACCGTGATGGCCCGGGAGGACAACGCCAAGGAGGTGCAGCTGTTCCAGCTGGGCCCGATGCTCCTCGAGCGCTACAAGTCCATCTTCCACAAGATCTACCGGGAAGACCGCGCCCTGACGCTGCGCCGGGAAACCTGGGGCCTGTCCCTGAGCCTGTTCGGCACTGCCGTCCTGTACGGCGCCTACGCCTGGATCGCCGTCACGGCGGTGCAGGGCGGGATCACCATCGGCGAGATGACCATGTATCTCCTGCTGTTCAAGCAGGGGCAGGCGGCGGTGGCGGCCAGCCTGAGTTCAATTGGCGGCATGTACGAGGACAACCTCTACCTCAGCAACCTGTACGAGTACCTGGAGCAGGCGCCGGCCCAGGAGTGGGGTGAGTCGGCCCGGGGACCGGACCCGGCGGATGGCGTGCGTTTCGACGCGGTCTCCTTTACCTACCCGGGAGCCCGCAAGCCGGCCCTGGAACAGATCAGCCTGCACATCCGGCCGGGCCAGAGCCTGGCGCTTGTCGGGGAGAATGGGGCCGGTAAATCCACTTTAATCAAGATTTTATGTGGTCTTTATCAACCAACATCTGGGCGCGTCGTGCTGCACGGCCTGGACGTTCGGGAATGGGACCGGGAGGCCCTCCGGCGGCAGATCGCGGTGATCTTCCAGGACTTCAACCGCTATCAGTTCACCGTGGGCGAAAACATCGGGGCCGGGGACATCGAGGCCTACACGGACGAAGCACGCTGGGAGGAGTCCGCCCGCAAGGGCATGGCGCTGCCCTTCATCCGCACCCTCGACAGGGGCTTCGCGACCCAGCTCGGCAGCTGGTTCAAGGGCGGCAAGGAACTCTCCACGGGGCAGTGGCAGAAAGTTGCGCTATCCCGGGCCTTCATGCGCACGTCGGCGGACGTCCTGGTGCTCGACGAGCCCACGGCCTCCATGGATGCGGCCGCGGAGGCCGAGCTCTTCGAGTACTTCCGCGAGCACACCGTGGGGCGGATCTCGATCCTCATCTCCCATCGTTTCTCCACGGTCCGGCAGGCGGACCGGATCGCCGTGCTGGAGCACGGCCGGATCGTGGAGTACGGCACCCACGCCGAGCTGCTGGCGCTGAACGGCGACTACGCCCGCCTGTTCCTGCTGCAGGCCGAGGGCTACCGGTGAGCCGGCCTCAGCGCTGACGACTGCGCGGGCGTCCCAGCAGGAGCGCGAGCGCCAGCAACGCCAGGGGATCGAAGGCGCCGCCGCCGCCACCGCCGCCGGGTGCCGCGCCCAGCGTTTCGTCACGGGCGTCAGTGCGGCCCAGGTCGTCCGTGACCGTAAGGCGCACCGTGACCTGGCCCGAATCGGGCACTGCCACCGTTGCGCTGGCACCGTTCACCGCGCCAACGAACGCTGGACTGCCGCTCACCCCGGTCCAGGCGTAGCTGCTGACCGTCCGGTTGCGGGCCGCAGCGCTGCTGCTCCCGTTGAGAGTGACGTTCTGGCCAGCGCCGCTGCCACCGGGCTTTACGATGCGGGCCATCGGCCGCAGGGCTTCGGCCAGCGCACCCGGAGCGTCGGCAATGCCGGCGCCGCAGGTGCTGGTTGTGCAGTTGCACTGGCCGGTGGCGGCGTCGAGGCTCGGGCAGGTGGGCAGTCCCGGTGAGGGTGCGGGGAACGGCCGCGAACCCGACTGGATGCGGGCGATGAACTCTTCCGGCGTCAATTCGTCGTTGAGCGCGTGCATCAGGCCTGCCACCGCCGACACGATCGGCGCGGAGAAGCTGGTGCCTATGTTCGAGTTGTCGTTGCTGTCGTCGGTGTAGGAAGAGGTGGTCGGCCCGGTCTGTCCGTCGTTCGTGGCCGTGATGAGCGAGAACTCGCAGAGCAGCGGCGTGCTCGGGCAGTTGCCTGCCGGAGCAGAAATGCTCACCTCGGGTCCCAGGCTGCTGTAGCCCACCTTGGTGCCCACGTGCCGGAGGCCGCCCACGGCGAGCACACCGGCGCAGTTCGCGGGTGCTTCCACCGGGCCGCTGTCATTGCCGGCCGACGCAACCACCAGGACGCCCGCGTCCGTCAGTTCCGAGATGGCATTGCTGTAGACCGAGGCGCAGCTGCCCGATCCGCCCAGGCTCAGGTTGAGAATGCGGGCGGGATTGGGGTTGGCCGGCGCGCCGGCCACGGGCAGGCCTGCCGCCCAGCGCATGCCTGCCACGATGTCGGAGTCATAGCCGCCGCACTTGCCGAGCACCCGGACGGGAAGGACGCTTCCGGTCCAGGTGCCGGCACTGATGCCCACGGCGTTGTTGGTGGCAGCACTCGTCATGGCCGCCACCCGTGTCCCGTGCCAGGAACTGGCTTCGGGGAAAACCATTCCGCAGTCTGCGAAAGCACTGCTTTGCAGGTCGGCGCTGGACATCCAGTCGCCCGGGTCGGATGCATCGCTGTCCCAGTCGTCGCCATCGTTGGCCGTGGCGAACGAGGTGCTGGACTCACCGGACACGAAGTCATAACCCGGCAGGGTCCGTCCCGCCAGGTCCGGATGGTCGAAGCGGATGCCGGTGTCGAGCACGGCGATGACCGTGTCGGCAGACCCGGTTGTGGTGTCCCAGGCGGCCTGGAAGTTGGTGGCGGAAGCTTCGATGCCCTGCAGGTACCACTGGGAGGAGTAGAGCGGGTCGTTGGGGAGCGCACGCACCTGCCGGCGCTGGTCCACTTCCGCGAATTCCACGTCCGGATCCGCCCGGAGCGTCTCGAGAGTGTGCAGAAGCTCCTCGCCAACAAGCGGCCGGCCGAGGCCAAGGGCAACCATGCCCCGCCCGAGGTCCCTCGCAGCCCTCACTGACAGCCCCGATTTCTCGGCAAGTCGTCGTGCACGGTCGCGCTGTTCCGTCGTCGCGGCCCGGTCGATCCCGAGCGCCTGCCGCTGGCCACTGGCCTGGGCCGTGGCGGCGGGGCGGAGCTTGACGATGAGCCGGGAGGTGCCCCCGTTCCCGCCCGTGGTCTGGGCAAGGGCGGCGTTATTGAGCAGGACAGCCAGCAGCGCACAGGCTGCCGCGGCAGCCACGGACTTTATTGCCATGAAACCTCCAGGGCAGCCGACCCCGCGGCGCCATGTGGGGATTATGTGCCAAAGGACCCCTGACGGGCAGGGGACGCACCTCACGTTTCCAGGGCGCTGCGGGCCGACAAGACGTACTGTCCCGATGCCGTCGGCGCCGGCACGGGGCTGCTAAGATTGCGCCTGCCCCATCGCTTCACCAGGAGATGCACTCATGCCCAGGAAGACTCCCAGCGAGAAACTGCTCCACGACCTGCAGACCGTCGTGGAAGACGCCGAGGCGCTGCTGCAGGCCACGGCGGCCCAGACCGGGGAACGGGTCGACGGCATCCGTGAACGGGCGAAGGCCTCGCTGAAACAGGCGAAGACCCGCATTCTCGAGGCGGAGGGCGAGGCCCTCGAGCAGGTTCGGGAAGCGGCTGCCAGCACGGATGAGTACGTCCGCGAGAATCCGTGGCAGGCGGTGGGTGTCGCGGCCGGCGTCGGGCTGCTGCTGGGCCTGCTGATCAGCCGCCGGTGAACCCCGAAGGGCCGGGCCGGCCGTCAGGGCCGCTGCGCCAGCTGATCGCCTCCGTCAGTGGCCTGCTGGCCACGGCCATTGGCATCGGGCGGACCCGCCTCGAGCTGCTGTCGGTGGAACTCCGCGAGGAGTTGCACCGCACCGCCGGGCTGGCTGTCTGGGCCGTGATTACCGTGCTCGCCGCCGCGGGTGGGATCCTGTTTGCCGGGGTCACCATCATCGTTGCGTTCTGGGACACGCATCGCGTGCTCGCCGCGGCGCTCGTCACCGCTGGCTACTTTGCGCTGGCCCTCTTTGCCGGCCTGACGTTCCTGTCCCGCGTGAAGTCCCGCCCCCCGTTCCTCCACGCCACCCTGGGCGAGCTGGCCCGGGATGAAGACGACCTTCGCGGGCGCGCCCCGTGAGCGACGCCGTCGAAAGGCTGCGCCTCCGCCGCGAAGCCCTGGTGGCCCGGTCGGCGCTGCAGCGGGTGGACCTGCAGATGGAAATGGCCCCGATCGCCGCCACGCTCGACCGGGCCGACCGCATTCTCGGCACGGTGCGCCGGTACGCGACGCCCCCCGTCCTGCTGGCCACCGGGATCGGCATGGCCCTCCTGCTGGGCCGGGGTGGAGCGCGCCGCACGCTGGCGGGCAGCGTCGGCATGCTGGGCCTGTTCCTTCGCCTGAGATCCGCTGGCCAGCTGCTCACCGGCCTCGCCGGCAGCCAGGCCGACACGCAGGCGGGCACTCAGCCGGTAAGCCGGTCCCGGTAGCGGAGCGCCGGGAACCAGCGCATCCAGAGGCCGCAGACAAGCAGCGTGCCGACGCCCCCGACGACGACGGCGGGCACCGTGCCGATGGCGGCCGCCACGGCGCCCGACTCGAACTCTCCCAGCTCGTTTGACGCACCGATGAACACCGAGTTGACGGCTGCGACCCGTCCACGCATCGCATCCGGTGTGTCGAACTGCACCAGCGTGGAGCGGACGAAGACGCTGATCATGTCAGCGGCGCCCAGGACGAACAGGAACACGCACGACAGCGCGATGTTCGTCGACAGCCCGAAGCCGATGGTGGCAAGGCCAAACAGCGCCACCCCCTGGAACATCCGGAGCCCGCTCCTGGCCTGGAGCGGGCGCTGGGCCAGCCACAGCGCCACGAGCAGAGCGCCGACTGCCGGCATGCTCCGGAGGAGGCCGAGGCCGCCAGGTCCCACGTTGAGGATATCCCGGGCATAGACGGGGAGCAGGGCGGTCGCTCCGCCCAGCAGCACGGCGAAGAGGTCCAGCGAGATTGCCCCGAAGATTGCCGGGCGGGACCGGATGAAGCGGATTCCGGCCAGCAGGGTTTCCCACGTGACGTCGCTCGGTTTCGGCTGGATCCTGCTCCGCATCAGGCCGAACAGGACGCAGCACGCCAGGAAGCAGGCCGCCGCTGCGCCGAACGCCACGGTCGCCCCGAAGTAGTAGAGGAGGCCGCCGAGCGCTGGTCCAGCAATCGTCGCCGTCTGCCAGACTGTCGAGTTCCAGGCGATGGCGTTTCCGAGTTGCTCTGGCGGCACGAGGTTGGGTACGAGAGCCTGCCCGGCCGGATTGGCAAACGCGCGGCTGATGCCGAAGATGAGCAGCAGTGCGTAGATAAGCAGCGTCTGACGCGAGCCGGAAGCCGCTATTGCAAGCAGGCCCAGGGCAGTCACCAGCGTGATCACGTAGCACGCGACCAGGATCTTTCGCCGGTCGTACCGGTCGGCGGTATGTCCCGTGACGAGCGCGAGTGCCACGGCCGGCAGGAAGGACGCCAGGCCGACCAGGCCCAGGGCGAACGGATCCCGCGTGAGGTCGTAGACGAGCCAGCCGACCGCCACGTTCTGCATCTGGATGGCCAGCGCAGACAGGAACCTGGCGGTCAGGTAAAGGCTGAAATCCCGGCTCGCGAAGACCGCCGGTGCCGGCAGGAGGCTCACCGGGCCAGCAGGTCCTCGCCCTCCCGGGCGCCGACGGGATCGATGAAGGTGAAGCCGGCGCCCTTGATCCTGGCGTTGGACACGCCCTTCGGGCCCTTGACGACGCTGAGCCAGGTGACCGGCTCGAGACCTTCGCGTTTTGCGACCCTTGCGAAGAAGTCTTCCTTGTTGTCCGGAATGTCGTTGAACAGGTTGAACAGCCCCGACAGCTTCTTGTCGATCGCGAAGGCAATGGCCCGAACGACGTCGTCGCGATGGATCAGCATGGCGTCCGACTTGCCGTCGAAGGGAATCTGCTTGCCCGCGATATGGCGCAGTTCATTGCGATGCTCGCGCCCGGGGCCATAGATGGTTCCCGTCCTGAAATTGCACACGCGAAGGGTATTCGTGCCCAGTGCAGCCAGCTTCTGTTCGGTCTCGATGAACACCTGTGCAGCGGGTGATGCGGCGTTGGGAGGCGTCGCTTCCACGACAGGCGAAACCCCGTGGGCATCGCCGTAGGCGTTAAGGGAACTGCAGAACACGATTTCCCGGAGCCCGGGTGCGGCGGCGAGGGCGCCGATCAGGCCATCGGCCGTGCCCACGTAGGAATCCCGGTAGGCCACCGGATCCATGAACGGCTTCCCATCCTTGAACCCCAGGCCGCCGGCCATCGTCAGGACGACGGCGTCTGCGCCGCTGATCAGCTTGCTCATGCCGGCAACGTCGCTGCCCTTCGTGACCACGACCTCGTTGGCGACGGGCGCAAGCTCGGCGACCCGGTCGGCGCGCGTCGTCGAGACCCGGACTTCGTGGCCCAGGCTCCGGAAATGGCGGGCGGCGGCCATGCCGGTGTACGCGGCGCCGACTATCGCGATCTTCATGAACATGCGGTCCTTGTATGGATAGGGAAAATCCAATTCTATCAGCAGGAGGTTGTATGCCGGGGCTCCGCGTCGGCACAATCGCCGCATCATGGAGACCGAGGCATCCAGCGCGCCGCACAGACAGGGAACTCCGTGAGCGTCAGCATCACCGGGGTCGTCCAGACGGGACTGGGCAGGGGTGCCTGCTTCACCGGCCTGACCTGGGCGCGCCAGCAGTTCACCCGCGCGCTTGGCATTGACCCGTTCCCGGGGACGCTCAATCTGCAGCTCGCTCCCGGGGTGGCTTCATCCTGGCAGACTCTCCTGGCACAACCCGGCATCCGGTTGGTACCGGACAGCCCGGTTGACTGCGCGGCTCGCTGCTACCCCGTCCGGGTTGCCGTCGCCGGCCGTAATCCGGTCACCGCCGCCATCGTGGTGCCCGAGGTGCCCGGCTATCCGGCAGGTCAGGTCGAGGTGATCGCCTCGGTTTCCCTGCGCACCATGCTCGCGATCGGAGACGGGGATGTGGTCACGCTCCACACGGTTCCGGCGCAAAACCGCTGCGCCGTGCTTTTTGATGTCGATGGCACCCTGGTCAATTCGATCGATGGCTACCGGATTGCCGCCGAACGGGCACTGGAGCCCTTCGGCTGGCTGGTTCCCCCTGATGCCATCTCGCGGACCATGAATTTCGGCGAACATTTCTGGGACCTCGTGGTTCCCCCGGAGTCACGCGGTGACCAGCAGCTGATCGCGCAGCTTCGTCGGGACACCATGGCGCACTGGCCAGCGGTGCTCGAGGAGTCCGTCCTGGTCTACCCGGGGATCGGCGGCATTCTTGGCGTCCTGAAGGACGCGGGCGTGCGCCTCGGAATATGCACCGCGTCCCGCGGCGAGTCCTTCCGGCCACTCGAACGCGCCGGGCTGCTGGACCTGTTCGAGGAGATCGTGACTGCCGACGATGTGGGGCGACGAAAGCCCGATCCCGAGGGCCTGCTGCTGTGCATGGAGCGCATGGGGCTCGAGGCGGGTGAAACGGTGTATATCGGTGACACCGTGGCCGACATGCAGGCGAGCCACGCCGCGGGCCTCTACGCTATCGGGGTGCTCACCGGTGCAGGAACCTCGTCGCTCCTCTCTGGCGCCGGCGCCCACCGGATCCTGGCGGATCTCCATGACCTGCCGAGGCTCCTGCTCGGCAACGGCTCAGTGCCGCCGCTGCTGTCCTGAATGCGTCCCCCAGGCGGCGACACCCTCAGTTCTTCCAGTCCTTCCAGTAGTCCGCCCAGCGACTGTCGACCAGCGCATCCGTATCCGGGCTCTGCTCGTTCAGGAGCACCCGTGACACGGCAGGCCACTTCTCGGGGCCGCCCTCGGCGGGCAGCTGGCGGGTGGCGTCGATCACCATCTTGCTCGTGACCCAGCGCGTCGGCGCGCTGGGGTCCAGCGGGAAACCCTTGGTCTGGGGAATCAGCAGCGAAGCGGGACTGGGCTGCCACCGGGTGCCGAGGGCATGGAAGATCTGCTCCTTGTTATGCAGGTCGATATCCTTGTCGACGACGATGATCGCCTTGCTGAACATGTCGCCGGCGGCCAGGTGCTGGCCGGCGATCATCCCGTCGCCGGGAAGGCGCTTGTCGATGCTGATCAGCACGACGCCGTTGGTCTCCACGGGCCGGTACAGGTCCACCAGATTCGGCATCAGCTTCCTGTAGTGGACGAAGTTGGCGACCGCCTGGGGCATGCTCATCGTCAGCTTGGTCACGCCCGCAAAGGCGTTGACGAGCCAGGGCTTGCGGCGATGGGTGATTGCCCTGACGTTCATGAAGAAGTTCCACGGCTTCTTCAGGCCCATGTACCCGTAGACTTCGCCGTAGGGCCCTTCTTCCTCGCCCTGGTCGGTGGGGATGTCGCCCTCGATCACGAGCTCGGCCAGCGCCGGCACGCGCACGCTGCTGGTTTCGCAGGACACCAGGTCCACGGGCCGCCCGCGCAGCCCGCCGGCGATTGCAAGCTCATCCTCGCCGAGGCCCGCGAGCTTCGACGTGCCGATGGAAAATGTTATCGGGTCTACGCCGATGACGACTGCTGCGGGCAGGGTTGGCTCGCCGCGCTTCTTCGCCCGCTGGATGAAGTTCCAGCCGTGCTGGCCGATCTCGCAATTGACGCCGATCTTCCTGGCGCCCTTTACCTGGCACCGGTACGTGGCCACGTTGCGGCCCAATTCGGGGTCTTCCATGAAGACCGTGCCGGCGGTGATGTAGGGGCCGGCATCACCCGGGTTGGTCTGCAACCACGGGAAACGCAAAAGGTCGGCATCGGCGTCCCTCGCGATGACTTCCTTGACCGGGGCGCCGTCGCGCGCGACTTCCCGCGGTGGAATGCGGGGCCAGCGGCCGTCTGCGCCGAGCTTGGTGGCCAGGTGCTCGCGGGTGGCCCGGTAGAGGTTACGGTCGTCGCTGGCCACGTCCGGAACACCGTAGGCGAGCGCCTCGGACAACCAGCCCGGATACAGATTGCCAAGGACCGGGCCGTCGAGCCAGCGGCCACCGGTCCTGACCTTGTCGATCAGGAAGGCAGGCGCTGCGTGGTATCCGAGCTCCTCGATCATCCGGTACGCGAAGCCGGTGGCCTCGAACCGGTCCTGGTCCATGGCATCGATCCGGAGCAGTCGCCCACGCGCCTCGAGGGCGTGCACATACTCCCTGAGCGAGTCGAATGGACCGGTCGGTTGGGACATCAGGCCAATGCCGCGCTCAGATCACTCCGTCCCGGGACAGCGCCGCGAGTTCGTCGGCGCCGTAGCCGAGAAGGCTGCCAAGGACTTCCTCGTTGTGGGCGCCGACGGTCGGGCCCGGCCAGTCGGTGCGGCCCGGCGTCTCACTGAGGAACGGCATCATCGCCGGGATCTTCAGCGGCTGGCCGTTGACCTGGACTTCCTCGAACAGTCCCCGCGCATTGAAATGGGGGTCCGCCAGCATGTCCACGACGCTGTAGATGGGACCCGACGGGACATCGGCCTTGCCGAGGACGTCGAGTACGTCGGCGGCCGTCAGGGAGCCGGTCCAGGCCCCGATGGCCTGATCCAGTTCCTTCTCGTGGATGACGCGTCCGGCGTTGTTCGCCATGCGTGGATCGTCGCCCAGCTCCGGCCGCCCGATGGCCTGCATCAGGCGCTTGTAGATGGAATCACCATTGCCGCCGATGATCACGAACTTGCCGTCCTTGCACCGGTAGGTATTGGTGGGAACGATGCCAGTGAGCGTGGAGCCCGAGGGCTCGCGAACCACCCCGGCACCGGAATACTCGGGAACAACGCCTTCCATGAGGTTGAACACCGACTCGTAAAGCGCCGCGTCGATCACCTGCCCCCGCTTCTGGGGATCCCGCGAGCGCTGGATGGCCGCCAGCAGGACGCCGATCACGCAGTGGATCCCGGCGAGCGTGTCGCCAATGCTGAGGTTCGGCCGCACGGGGGCGTCGCCTGGAAAGCCGTTGACGTACCGGAATCCGCCGACGCCCTCGCAGACCGAGGCGAAGCCGGGCTTTGAGGCGTAGGGCCCGTTCTGCCCGTAGCCGGAAATCCGGCCGTAGATGAGGCCCGGATTCTTCTGCCACAGGTCGGCCGGGCCCAGGCCCCACTTCTCGAGCGTGCCGGGGCGGAAGTTCTCCACGAGGATGTCCGATTTGAGCGCGAGTTCGCGGGCCATTGCGCGGCCCTTCGGGTTGCGCAGGTCGAGCGTCACTGATTTCTTGTTGCGCCCGAGGCTGTGCCACCAGAGGGAGACTCCGTCCTTCATCACCCGCCAGGTGCGAATGGGGTCGCCGGTGCCGGGCGGCTCGATCTTGATCACCTCGGCGCCAAAGTAGGCGAGCATGCTGGCGGCGAAGGGGCCGGCCAGCAGCTGGCCCATTTCGAGGACGCGGTAGCCGTCGAGGGGGCGTTGCCCCGGGGTCGTGGTCATGGGGAGGCCTTCATGTGGGGTGCTCGCGATGGCGACCGGAACTGATTATGTTCGCTGGCTTGTTGTCGGGGCGCAGTGGCAGGCCATTCTGCCAGTTCCCCGGCGGCGGTGTCATGGCCGGCGGCGCGGAAGCGTCAGGTGGTCACGGCCTGGCCAATGAAATGCCACGAGATGAACCGGGGGCCGTCCAGGTAGGCCCGCTCGATCTCGAGCATCCGGAAGCCGGCCTCCATGATGCTGGTGTCGATCTGCCGGTTCGGATTGCAGCCCGCCAGTCCCCGGAACACCGGCGCGAGGCGATCCTGCCACCGGCTGACAGCCGGATCCGGCGCCCGGCCGTGCTCGAGGAACAGCAGTTTTCCACCGGGTCGGAGGACCCGGCGCATCTCGGCCAGGGCGGCGCCGAGGTCGGGAATGGAGCACAGGGTCCAGGTGCTGACCACGGTATCCACGCTGCCGGATTCCAGCGGGATGCTCTCTGCGCCGGCCGATAGCAGTTCCACCGGGCAGGGGGCCGAGCTGGCGGCGGCTTCGGCCTGCTCACGCAGGAGCCGGGAGGGTTCGAGCCCGAAGATCCGGGTGACTTCGCGGGTGTAGTAGGGGAGATTGAGGCCGGAACCGATTCCGACCTCCAGCACGCGTCCCGTCGCCAGTGGCGGGATTCGCGGCCGGTACCTGTTCATCGCCTTGTTCTGCATCCCCGCTGCAATCAGGCGGGGCATGATCCGGTCGGCGTAGAAGCTCATGCCTCGCTTCTGCGCCGGATGGCGCCGACGACCAGCTGCAGGAAGTCCTGCTCGTCCCGCAGCCCCTCGATCTCCCGCGCATCGACGGTATAACCGAGGCGGCTGGCCAGCGCCTCGTAGCGCGGCCGGCGGTGTTGCACCAGCCTTGGGAATATCCAGCGCACGAAACGGTCGGGATCAATTTCGTTCGCGGTCGATTCACCCGTTTCGTCGAGGTAGGCCCTCAGTTGCTGGTCCAGGAAATCCTCCCGGTAGAACAGGGGCTTCGGGTTGGCAGCGGCGCGGCGTATCAGTTCCTGCTCCATGTCGTCCCCGGCCCGGAGGTACAGGACCAGGGTGTGATCCGCCAGCACCTTCAGCATGCCCGGGTCGTCGAGTTCGCAGAGGCTGCCGCCTGCGTCATTCAGGAAGTGGTCGTAGCCGTAGATCTCCTTGGCCTTGACGATGAAGTCCGCGACGTCCTTCATGGCGGCGACTTCAGCCTGCCCGTGGAGCCGCTGGCGGCGCTTGAACTCATCGAGGGAAAGCCCGCCACGGGCCGTCGCGCCAACCTTGCCGAGGAAGGTCGAGATCGGGTTGAGGTTGTGCACGGTGATGTTGCTGGCGATGTAGATGGAGTCGCTGCGCAGGAGATCACGCAGGAAGTCCACCTGCATGGCCTGGTGCTTGATGTTGTCGAGGATCGGCTCCTCCAGGTACTTGGTTCCTATCCTGTAGTCGCCGGAATAGTGGAACCAGGTGGACTGGGGCAGCTTGTAGGCCAGGGTTGTCTTGCCGACGCCTGACATGCCGAGGAGGGTGATCGCCCGTCGCGGCCAGGCGAGAAACTGTTCGGGGGTCAGCAGCATGGGTAGCAGTATACCGGCCCGCGCTCAGAGGCCCGCGAGCCTGCGATGGAGGTCCAGCCCCTCGCTGCTGGGGCGGTGGGATTCATCCTTCGGATAGTGGAGCGGCCGGCCGGCGAGGATGCGGTAGTTGGTCTGCATGAGGTCGTCGGTCATCACGACCGACATGGTGCCGGTGTCGATCGCGATCTTGCCGAGGTCGAACAGCGTGTGGATGTCCGCCCGGAGTAGCAGGCCGTTCGAGGGATGATGCGTGAACTTGCCCCGGAACGGCACGATGCAGGTGGCCTCGAGCGCATCAGGCGCGTTGAAGCTGGTTATCGCACAGCGGTACTCGTAGGCCTCCAGCAGCGCCTGGCGAAACGTCGGGTGACCGCGCCGTTTGATGATGGTGTCAATGACGGCCTGCCGGCCATCCTTGCTGTTCTGGGGCTCCAGGAGCTGCATCCGGGACATGTCGCGCTCGGAAACGCGGATCATCCCGCTCATGTCCAGGATCGGGCCGCCGACGGCGGTGTTCAGCAGGCGCCGGCGGGCAAACCGCTCGACATTGCCGAAATCGGACTCGATCCGGTCCATGGCCTCGTCGGGCACCCGCGAGAATTCCGCGCTATCCACCTGGAGGTAGTCGGCAAGCTCACCGTAAGACAGGCCAAGCGAGATGGGCTCGGAGAGGAAGAACAGGTACTCCCGGACCTCGTCGTCCGGGCTTTCGGCGCCCCAGATGGCCCGTGCCGCCTTGGAATTTTCGTACCGTCCCAGGACCTTCGCGTACTGCCTGAACGAGCCCTTCTGCCCGATGAGGACGAAGTCCCCGACGCTCATCAGGAACCAGTTTTCGATGTTCTGCGGGGTCGCGCGCAGGCCCCAGGCAAAAAAGCCGTGGCCCCGGCGTTCGATGTCGATGAGTTCGGGATAGGTGGCGTCGCTGAAGTTGCGGATGATCAGCTGGCGTTCGATAGGCGCGCCGACGGACCGGTCCAGGTCCGACCGGTCACGTTGCGATTCGACTGCGGCAATGAAGATCCTGGCCATTGATTCATGATTCTAGCCCACATCCCCGGCTGATGGTCCGGCCCCTGTAGCCGGAGAACAGAACAGGTATCATTGGCCGCTGTTTTTCCCTGATCCGGCGATGGCGCATCCATGACTTCCAAACCCAGTAATCCGACCAGCCGGGACGGTTGGCATGTCCACAAGTTCGGTGGCACCAGCCTGGGTGACGCCGACTGCTTCCGCCGGGTGGCCGACATCCTTCTCGATGAACCCGTGGCGCGACAGGCCGTCGTTGTTTCGGCCATGGCCAAGACGACCGACGCCCTCCTGGGCCTGGTTGCCGCGGCGGAGCAGTCGGCGCCGGACGTGGCCGCGCGGATGGAGGCAATAGCCACGCGTTACCGCGCCACCGTCGCGGCGCTTCTCAAGCAGAAATCCGGCGCCGACGACATTCTCAGGTCGTTCGCGGCCGACCTTGCCGACGTTCGCGATGTGCTGCGGGCGATCACGCTGGTACGGCAGGCAGGGGAGCGCAGCCGGGACCTGATTTCGGGCTATGGCGAGTTGTGGTCGTCCCGGCTCCTGTCGGCGTACCTCGCCGAGCGGGCCCGGTCCTTTGCCGGCAGCCGCCAGGTGCACTGGGTCGATGCCCGCGAGCTCATCGTCATTGAGCGCGGCGAGATGGGTCCCGCCGTACAGTGGGAGGAGTCGCGGGCCAATGCCCGCCGGATTTTCACCGATGGCACCCGCGGCATAGCCGTCGTCACCGGATTCATTGCCAGCGAGCGGAACGGCCTTCCGACCACCCTCGGCCGGAACGGCAGCGACTTCTCCGCGTCGATTGTCGGCGCGCTCCTGGACGCAGAGAAGATCACCATCTGGACGGACGTCGACGGCGTCATGAGCGCCGACCCCAACCGGGTTCCGGAAGCGGCCATCATCAGTGCGCTGTCGTACAGCGAGGCCATGGAGCTCGCGTATTTCGGCGCGAAGGTCATTCACCCCCAGACGATGTCGCCCGCCGTCCAGCGCGCCATTCCGATCTGGATCCGGAACACGTTCAACACCTCGGCCCCGGGCTCCCTCATCGGACCGAAGTCCGATCCCCGTCAGCCCATCAAGGGCGTAACGGCGGTGGATGACGTGGCGCTTCTCAACATCGAGGGCGCCGGGATGATCGGCGTTCCAGGCACTGCCGACCGACTGTTTGGCGCACTGCGCGAGGCCAGCATCTCCGTCATCCTCATCTCCCAGGCAAGTTCAGAGCACTCGATCTGCATCGGCATTCCCAGCCGGATGGCCGTGGAGGCGGAGCGGGTGGTGCAGCGCGCGTTCGCCGTGGAGCTGGAGCAGGGGCTGGTCCAGAGCGTGACCCTGAAAAATCCCTGCAGCGTGATTGCCGTGGTCGGCGATGGAATGGCCGGCATGCCGGGCATCGCCGGCCGCTTCCTCGGTACTTTGGGCAGCGCCGGAATCAACGTCATGGCGATCGCCCAGGGCTCCTCGGAACGGAATATCTCCGCCGTGATCGCCCGGCAGGACTCCACCCGGGCACTGCGGGCGGTTCACTCCGGCTTCTACCTGTCAGCCGAGACCATCTCGATAGGCATCATCGGCCCCGGCAACGTTGGCCAGGTGCTGTTGAAGCAGATGGCAACCGAGATTCCCCGCCTGAAGTCCCAGTTCAACCTGGACCTTCGCGTCCGGGCCATTGCCGGTTCGAGCCGGATGCTGCTGAGCGACCGTGCCATCGATCTTGCGACGTGGCGCGAGGATTTCGCGCGGCTGTCGGTTCCCCTGGACTGGGCGCAGTTCACCAACCACGTGCACGCCGAGCACCTGCCCCACGCGGTTGTGGTTGACTGCAGCGCCAGCGAGGATGTGGCCGCCCGTTACGTGGAGTGGCTGGGTGGCGGCGTTCATGTCGTGACACCCAACAAGAAGGCCCCCAGCGGGCCGCTCTATGCCTACGACCAGCTTCACGACGTGCGCCGCCGGCACAACACGCGCTTTCTCTACGAGACCACGGTCGGCGCAGCGCTACCCATCATCGGGACGCTTCGGGACCTGCGCGAGACGGGCGACGAGATCCGCAGCATCGAAGGCATTTTCTCGGGGACACTCGCCTACCTGTTCAATGTCTTCGACGGCACCCGACCGTTTTCCACCATCGTGCGTGAGGCGCGTGATGCCGGTTACACGGAACCCGATCCGCGGGACGACCTCTCCGGCCTGGACGTGGCGCGCAAGCTGATCATCCTCAGTCGCGAAATGGGCATGCGGCTCGAGATGAAGGATCTCGTGGTGGAGAGCCTGATTCCGGCCGGCCTGGAGGCCGGTACCCCGGAGGACTTCCTGAACGCGCTCCCTGCCCACGATGCCGCGATGGCGGAGCGCTGGTCAAAGGCAGCTGCGGTCGGCATGGTCCTGCGCTACGTTGGCAGGCTCGATCGGCAGGCTGGCACGGCCACGGTCCGCCTCGAAGCATTGCCGGCCGGGCACCAGTTTGCGCACATCAACCTGACGGACAACATCGTCCGGTACGCGTCGGCGCGCTACAGCGAGAATCCGCTGGTGGTCCAGGGTCCCGGAGCTGGTCCCGCCGTGACCGCGGCCGGTGTCTTCGCCGACATCCTGCGCCTTGCGACGTACCTTGGCGCCGCACTCTGAGGCACGGATGCGCTACGTAAGCACGCGCGGCGGCCCGGCCGTCGCCATCGAACAGGCGATCATGGGCGGTACCGCCGACGATGGCGGGTTGTACGTTCCCGTGCGCCTGCCCGTCATGCAGGCGCACGACTTCCCCGGAACAGGCGAGTTCCCCGACATCGCGGCCCGGTTCCTCGACCCGTTCCTTGCCGGCTCGTCACTCGCGCAGCACCTGCCACAGATCTGCCGGTCGGCCTTCAACTTCCCCTTGCCCCTGCGCCAGCTCGAGCCGGCTCCCGCGAGCCTCGCCGTCCTCGAACTCTTTCACGGGCCCACCGCGGCCTTCAAGGACGTGGGTGCACGCTTCCTTGCCCACTGCATGGAGCAGATCATCCGCGATGGCGTTTTCGCCCAGGCGCCGGTGACCGTGCTGGTGGCGACCTCGGGTGATACCGGGGGTGCCGTCGCATCCGCCTACCATCGCCGGCCTGGCACCCGAGTCGTGGTGCTGTTTCCGGACGGGCGGGTCTCGCCCCGGCAGCAGCACCAGCTGACGTGCTGGGGTGACAACGTGGTCTCCCTCGCTGTCCGTGGTGAGTTTGACGACTGCCAGCGTCTGGTGAAGGCCGCATTCGCGGATGCCGGCCTCAGGGCGCGCCACCGGCTGTGCTCCGCGAACAGCATCAATGTGGGGCGCCTGCTTCCGCAGGCCGCCTATTACGCCCAGGCCAGCCTGCAGCACTGGCGGGCCACGGGCCGCCGTCTCAGTTTCATCGTGCCGACCGGCAACCTGGGCAACGCGTTTGCCTGTGTGTGGGCCCGGCGGGCAGGCCTGCCCATCGACCGGATCGTGATGGCGACCAACGCCAATGCCACCATCCCTGACTTCCTTGCCACCGGCCAGTGGCTACCCCGGCCAAGCGTGCCCACGCTGGCATCGGCAATGGATGTCGGCGATCCGAGTAATATGGAGCGGCTGCGGGAGCTTTGCGGAGACATCGAGTCGCTGCGGCAGGAAGTGTCAGCAGTCCCCGTGTCCGATGCGGAAATCCGCAGCACCATCGTCGACGAGTTCCGCCGCCACGGGCTTCCATGGTGCCCGCACACGGCCACCGCCCTGCGCGTGTACCGCGAGCTAGCCGGGACGGATCGTGCACAGCACGACTGGGCGGTGGTAGCCACCGCGCACGCCGCCAAATTCGACACCATCGTGGAGCCGCTGCTCGGCACCCGCGTCGAGCCGCCAGCCGAACTCATGGCGCTCCTGACGCGGCCCGCCCGGTTCGAGACGATAGCTCCCGAAATCGGCGCCCTGGCGGCGAGGCTGTGATCCTGTGTTCGAGCGCCTGAGTTCAACCGCGGACGATCCGCTGTGGGCAGTGCTCGCTGGTGTCGGGGCGCTGCTGCTGGTGGCGGCCGTGTTCTGGTGGTGGCGGTTCATCCAGCGACGCCGGCGTGACATCGACCGGCGCCTGCGCGATGCGTGCCGCGGCGTGCTCGCAAATTTCGTGATTCCCGACGGGAATGGCGAGGAAATCCAGGTCCAGTATGCGCTGCTCACGGCGCGCGGCATCCTCATCATTGACATCAAGGATGTGGAGGGCCATGTCTTCGGGAGCGAGGCCATGCAGGACTGGACTGTGATCGCCGACGACCGGCGCTTCACTTTCGCCAATCCCCAGCCCGGTCTCTGGGACCGGGTTGCTGCCGTCAAGCGCCTCACGCCGGAGGTACCGGTGATCGGCTTCGTGGGCTTCACCGGGCGCGCGCAGTTCACCAAGGGGCAGCCGCGCAGCGTCACGCTGCTCGAGCCGCTCTTGCAGGAACTGGAAAAGGAAGCGGCCAACGCACGGCAGGCCGGGGAGGGCTACCTCACCGCCTGGGAGAGGCTGCGTCAGACGGCCATCGCCGCCCGTATGGATCACCTGCTCAGCGCAAACCCGCGCTGAGGCCGAACAGCGCTTCTGCGTTCCGGCTGGTCGCCTGCGCGACGACTTCGGGATTTCTTCCCATGAATTCAGCCAGGACCCGCACGACCTCGGGGAGTGTCCCGGGTTCGTTCCGGCGGTTCCTGGGTGCCGGCCTGATGCTTCGCGGAAGCAGGTAGGGGCAGTCGGTCTCCACGACGACCCGGTCCAGCGGCAACGACGCTACCGCCGCGCGCAGGTCCGATGCACGGCGCTCGTCACAGATCCAGCCGGTAATCCCGATGTGGAGGCCCAGTTCCAGGTACTCGTGCATTTCGACGGGACCGCTGGTGAAGCAGTGGGCCACGCCCGCCGGGAGGCGTGAACCCTGCTCGCGGAGGATTGCGAGGAAGTCCCCGTGCGCGTCGCGCTGGTGCAGGAACAGCGGCCGGCCGCTCCACGCGGCGAGTTCCACCTGTCGGGCGAAGGCAGTGCGCTGGGCATCGCGTGGCGAGTAGTCACGGTTGTAATCCAGGCCGCATTCTCCCGCGGCGACTACGAGCGGATGCCGCAAGAGTGTGCGAAGGCCTTCGTCGGCTGCATCATCGTAGTCTGCTGCGGCATGGGGGTGAACGCCCGCTGTGGCCCAGATGACGCCCGGCCTGCCCTCGGCCAGCGCAAGTGCGGCTGCAGAAGCGGCCAGGCTTGTGCCTGTGACTACCATGCGCCGCACCCCGTGCCCGGCCGCCCGCTCGAGAACGGCCGGCAGATCGTCGCGGAAGCTCTCGTGGGTGAGGTTGGCTCCGACGTCGATCAGGTCGGTCACGTCGGCATCATGCAGCGGCGCCGGCACTCGCGAGTTGCCGAAGCACGTAGTGCAGGATGCCGCCATGGGCAAAGTAATCGCGCTCCTTGGGGGTGTCGATCCGGACCCTGGCTCGGAAGCTGGCGGCCGTGCCGTCCTCGCGGCGCGCCACGACAGCCACCTCGCGCGCCTTGCCCTGGTCCAGCCCCGTGATCTCGTAGACCTCGCGGCCTGTCAGTCCGAGGGAAGCGGCGTTCTGCCCCGGCGGAAACTCCAGCGGCAGGACTCCCATGCCGATCAGGTTCGAGCGGTGGATGCGTTCATAGCTTTCCGCGATCACGGCCCGCACACCAAGAAGCTTGGTGCCCTTGGCCGCCCAGTCCCGGGACGAGCCGCTGCCGTATTCCTTGCCGGCCAGGACGACGAGCGGAACCTTGTCCGCTGCATAGCGCATCGCCGCGTCGTAGATCGACAGTTTCTCGCCGTCCGGAAGATGGGCCGTGAAGCCACCGTCGGTTCCCGGGACGAGCTGGTTACGCAGCCGGGTGTTGGCGAAGGTCCCGCGCATCATGACCTCGTGATTACCGCGGCGGGCGCCATATTGATTAAAATCAGCTGGTTGCACACCCTTGCTAACCAGGTATCGACCAGCGGGACTGTCCTTGCCGATCGAGCCGGCGGGAGAGATGTGATCGGTGGTCACGGAGTCCCCGAGCATCGCGAGTACCCGGGCGCCCGAAATGTCGGTGATCGCCGCCGGCTGGCGGGTCATGCCCTCGAAGTAGGGCGGGTTGCGCACGTAGGTCGAATCATCCGCCCACGTGAAGCGGTCGCCGCGGGGTACCTGGATCGAGTTCCAGTTCTTGTCGCCGGCAAAGACGTTCTCGTAGCTCTGGCGGAACATGGCGGACGTAAGGGTTCCCGCCACGATGGCCTGGATCTCCTTCTGGGACGGCCAGATGTCGCGCAGGTACACCGGCGCGCCATCCTTGCCCGTGCCGAGCGGGTCCTTGTTCAGGTCCACGTGGATGCTGCCAGCGAGGGCGTAGGCGACGACAAGCGGCGGAGAGGCCAGAAAGTTGTTGCGCACGAGGGGGTGAATGCGGCCCTCGAAGTTCCGGTTTCCCGAGAGGACGCTGCAGCCGATCAGCCTGCCTTCCCGGACTGCCTTTTCAACGGGCTCGTCGAGCGGACCGGAATTGCCGATGCACGTCGTGCAACCGAAGCCCACGATGTTGAAGCCCAGGGCGTCGAGATCCTTGAGCAATCCGGACTTCTCCAGGTAGTTGCTGACGACGCGGGAACCGGGGGCGAGGCTCGTCTTTACCCACGGTTGTGAGACAAGGCCGCGCCTCACCGCGTTCCTGGCGAGCAATCCGGCACCCACCATGACATAGGGATTCGAGGTGTTGGTGCAGCTGGTGATCGCGGCAATCAGGACCGCGCCATTCCTGAGCTCGAACGTCTGGCCCTTGCTCGTCACCTGCACGCCTGCGGTGCCGGTCTTGCCGTCGGCTGTCTGCTCGTCCTCGATCTTCCGGTAGGCGGCGGCGAGGCTGCGGAGGGGAATGCGGTCCTGGGGACGGCGCGGACCGGCGAGGCTCGGTTCGACTTCGCCCAGGTCTAGGGAAACGACATCGGTGAACAGCGGATCTGCCTGGCCGTCATTGCGCCACATGCCCTGTGCCTTGGCGTAGGCCGTGATCAGTGCAATTTCCTGCGCGGGCCGTCCTGAGAGTTCGAGGTAGCGAATGGTCTCGCCATCGATGGGGAAGATCGCCACGGTGCTGCCGAACTCCGGCGACATATTGCCGATCGTTGCCCGGTCGGCGAGCGGGAGGTTGGCCAGGCCGTCGCCAAAGAACTCGACGAATTTGCTCACGACGCCCTTCTTGCGCAGGATCTCCGTGACCGTCAGCACCAGGTCGGTTGCCGTGGTGCCTTCGCGCAGCTGGCCGGTCAGCCGGAAACCGATCACCTCGGGAATCAGCATCGTCACTGGCTGGCCCAGCATGGCCGCTTCGGCCTCGATGCCGCCCACGCCCCAGCCGAGGATCCCGAGCCCGTTGATCATGGTCGTATGGGAATCCGTGCCTACCACCGTGTCCGGGTAGGCCACGTGCCGGCCGTTGGCCTCGGCGCTGAAGATTACGCGGGACAGGTACTCCAGGTTGACCTGGTGGACGATGCCCGTGTTGGGCGGAACCACCTTGAAGTTCCTGAAGGCATCCTGTCCCCATCGCAGGAAGCCGTAACGCTCCTGGTTCCTGGCGAACTCGACGGTGGTGTTGGCGGCGAGTGCGCCGGCGGTCCCGTAATTGTCCACCTGCACCGAATGGTCGATCACCAGCTCGGCGGGCGACAGCGGATTGATGGCCTCGGCCTTTCCGCCAAGCTTCACGACCGCGTCGCGCATCGCAGCCAGGTCGACCACGGCGGGGACCCCGGTGAAGTCCTGCAGAACGACCCGGGCCGGCGTGAAGGCGATCTCGTGCTCCTTGCTGGCCTTCGGATCCCAGTTGGCCAGGGCACTGATGTCTTCCGGCCGGACATCACCGCTGGCGGCATGACGCAGGAGGTTCTCCAGCAGGATCTTCAGTGAGTAAGGCAGGCGGCCAACGTGGCCTTCCTTCACCGCGGACAGGCTATAGATGTCGTAGTCCGTGCCGTTCACGGACAGGGTGGACTTCGCGGCAGGCACTTTCGCCATTGGTCATTTCTCCGAAACAGGGTAGGCGCGGGTAGCCGGCAGAATGCGTCCGGGAACAGCAGGAAATTATAGCGGATCGATGCGGTCTACGCCGTCGCCAGGCCCCCGTTGTCCCGGCGGATCGGCTGCGTGGCGTCGTCGAGGATCACTCCGCCACCCAGGCATTCGTCGCCGTCGTACAGGACCAGGTACTGGCCTGGTGTCGGTGTCCTCTGCGGCAGGTCGAAGGACACCCGCAGCCTGCCCTCCGGGAGCAGGTGGGCATGGCAAGGCGACGGTTCATGGCGATGGCGGATGCGGGCCTTAAGGTTCCGGCCACCGGAAATTCCGGCGGGTTCCCCGGCCAGCCAGCGCAGGTCCCCGGCCGTGACTTCCTGGCGCCGCAGTCCAGGGTGGTCGCTGCCCTGGACGACGATCAGGGCATTTCGGGCGATATCCTTGGCCGCGACGAACCAGGGTGCCTGGAGGCTGCCGCGGCAGCCCCCGACCCCGAGGCCCTCGCGCTGGCCGAGGGTGTAGAACGGCAGCCCGGAGTGCTGGCCCACTTCTTCGCCGCTGGCAGTGAGGATCGGTCCTGGATTGGAACTGACGTGCTCGGCGAGGAACTGCCGGAATGGCCGCTCGCCCACGAAGCAGATTCCGGTGCTGTCGCGCTTGGCGTGGTTGGCAAGGCCGTAATCGCGCGCCAGGCGCCGCACCTCGCCTTTCCCGATGGCACCCAGCGGGAACAGCGTGCGGGCCAGCGCAGGACTGTCAACCGCGTGCAGGAAGTAGGTCTGGTCCTTCTCGCGGTCGGCTGGCCGGAACAGGCGTGGGACAGGACCGGGGACTATGCGGGCGTAGTGTCCCGTCGCGATGCGGTCAGCGCCGAGACGGAGCGCGTGATGGAGGAAGGCGCCAAACTTGATGTGCCGGTTGCACGCGACATCCGGATTGGGCGTTCGCCCCGCCCGGAGCTCGTCCAGGAAATCCGCAAACACCTCGTCACGATACTCGCGGGCGAAATTGACGTGATGGAGGTGGATGCCGAGATCCGCGCAGACCCGGCGCGCATCGGCAAGATCGGTTCCAGCCGTGCAATGCTCGTCGGCATCGTCCCAGTTGGTCATGTGCAGGGCCTCGACGTGCAAGCCCTCACGCAGCAGGCACAACGCCGCCACGGCGGAGTCGACGCCACCGGAAAGGCCTACGATCACACGTGATGGGGTGGCGCCGGGCATGGCGGACAATTCTAGCAGCAGGGGTGCTGTCGCCGCGATTCAGCCCCGGGATTTTCGCTCCGGCGACAAGGCTCAGAGCACTGCGGCGCGGAGGGTGAGCTGGTCGACCGCCAGGTCCTGAAAGAGGTCAACGGGATAGCGGATGCCGCGCTCATAGTCTTCGACGGCCCGCATGACCATGGGGCTGCGGAGCTGGGCGGTGCGGGCCACCAGGTCCTGGCGGCTCAGCCAGAGGACCCGCTCGATGCCCTCATCCAGCTTTCGCCGGCCGTCATGTGCCACGCAGCGGCCGGAAAAGGCGACGCGGAGAAACGGGTTGGAGCCCTCGTCGCGGCCCCAGAGGTAGACGCCGATGGTCGCTTCGGGGACGAAAGTCCAGGCGGTCTCCTCGAGCGCCTCACGGATGACGGCCTCCGCAAGGGTTTCGCCCGGCTCCACGTGTCCCGCTGGCTGGTTGAGGACCAGCCGGCCCGAAACCCGCTCCTCCACCAGCATGAAGCGGCCATTTTGTTTGATCACGGCGGCGACGGTGAGTTCGGGATGGAGCCCGCTGCGGACAGTCTTCAGCACGCGGCGGCTCCTTCGTCAGACGCGCAGCTGGCGGAGTTCGCGGGACGTTTCGGAGGCGGCCCAGATTTCCTCGAAGAGGGCCAGGTACCGACGGGCCACGGCGGGCTCGTAGGTGTCGGCAATGCCTTCCCACCGCGTGTGATTGATGCGGTAGAGCAGGGCCACGTCGTCGGCGAGCATGAAGGCCTCACGATGCTCGCGGTAGTCCTCGTGCACATTGCGGAATTCGACATAGGTGTTCAGGCGGCGGCCGAGCCCCACCAGGCGATTGCCGAGTCGGATCGTCCGCTGTGGATCCGAGATGAGGACCCGCACCCGGGCAAAGCGCTTGGCCAGCACGAGCCGCTTGACGATCTCGAGAAGCCGTTCATGGTCGTAGACCCCGGGCTCGAGGTCCGGAGTGAGGATTGCAATGCCGCGCCTGGCCACGCCGGCAATCTCGATCGCGGCGGCAAGGGTGTCTTCCATGGTCGCGAGGACCCACCGGCGGCCCTGGGTCCGCTCGGGTTCCATGTTGTCTGGGGGAGTGCCGTTCGCCACATCGGGATTGTACGAAGCCCGACGGCCTGCAATGTGCCAACTGGATCACGTTTGGCGGCCCGGAGGCAGCCATCGGCGCGGTCAGGGTTCTGAATCTGCCGCCCGGCGGGCGAGGAGGGCGGCATCCCCCGTGTAGCCCTCCGGGGTCAGCTTCAGCAGCCGGTCGCGCTCCGCAGCAGGCAGGTCCACCGTGCGCAGGAAGGCCGCCAGCGATTCCCGGCTGATCGCCGAGCCGCGGGTGAGTTCCTTCAGGCGCTCGTAGGCATCGGCGTGCCCGTGGCGGCGCATGACCGTCTGGACGGCTTCGCCAAGCACCTCCCAGGATTGCTGCAGCTCCAGCTGCATGCGTGGTGCGTCGGCCTCGAGCTTGCGCAGTCCCGTCAGGAGGGATTGCACGGCGAGGGTGCTGTGGCCGATGGCCACGCCGAGGTTGCGCAGGACGGTCGAATCGCTCAGGTCGCGCTGCCAGCGGGAAACAGGAAGCTTTTCCGCAAAGTGCGCCAACAGGGCGTTGGCGATACCCAGGTTTCCTTCCGCATTCTCGAAGTCGATCGGATTCACCTTGTGGGGCATCGTCGAGGAGCCGACCTCGGTGTCGACTTTCCGCTGCCTGAAGTAGCCGATGGAGATGTAGCCCCAAAGGTCCCGGGCGAGATCCAGGAGGATGACGTTGCAACGAATCAGGCAATGGCAGTACTCGGCGATCCAGTCGTGGGGCTCTATCTGGGTCGTGTACGGGTTCCAGACCAGGCCGAGCGACTCGACGAAGCGTTGCGAGACACTGGACCAGTCCACGTCGGGATAGGCGACGCGGTGGGCATTGAAGTTGCCCACGGCGCCGTTCATCTTGGCGAGTGGCTCCACGGCGCGGAGCTGCTGCAGCTGGCGCTTCAGGCGCCAGGCGGTGTTCGCCAGCTCCTTGCCCATGGTCGTCGGGCTTGCCGGCTGGCCGTGCGTCCGGGCGAGCATTGGCATGTCAGCGAGGCTGCGGGCCATGGCGTCCAGCACGGCAACGATCTGGCGCAGCTGCGGGAGCAGCAGGTCGTCGCGACCGTGCCGGAGCATCAGCGCATATGCAATGTTATTGATGTCCTCCGACGTGCAGGCAAAGTGGAGGAATGGCCGGATGCGGTTGAGGTCGGCGCCGTGCGCCAGGCGTTCTGCAATCAGGTACTCGACGGCCTTGACGTCGTGATTGGTCCGTCGCTCGATTTCCTTGACCTGCCTCGCGTCATCAGGGCCGAAGCGCTCGGCCAGCGCGCCCAGGACGTCGTTCACCACGGGGGAGAGCGGCCCGAGCCCGTCCACGCCAGGCTCCTGGGCCAGGAACTGGAGCCAGCGAACCTCTGCCAGGACCCGGAAACGGACGAGACCGTACTCGCTGAAGATGTTCCGGAGGGAGTCCGTCTTCCCGGAGTACCGCCCATCGAGCGGAGAAATTGCAGTAAGCGGTTCCCGGTCCATATCCGTTGCGAGGAAAAACCCTATAATTCAGCCCGGAAATCATACACCAACAAGGATGGTCGTCGTGGGCTAAAGCAGCGCCGCGAGTGGCCCCCGGCAAAGATCAGGAGAGAATCGATGGCTAACAAGGGATATCGCGTGGAACGCGACAGCATGGGCGAGTTGCGGGTGCCCGAGCAGGCCCTGTGGGGTGCACAGACCCAGCGCGCGGTGGACAACTTCCCCATCAGCGGGCTGCCGATGCCGAGGGGCTTCATTCGCGCCCTGGGGCTCATCAAGTGGGCGGCGGCCGGCGCGAATGCCGAACTTGGCCTGCTCAAGAGCGGCAAGGCGATGGCAATCCAGACGGCTGCGCTCGAAGTCGCCGAGGGCCGGCACGATGCCCAGTTTCCGATCGACGTCTTCCAGACCGGCTCCGGCACGAGCTCGAACATGAATGCCAACGAGGTCATCGCGCGCCTGGCGACCAAGCGGCTCGGTTCGGAGGTGCATCCGAACGACGACGTCAACATGGGCCAGAGCAGCAATGACGTCATTCCCACCGCCATTCACGTCAGCGCCGCTCTGGAGGTAGCCGACGCACTGCTGCCTGCGCTTGCGCACCTGCGGAAGGTCATCGCCAGGAAGGCTAAGGAAACCGACGACGTGGTCAAGACGGGGCGCACCCACCTCATGGATGCCATGCCGGTGCGGATGGGCCAGGAGCTGGGTGGCTGGGCGCAGCAGGTCGCCAACGCTGAAGCGCGCCTCGAGGACTGCATGCCGCGGCTCACGCGGCTTGCCCAGGGCGGAACGGCCGTGGGTACGGGCATCAATGCCCATCCAAAATTCGGCAAGAAGGTCGCCGTGCTGCTGGGGGAGCAGACTGGCGTCAAGTTCGACGTGTCCCGCAACCTCTTCGAGTCACTCAGCTGCCAGGACACGGCGGTGGAGTTGTCCGGCCAGCTCCGGACGCTGGCCGTCGCGTTGATGAAAATCGCGAATGACCTGCGCTGGATGAACAGCGGACCATTGGCTGGTCTGGGGGAAATCTCCCTGCCGGGCCTTCAGCCGGGAAGCAGCATCATGCCCGGCAAGGTCAATCCGGTAATCCCGGAGGCCGTTGCCATGGTGGCCGCCCAGGTCATCGGCAATGACGCCACCATCGCAGTGGCCGGGCAGTCCGGCAATTTCCAGCTCAACGTCATGTTGCCCGTCGTGGCATTCAACCTGCTCCAGAGCATCCAGCTGCTGTCGAACGCCTGCATGGTGCTGGGGGACAAGGCGATCGCGGGGTTCAAGGTAAACCACGACAAGCTGGCCGAGGCGCTTGACCGGAACCCCATACTCGTCACGGCGATGAACCCGGTCATCGGCTATGAGAAGGGTGCGGCCATTGCAAAGAAGGCCTATGCCGAGCGGCGCCCCGTCCGTGACGTTGCTGCCGAGCTGACGGACCTGTCCGCCAAGGAGATCAATCGGCTGCTGAACGCCAGGGACCTGACCAAGGGCGGCATAAAGTCCTGACCACGCACGCACCCGCAATGTGATTGACCGGCTGATCATCAGTCTCAGGGCCTCCCGCCCTCCAGCGGACCTGCCGCGGGAGGCGCTAGCCCGACTGCCGGGCGGTTTGGCCGCGCACTTGTTTCCCGGGCCACTGGTCCCGGCCGCGGTGCTCGTGGGCCTGGTGCCCGGGGACGCTGGCTGGCATGTGCTGCTGACCCGGCGCACCGACCAGCTCCGTGACCACCCGGGCCAGATCAGTTTCCCCGGCGGCCGTCTCGAGGCCCAGGACGAGGGTCCGGGTGCAGCCGCCGTTCGCGAGGCGCGGGAAGAAGTCGGCATCGAGGCGGACTTCATCGAGGTAGTGGGGTACCTGCCGCCGCACCCGGTGATCACCGGATTCGCTGTCAGCCCGGTGGTCGCGGTCCTGCGGCCGGGATTCACCCTTCGGGCAGATCCGACCGAGGTTGCCGAGATTTTCTACGTGCCGCTGGACTACCTCCTGGATCCAGCCCATTTCGTGACGGGAGAGCGGATGGTTCGCGGCGTTACGCTCCCGGTCTATACCTGCCAGTTCGGTCCCCATCTCATCTGGGGCGCCACTGCGCAGATACTCCACACCCTTCGTGAAAGCATCCATGCAACAGACCAGTAAACGGGATATCCAGGCACTGCTCGAGATCATGGCCACGCTGCGCGATCCCGAGCGGGGTTGCCCGTGGGACCGGGAGCAGGATTTCGGCTCCATTGCTCCCTACACGATCGAGGAAGCCTATGAGGTTGCCGATGCGATCGACAGGGATGACCTGCCGGAACTCAAGGGCGAGTTGGGCGATCTGCTTTTTCAGGTTGTCTTTCACGCCCAGATGGCGAGTGAGGTCGGCGCATTCGATTTTGGCGACGTCGTCGAGGCGATCAGCGAGAAGATGGTGCGGCGTCATCCCCACGTGTTCGGTACTGCCGGGATCGGCTCCGCCGACCACCAGCGTGATGCCTGGGAGGGGCTGAAGGCCGCGGAGCGGCTGTCGGCAGGCGGAGACTCCTCGGCTCTCGGCGGCGTTGGCCAGGCGCTCCCGGCGCTCGTCAGGGCGGAGAAGCTGGGGAAGCGTGCGGCCCGCGTGGGCTTTGACTGGCCCGAAGTTGGCGGAGTCACCGCGAAACTGCGCGAGGAACTCGAGGAAGTGACTGCCGCGCTTTCGCGGGGTGACTCCCGCGAGGTGCAGGAGGAGGTCGGTGATCTCCTGTTCGCCTGCGCCAGCCTTGCCAGGCATTGCCGCGTCGATCCGGAGGAGGCGCTCAGGCAGGCCTGCAGGAAATTCGAGCGACGATTTCACGGCGTGGAGGACGCGGTGCATGCCGAGGGCCTCGATTGGAGGGACCTCGATCCGCAGCAACTCGATCGCCTTTGGGAGGCGGTCAAGGCGAAGGAATAGCGCTGTCCGGGGCGCGTTTTGCCGCCGCCGGAAGCCTTGTGGCATAGTCCGGCCGCATGATCCACCCCAATCCTGAAGCCGGCTGGCATCCCGCCAGCTGGCTGGCCCGCATCGCTGGCCAGATCCCGGCCTATCGTGACACCCGGCGCGCAGAAGGAGTCATGACGGCCCTGGCCCGACTGCCGCCGCTCGTAACGTCGTGGGAAGTCGACGCACTGCGGGAGCAGCTGGCACTGGCCGGCGCGGGCAAGGCCTTCGTGCTTCAGGGCGGGGACTGTGCAGAGACGTTTGACGACTGCCGCTCTGACGCGATCGTCACCAAGCTCAAGATCCTTCTGCAGATGAGCGTCGTCATCATCTCCGGTCTCAAGCGGCCCGTCGTTCGCGTCGGGCGCATGGCTGGCCAGTACGCCAAACCCCGGTCGGCCGATACCGAAACGCGCACTGACCAGACGCTGCCCAGCTATCGTGGCGACATCATCAACCGGAATGCGTTCACCGCCGAAGACCGTGAACCCGACCCGGAACTCATGCTGCGGGCCTACGAGCGCTCGGGACTCACGCTGAATTTCGTCCGCTCGCTCATCGATGGCGGGTTTGCGGATCTCCACCATCCCGAGAACTGGGATCTCGACTGGGTGAGCCACTCGCCGCTGGCTGACCAGTACCGCGGCATGGTGAAGACCGTGGCGGACGGCCTCGACTTCTTTGAAAGCCTGACAGGCAAGTCCATCGATCAGGCCCGGCGCGTGGACTTCTTTACGTCGCACGAAGGGCTGCATCTGCCGTACGAGCAGGCGCAGACCCGCTTTCTCGAACGCCGGCAGGCCTGGTACGACCTGACGACCCACTTTCCCTGGATCGGAGTGCGAACGAGCCAGCTTGATGGCGCCCACGTGGAATTCTTCCGCGGGGTCCGGAATCCCGTTGGAGTAAAAATCGGCCCGGAGACGACACCCGAACTCCTGCGCGGCTTGCTGCGGGCCCTGAACCCCTCGGACGAGCCGGGACGCCTCACGCTCATTCACCGGCTGGGGGCCGGGCGCATTCGTCAGGTGTTGCCCGGGATCATCGGGACCGTTCAGGACGCCGGGGCCCGCGTGGTCTGGATCTGCGACCCCATGCATGGCAATACCGAGACGGCAAGCTCCGGACTGAAGACCCGGCGATTCGAGAACATCCTGGGCGAGCTCGACGCCGCCTTCGAGGTGCACCAGGCCGCCGGATCGCACCTGGGTGGTGTCCACCTGGAGTTGACCGGTGATCACGTGACCGAATGCACCGGTGGCGCCCGGGGCCTTACTGATTCCGACCTGCGGCGCGACTACCGGACCCAGGTCGATCCGCGGCTGAACTACGAACAGGCGATGGAGGTCGCCATGCGAATTGCCGGCCATGGACGAGCCATTTGACAGCAAGGCGTTCCTCGCCTCGCTGACCCACCGCCCCGGCGTGTATCGCATGCTGGCCAGGGAGGGCACGATCCTCTACGTCGGCAAGGCGCGGGACCTGCGCAAGCGGGTGGCGAGCTATTTCGGGAGCAAGGCGCATCACCCGAAGACCCAGTCCCTGATGGCGCAAACGGACCGCGTCGAAGTGACGGTGACCGGGACCGAGCAGGATGCCCTGCTGCTCGAACACAACCTGATCAAGGAGCACCGTCCCCGGTTCAACGTGGTCCTCCGGGATGACAAGAGTTATCCCTGGATCTACGTCTCGACCGGGCAGGAGTTCCCGCGGTTCGAGTTTCATCGTGGCGCCAGGAAATCCCCCGGCCGCTACCTGGGTCCCTGGCCCGGAGCCGGCGCCGTCCGGGAAAGCCTCGTGCAGCTGCAGAAGCTCTTCCGGGTTCGCCAGTGTTCGGAATCGTTTTTCGCCAACCGCACTCGCCCGTGCCTCCAGTATCAGATTCAGCGGTGCACCGCCCCGTGCGTCGGACTCATCGAATCGAACGATTACCAGCGGGACGTCGACGACGCGATCCTGTTCCTGGAAGGCAGGAATTCGGCGGTCCTCGCGAGCCTCGTCGGGCGGATGGAACAGGCTTCCGCCGGCCTCGACTACGAGAGGGCCGCAGTCCTGCGTGACCAGGTTGGGCTCATCCGGAAGATCCAGGCGGAGCAGGTCATCGCCGGGACTGGCATCGAAGAGGCGGATGTTCTCGGTGTCCACCAGGATGAAGGTCAGGCGTGCATTGCCGTCATCCTGATCCGCGGTGGCCGGGTGCTGGGCAGCCGGACCTGGTTTCCGAGAGTGGCCGCCGGAACCGATGACGACGAGGTTGTTGCCGGGTTCATCGGGCAGCACTACTTTCACGAGCAGCCGCCCCTCGAGATCCTCGTTCCCGTTCCGCCGCTGGATGGCGCCGTGCTCGAGGCTGCACTTGGTGCCCGTACCGGGCGCCGCGTGCAGATCCGTGACCAGGTGAGGGGCACGCGGAAGCGCTGGCTCGAGATGGCCGCGACCAATGCCCGCCAGGGACTGGCGAGCCGGATTGCTGCCGGGGCGTCCGTCCGTGGCCAGCTGGCAAGCCTGGTCGAGGCACTTGGGCTGGACGACGCTCCGAAGCGCATTGAGTGCTTCGACATCAGTCACACCGGCGGTGGTGAAACCGTCGCATCCTGCGTCGTGTTCGGCCCGGACGGGCCGCTGAAGTCCGACTATCGCCGCTACAACATCCGGGGTGTAGAGCCCGGCGACGACTACGGCGCCATACGCCAGGCTGTCGAACGTCGATTTGCGCGGATCCGCCGTGGCGAGTCCCCGGTTCCCGACCTGATACTGATTGATGGCGGCCACGGGCAGGTGGAGAAGGCCCGGCAGGCACTCGAGGAATTCCAGCTGGGGCACTTGCCCCTGGTCGGTGTGTCCAAGGGCAGGGACCGGCGGGCCGGCGAAGAGAAACTCGTTTTTCCGGGCGAAGCTGCCGACCGTACCCTGCCACCCGGATCGTCCGCGCTGTTCCTGATCCAGCAGATCCGGGACGAAGCCCACCGCTTCGCGATCACCGGCCACCGTCAACGCCGAGCGAAGGCCCGGGTGACATCGACCCTGGAGTCGATCGAGGGTCTCGGTCCGCAGCGACGGCGCTCTCTTCTCCGGCAGTTCGGCGGTCTCCAGGGCATCCGGCAGGCGGGGGTGGCGGACCTGGCCAGGGTTCATGGCATCAGCCTCGCGCTTGCTCAGCGAATCTACGACCACCTCCATGGCGGGCAACCCTGAGCGGCAACGCGTGCGGGCGGCCGCGCTTGGCGACGGGACGGGCTAGAATGTCGGCGTGTATCCCCAGTTCAACATCGCCACGTCACTGACGTGGTTTCGTATTGCAGCCATACCGCTGGTCGCGGTGGTCTTCTACTGGTCGTCACCCTGGGCCCGGCCCGCGGCTGCCATCGTCTTCCTCCTGGCCGCCATCACGGACTGGCTGGACGGTTATGTCGCGCGGCGCCTGCAGCAGACTTCCCAGTTCGGCGCGTTCCTGGACCCCGTTGCGGACAAGATGATCGTCTCGACGGCGCTAATCCTGCTCGTCCAGGCGGATCCCCGGATCGTCATCGCGGCCCTGGCCGCCATCATCATCGGGCGGGAGATTGCGGTGTCGGCGCTGCGGGAATGGATGGCCGAACTGGGAAATCGCCACCGGGTCGTGGTGTCCGGTTACGGGAAACTGAAGACGATTACCCAGATGACGGGGCTCTGCTGCATGCTCTTCGAACAGCCCCTTCTCGGGTTGCCAATGTACGAGATAGGCGTGTTTTTCCTCATTTTGGCGGCCGGACTCACCATCTGGTCGATGTTGGGCTATATCCGCGCCGCGTGGCCCGATCGTCGGGAAGGTGAGCCTCTTTCTTGACACGCCTGCGCCGGTCGGTAGCATATGCGTCCCTTGCAAGCGGGAATAGCTCAGTTGGTAGAGCGATACCTTGCCAAGGTATAGGTCGCCGGTTCGAGCCCGGTTTCCCGCTCCAGATTTCTGCTCCCATTCGAGGCGAAGAGGGGCCGGCGATTCGTGCGAATCGCCCGGCAGGGAGCCCCCACAGCGGCTAGGTGGCAGAGTGGTCATGCAGCGGCCTGCAAAGCCGTGTACGCCGGTTCGATTCCGACCCTAGCCTCCAATCTCCACTTCACCGCCTACAATGCTGCCTGGCCCGGGTGGCGAAACTGGTAGACGCTGCGGACTTAAAATCCGTTGGCCCGAAACGGCCGTGCCGGTTCAAGTCCGGCCCTGGGCACATCCACATTCCCGAAACTCTGGAGCGCAACAACAATGCAGAGCATCGAACTCGGCAAATTCGGCGTCGAGAATCTGAAACTGGTCGAGCGTCCACAGCCGAAGGCGGGTCCGGGGCAAGTGGTGGTGCGGATGCGCGCGGCCGCCGTGAATTACCGTGATTTCCTGATCGCGCAGGGTTACTACAAGCAGGACCTGCCCCTGCCACTCGTTCCGTTGTCCGACGGCGCCGGCGAAGTAGCCGAAGTCGGGTCCGGAGTGCTGTCCGTCGCTGCCGGTGACCGGGTTTCTTCCGTCTTCTTTCAGGCCTGGGACAGTGGTCCGGCCAGCCTGCCGAAGATTTCAGTTTCGACCGGTTGTGAAGCCCCGGGTGTCCTAGCCCAGTATGCGGTGCTGCCCGAGCAGGCGATCGTGCCGATTCCCGCGGGTATGAACTTCTCCGAAGCCGCCGCCCTGCCATGCGCGGGGGTGACTGCCTGGAATGCCCTGAGCACCGGCAAGTGCAAGGCCGGGGATACGGTCCTCGTGCTCGGTACCGGCGGCGTCGCCCTCTGTGCCCTGCAGCTCGCCAAGGCCATGGGTGCGAAAGTGATCCTGACCTCGGGTAGCGACGAAAAGCTCAAGCGTGCCACCAGTCTCGGGGCGGACCAGGTCATCAACTACAAGCTGGACCCCGAGTGGGGGAAGACCGCCTTCGGGATGGCTGGTCTGGGCGTGAACATCGTTGTCGAGTCGGGCGGGGCCGGCACGCTGGCTCAGTCCATCGCCGCGCTGGGCTGGGATGGCCACATTGCCTATGTCGGTTCCCTGACGGGGTTCAGCGCAGAGTTGAACCTGCTCGGCCTTGTGGGCAAGAACGCACACCTCCACGGCCTGACGGTCGGCAGCCGCCAGCACCATCGCGAAATGCTGGCGTTCGTCGCCAGGCACGGAATCAAGCCCGTGCTGGATGATCAGCGAACCCTCGAGGAGGGCGGGGCGGCGATCCAGGCCATTGCGGCCGGACAGCACTTCGGGAAGATCGTAATCAGGATTCCGTGACGGGCCGGTACCGGACCCGCTGGTCGTAGCGGAGCCTGAAGTTGCCGATTGCCAGAAGGTCGCCGTGCTCCAGTCGCTGACTGGCTGCGACTGCGCCGTTGACGAGGGTTGCGTTGGTGCTCCGCAGGTCGACGACCGTCACCTCATCGGCGGTGACGATCAGGGCCGCGTGATGGCGGCTGACATAGCGGCTGTCGAGTCGCAGTCCGCTGCGCCGACTCCGGCCAATGATGAGTCGCCCGGGTTCCAGCAGCCGGCGCTCGACTATGGACCCGTCAAGCATCACGACAAGGCTGCCCGGAGTCGAGGGCGGCGCCACCGAAGGTAGCGGCGGCCCGCCCCGGTCCAGGACCGGGTGGCGGACCAACGGCGTTGTCTTGCCGGGCGTCACCCACGCCAGTGACCGGTCCAGGTCGAATCTCTCCCGGGTGAACTGTCTGAGTCCTGCCATTCCCCGGGAATCCAGGACCCGGTGCAGGTCCCGGGATCCGGTGAGCAGGAAAGTGATTGCCGGGGTCGCTCCGGCGCGTACCTTGGACAAGGTCTGCATGAATTCGAGGACGCGTGGGCCGTAGTGCTCGGTATTTTCTATGACGGCAACTGTACGTCGGCCGCGGGCGCTCTCGTGGCGGAGGAACACGACGAGCAGGTTGTGAAGGTCATCGAGGCCCGCCTGGTAGAGTTCGAAGCCAAGATGGGCAAGGCATGTGGCGAGGAACTCCTGGACGCTGTCGGTGGGCGCGGTTACACGCACCGCATGGAGGTCGTCGTGCGCTGCGCAGTCAGCAGCAATGTGCTCGATGAGCACACCCATCTCCCGTGTCGATCCAGTGATGATCCCGAATGGCCTGTGACCGCGGAGGCAACGACTGACGTAAGCCATTCCCGCCGTGACACCAGCGGGGTCGGCTCTCCGGCCCGAAATGGCGATGTCTCCCGTCGCCGGATTGAGGCTTGTTCCCTCGAGCAGGGCGGCCATGTGGAAACTCCGTGGCGTGGCGGTCTCGACTCCGGCTTATGATTCTCGCAAGGGCCATGCGCTGAGGCGGCCCGTGCGGCTTGCCGATAAGTGACGCTAGTTGACGAGTCTAAGTATCGGTTCCTGTTATGTAAAGCCAGTTCATGGAGCCGGCGGTCAGGTCCGCATCCAGACTGCGAAATCAGCGCAGTAAAGTGCTGTAGCAACTTGTTTTAAATACGAAAGTCAGTGACGATGGCGCGCCATTCGGGGTGGGTGGGCTACCCCCTGGTGACCGGACGACAAACCGGGTTCTGGAGATGGGCGTGCTGGCAGGCGCGGGACTGACGTTGTGGCGCGGAACGACGTGCCTCTTTGAGGAGCTGTCATTCGTGGTTCCGGCGGGCACGGCCCTCCTGATAGAAGGTCCGAATGGCGCGGGCAAGTCGTCCCTGCTGCGGGTGATTGCCGGTCTCACCCAGCCGGAGTCCGGGTCGCTCACCTGGCGGGGCGGAGCCTTCCGGGAACAGGTACGGGCGGGGATTCTCCGGATGGCATTTTCAGGGCACGCACTGGCGCTGAAGGCGGAGTTGAGCGCACGGGCGAACCTGAAGTTCTTTGCGCGCCTGTCAGGAAAGTCCGGGCACGTCGCAGACGTTCTGGAAGCAACCGGCCTCGGTAGTTGCGCAGATCTCGAAGTCCGGCTGCTTTCCGCCGGACAAAAGCGCCGTGCGGCCCTTGCCCGGATTCTCCTGTCGAACGCTGATCTCTGGCTGCTGGATGAACCGCAGACGAATCTCGACGCTGCGGGCCGACGGTTTGTAGAAGCGGTCATCCGCGGACACGTGCAGCAAGGCGGGACCGCCATCGTTGCAGCCCATCAGGCCATGGATCTTGGTAGCTCCATCCAGTCCCGACTGACGCTGGGGGACGCGTGATGGTTGCCGTGAAACTGTCGGGTGACGCGCATGAGGACGCACCCGTATCACCTGTGCCCGGTCTGCTCACGCTCTTCTGGATGGTGTTCCAGCGCGACCTTCAGGTCGGGTTGCGACGCTGGACCGATGCCAGCAATGCGGCGTTGTTCTTCATCCTGGTCGTTACGCTGTTTCCACTGGCCCTGAGTCCCAAGGCCGAAGTGCTCCGGATGATCGCGCCGGGAGTCATGTGGATTGCTGCGCTGCTGGCGACCCTGCTGTCGTTGAACCTGCTGTTCAGGGCCGACCTGGAAGACGGTACGCTCGAGCAGCTCCTCACCTTGCCGTGCCCGCTAGGCTGGATGCTGCTGGCCAAGACACTGGCCCACTGGGTAATCACCGGCCTGCCGGTCGTCGTCATGGCACCCGTGCTGGCAATCACCTACCATTTGCCGGGGTCGGCCGTGGGTGTGCTGACGTTCAGCCTGTTGCTGGGTACGCCAACACTGAGCCTGCTGGGATCAATCGGGGCGGCGCTCACGGCGGGCCTGAGAGGCGCCGGGGTCTTGCTGGCTTTCATCGTGGCGCCCCTGATGCTGCCGGTGCTGATGCTGGGATCCAGGGCCACCGATTTCGCCCTGGCAGGGGAGGACGTCACCGGGCCGCTATACCTGCTGGCTGCATTGCTGGTCCTGGCGACAAGTCTTGCGCCTGTCCTGGCCGCCGGCGCCATTCGGATCAGTGCCGACTAGTCGGCCTGCTGCAAGGGAGAGCACGAAAAGATGTGGAATTGGTTTTTCAAGCTGGCATCGCCACCGCATGTGTATGCCATGGCCGGCAAGCTGAGCGTCTGGCTCGTGGTTCCCGCCGTGGTCCTCCTAGCCGTCGGTGCCTGGGGCGGCCTCGTCCTGGCTCCTCCTGACTACCAGCAGGGCGATGCCTATCGCATCATCTATGTCCACGTCCCCAGCGCGTACCTGTCCATGATGGTCTACGTCACCATGGCCGTGGCAGGCGCCATCGGGCTGATCTGGCGAATCAAGCTGGCTCACGCCGTTGCAGCGAGTTGCGCACCGATCGGGGCCTCGTTCACGTTCGCCGCCCTGGTCAGCGGCGCAGTCTGGGGCAAGCCCATGTGGGGGACGTACTGGGAGTGGGATCCCCGGCTCACCGCGGAACTGATCCTCCTGTTCCTGTACTTCGGCTACATGGGACTGCGGGGCGCCTTCGAGAACCTGGCACAGGCCGACCGGGCGAGCGCCATGCTGGCCATCGCCGGCGTGGTAAACGTTCCCATCATCCATTTCTCAGTTATCTGGTGGGCCAGCCTCCACCAGGGGCCGACGCTCTCCAAGCTGGAGGCGCCGTCCATTTCCTGGGAAATGCTGTGGCCGTTGCTGACCATGATTCTGGCCTTCACGCTCTTCTTCCTCGGGGTCCTGGCCCTGCGGGTCCGGGCCGAGGTGCTGGAAAGGGAAGTTCAGTCCCGCTGGGTCCAGGACGTGCTGCGTGGCGCCAGTCCCGCTGGCGTAAACTGATGAACGGAGTCCTTGCCATGGACGGCTATACAGGCTATTTGCTGGTTGCCTACGGTGTAACGGCAGCGGTGGTGGTGGGCAACCTGGTCGCTGCGCGCCTTCAGTTCAGCCGCACCCGGGTGCGGCTGCTGGAACAGTTGGCGAGGCGGTCGGGTCGGAGTCCTCCGCGGGCCGGCCAGGTCACGGGCAAGGGCGCGGGAAGTAACGAGACCACAATCGGGAGAAGTTCATGACTCCGCGTCGTCAAAGAATGCTCGTCGTTGGACTGGTGCTGGCCGGCGTGGTCGCCGCTGTCGGTCTCTCACTGAGAGCGTTCCAGGAGAACCTCCTCTTCTTCTACACCCCATCCCAGGCGCTCGCGGGCGAGCCGCCGGCGGGCAAGAAGTTCCGCCTCGGTGGCATGGTGGAGAAGGGCAGTGTCCGGCGCGAGGCCGGCGCACTCGAAGTGCGCTTTGACGTCACGGACAACAAGGACCGACTCACTGTCGCCTATTCGGGCGTACTCCCGGACCTGTTTCGGGACGGGCAGGGCGTCATTGCCATGGGCTACCTCGAGCCCAACGGCATGTTTCGGGCCGAGGAAGTTCTCGCCAAGCATGACGAGAACTATATGCCGCCCGAGGTGGCTGAAGCCCTCGCGGACCAGGGGCATGTGGCCCCGACCGGACCGCCTGGCATGACTGCAAACTGACCCTCCGGCAGCCCCCGTTTCCGTCACGAATTCAAGGCAGGTACCAGGATGATTCCCGAACTCGGCCAACTCTGCCTGATCCTTGCGCTGTGTCTCGCGACGTGCCAGATGTTGTTCTCGCTCGTCGGCGCACACCGAGGCCAGGCCGGACTGATGGCCGCTGGTCCGGCCGCAGCGGCGGGGCAGTTCGTATTCGTTGTCGGCGCGTTTGGCCTGCTGGCCTGGTCGTTCATCACCAACGATTTCTCGCTTCTCTACGTCGCCAGCAATTCCAACAGCCAACTGCCGGAGATTTACCGGTTCGCCGCGGTCTGGGGCGGGCACGAGGGGTCGCTTTTGCTGTGGGTGCTCGTCCTCGCGATCTGGACGATCGCGGTCACGGTGCTCAGCGGCACATTGCCGCGGGAAATGGCGGCCCGGATCGTCGGCGTGATGGGCGCCGTCAGCGTTGGTTTTCTCGCCTTTATCCTGTTCACGTCCAATCCTTTCCTGCGCCTGAGTCCGATTCCCTTCGATGGCAATGACCTGAACCCGCTGCTGCAGGATCCAGCCATGGCGCTGCACCCGCCAATGCTCTACATGGGCTATGTCGGGTTCTCGGTGGCGTTCTCCTTTGCCGTGGCATCCCTTCTGGCCGGCCGAGTGGACCAGGAGTGGACGCGTTGGGCCCGTCCCTGGACGACTGCCGCCTGGGTCTTCCTCACGGTAGGCATCGCGCTCGGCAGCTGGTGGGCCTATTACGAGCTCGGGTGGGGCGGCTGGTGGTTCTGGGATCCGGTCGAGAACGCGTCGTTCATGCCATGGCTGGTGGGAACTGCACTCATGCATTCGCTGGCGGTCACCGAGAAGCGGGGGATATTCAAGGGCTCCACGCTGCTGCTGGCGATCGCCGCATTCTCGCTCAGCCTGATCGGTACGTTCCTGGTCCGGTCGGGTGTGCTTGTGTCGGTGCATTCCTTTGCGGCTGATCCAACCCGTGGCCTGTTCATCCTGTCATTCCTCGCCGTCGTCATCGGTACCGCCCTCGGCCTTTACGCGTGGCGCGCTCCGTCGCTGGACCGGGCAGTGGGTTTCAAGCCGTTTTCACGGGAGAGCTTTCTCCTCGTGAACAACATCCTGCTGTGCATCGCGGCCGGGCTGATTTTTCTCGGCACGATCTATCCTCTCGTTCTCGATGCGCTCGACGCCGGCAAGATCTCGGTCGGCCCTCCGTATTTCGAGACCGCATTCATGATTCCGATGCTGCCGTTGCTCGTTGCCGTGGGTGTGGGTATGCACACGGCCTGGCGGGGCGCCACTGCTGGCGACGTTGCGCGCAAGCTCAGGGTGCCGGCGGCGCTTGCCGTACTGGCGGGGGTCCTCGTCCCACTCGTGGTTTATGGCGGGGGCAACGGGGCCCTGACCGTCGCCGGGGTTGCGGCAGGTGCCTGGCTGGTCCTCGCTGCCTTGCTCGATCCGGTTCGCCAGCTCACCGGCCGCGGGCCGCGCGTAACCCGGGCCGCCGTTGGCATGTCGGTTGCGCACCTTGGACTTGGCCTTTGTGTACTTGGCATCACGGTGACGTCGTCATTCGGGCTCGCCACCGACCAGCGGATTGCGCCGGGTGAAACGGCCCGCGTCGGGGACTACGAGATTGCCTTCAAGGGAACCCGGTCCGTACCCGGGCCCAACTACCAGGCACTGCGGGGGGAGGTCACTGTCACCCGCAATGGCCAGGTGGTCGGAACGCTGTACCCGGAGAAGCGCACCTATCTGGTTCGCAGCTCCGCCATGACCGAGGCGGGAATCGATGCCGGCTGGTCCAGGGACCTGTTCGTGGCGCTCGGCGATGAACTGGGCAATGACGCTTGGAGCGTACGCCTCCAGTACAAGCCCCTGGTGCGCTTCATCTGGCTGGGCGCAATTGTCATGGCCCTCGGGGGCATCCTCGCCGCCACGGACCGGCGGTATCGTCTGCGGGCCCGCGAAACGTCGGGGGCTCTGGCCGCCGAGGCTGCAAAGTCCTGAGCTTGTCCTCCGAATCCCGCTCCAGCGTGTGGCGTTTCCTGATGCCGATCGGCGTGTTCGGCCTGCTGGTTGCCGTATTCGTCGTTGGGCTGGGCAAGGATCCGACGCTCGTGCCCTCGCCGCTGGTGGGCAAGCCGGCACCGGATTTCACGCTGCCCAGGCTTGATGATCCGTCGCAGACCCTGAGCCGCAGCGACCTCATCGGAAAGACCAGCCTGGTGAACGTCTGGGGCACCTGGTGCTCCGGTTGCCGCCAGGAGCACGACACACTTGTTGCCCTGGCCCGGGACGGAGGCATTCCGATCTACGGCATCAACTGGAAGGACGACCAGCAACTGGCGCGCCAGTGGCTCACGAGCCTCGGCAATCCCTACGCGGCCGTTGGCGTTGACCAGGATGGCCGCGTGGCGATCGACTGGGGCGTGTACGGCGCGCCCGAGACGTTTCTGATTGGGCCGGATGGCACCGTCCTGTACAAGCACATCGCTCCCATGACCCAGGACGTATGGCAAGAGCAGTTTCTGCCGCGCATTGCCGCGGCGGGAGCCGGCCAGCGATGACCCGGATCCCGCGGGCATTTCTGCTGGTTGCGTTGCTACTTGGCGCGCAGCCGGGTATCGCCATCGACACCGACCCGAAACTCCCCGATCCGGTCCAGCAGGCCACCTACGAGCGGCTCACCAGCGAAGTTCGTTGCCTGGTCTGTCAAAACCAGACCATCGGCGATTCAAGCGCACCGCTCGCAGCCGACCTGCGGCGCGAGATCCGGGAAAAGATCGTGGCGGGACAGTCGGAGGAGGAAATCAAGGTCTTTCTGCTCGATCGCTACGGCGATTTCGTACTGTACAAGCCGAGATTCAAGGCCAGCACGGCCGCACTCTGGCTGGCGCCGCTGCTGCTGTTGATCGCCGGGGGCCTTGGATTGGGACGGATCATCCGGCGCCGGTCGGCGTTGCCGGTTCCCGCTGATGACGATGAGCCGCCGACAGCGGCCGAGGGGTAAGCCGTTGACAGTCTTTGCAGCCATCGCCGTGTTGTTTACGTTCGTTGCCGTGGGCCTGGTCGTCTGGCCACTGCTCAGGTCCGGCGGAAGCACACATCCCGTCGCCGCGACCCTTACGGCCCTGGCCATCCCCGCCTCAGTCCTGGTGGTCTACCTCCTGGTCAGCAACCACGACTGGCAGGCTCCGGGCAGCAGCCAGACTTCCGCACCTGCCGCGGCTGCGGCGCCCGGGTCCGTGGAAGAGGCTGTGGCGTCCCTCGAGCGGAAACTCGAGGCGGCCCCCGGGGACGAGGAGGGGTGGATCCTGCTGGGCAGCTCCTACCTCAGCCTCAATCGTCCGGCGGACGCGGCCACCGCCTATCAGAAGGCACTGGATGTGTCAGGCGGGCGAAACGTCGCCGCACGGCTCGGCGTGGCGGAGGCGCGAATCGTTCTCGACCCCGGTTCGCTGGTAGGGCCCGTCGGGGATGACATCGAGGCGGTCCTCAAGGCCGAGCCACGGAATCCCAAGGGCCTCTGGTATGGCGGCCTGCTCAGCATGGCGCGGGGCCAGCCTGAGGTCGCCCGCGAGCGCTGGCGGGCGCTCCTGGAGCTGGCGCCACCCGATCGTGTTCGCCAGATCATCGAGGCGCAGCTGGCCGAGCTCGACGGAGGCGCCACGGCAGTGGCCAGCGTGCCGGCGGACGTGCCCTCGGCGGGGCCCAAGGCGGCCGACAGTATTGGAATCACGGTGTCTGTGAGCGCCGCGGTTCGCAGCAAGGTGTCGCCGTCGGCTCCGCTGTTTGTCTTCGTCCGCGATGCGCAGAACGCCGGGCCACCACTGGCTGTCATCCGGCGGCAGGCGAGCGAGCTGCCGGTGACGCTCCAGATCAGCGACGCAGACGTGATGCTGCCGGGACGATCGCTGGCCAACATTGCCGCTGCCAAGCTCGTTGCCCGGGTCGCCAACGGTGGCGATCCGATTGCCAAAGCCGGTGACGTGTTCGGCGAAGCGACGTGGCAACGCTCTGGCGGGCAGTCAGGCCCCATAGCGATTGTCATCGATCAGGTAGTGGCTCCCTGAAGGGACGCCCGGGAGAACGGCTGTCCTTGCGTCTGGGCCGGCTCTGAGGCCAGATGCCTTTAATTTAACATAATATATATTATACGCATCTTGGGCCGCTGAACCCGCCGCGGACCGCCGGCCGAATAACCTCTCTCGTCCCGACCCGTTCGCTTCGCAAGGACTGCTCCGATGCTCCTCAAGGCCCTGCCTGCCGCAATCCTTGGTGCGTTGCTGTCCGCCTGCAGCAGCACCGGGAGCCTGCCGCCACTGCGCGGAATTGCCGAACCCGTGGACCTGGAGCGATTCATGGGGCCCTGGTTCGTCATCGCCTGCATTCCCATCGATATACCCCTGCTGCCGATGTTCTCGGAGAAAGGCGCCCACAACGGCGTCGAGACCTACCGGTTGGCCCCGGATGGCACGATCGAGACCACCTACACCTTCCGGCGGGACGGCTTCGATGGCCCCGAACGGACCTTCACGCCGAAGGCGCGCGTCGCCAACGCACCGGTCAATTCCGAATGGAAGATGAAGTTCGACTGGTACCTGCCGGAGGCCGACTACCTGATTCTCAGCCTGGATCCGGACTACCAGCGGACGGTCATTGGCGTCCCGGACCGCAAGTACGTCTGGATCATGTCCCGGACGCCCGAGATGCCGGCGGCCGAGTACGAGCAGCTGGTAGCCGGCCTCAGGACGGCCGGCTACGACACAGGGCGACTGGAGCGCGTTCCCCAGCGCTGGACGGACTAGCCCCGCGGCCGGCCGACTTGCTGCAGCACGAGGTCAGGGAAATCCGTGAAGAGCCCGTCTACCTGCAGCTGGTCCGTGAACGTTGACACGAGTTCGTTGAACGTCGTGAAGCCGGCTGGCAGGGAGTCCAGACGGAAGGTGTATGGGTGCACGAGCAGGCCCAGTTCGTGTGCCGTCCGGACCAGTCCCCGGTCCGGCCACGCGAGCCCGATGGGCGGCCCGATGCCGTCCGCACAGCCCGCAATGGCGGCAAGGGGCTCCCGCCTCACGTCGGCGCCCTCCTCCAGCAACTGGATGAGAGGCACGTCAGGGCCGTGCGCTGCGCGCACGCGCCGCAACTCCTGCGGGGAGAAGCACTGGACGAAGAAGTTGTCCTCCCGCGTCCGGTAGCCGAATGCACTCAGCGAAGCGATCAGCAGGTCAGCAAGTTCCATGCCGTGCTCGCGGTGCCAGTCGGGGTCCTTGATCTCGGCGTAGACGCCCGTACGCCGGCCCGTGGACCGGTTCAGGCCGCGAACCAGCTCCAGCTCCTCTTCCAGAGTGTGGATCCGGAACGAACCAGTTTCAGCAGGGAAACGGCCCGGGAAGCGCGGACCGGCGCCATCCTTACCGCGACGCTCGGTGACACGCAATGTCCTGAGTTCGGCCAGCGAGAAATCGATGCAGTAGCTCCGCCCGTCCGCACGGGCACGGCCCGGGAATCGGCGGGCAACATCGGTCATCTGGTCCAGGTGCAGGTCGTGGAAGACGATCAGCCTGCCGTCACGGCACGCAACCACGTCCTGCTCGAGGAAATCGGCGCCCATGCCGTGGGCCAGGGCCTTTGCCTCCAGCGTGTGCTCCGGCAGGTAGCCGCTGGCACCCCGATGCGCGATTACAACGGGCGCAGCGCTCATTGGCGCGGGCTACTCCCCTGCCACGCCGAGTCGCTTCTGCATCAGCGGGCTCGTCGTGGTGTACTGCAGGTGCACCTTCTTGCCGGGTTCGAGCAACGCCTTCGCCGCGAACGCCGCGAGGGCGGCTTCATGAAAACCACTCAGGATCAGCTTCTTCTTTCCCGGGTAGTCGCAGATATCCCCGATGGCAAAGATTCCGGGGACGTTGGTCTGGAAGGCCTCCGTATCCACTGTGATTGCCTTCTTGTGAAGCGTCAGGCCCCACTCCGCGATGGGGCCCAGCTTGGGCGAAAGGCCGAAGAAGACGAGCACGTGGTCCACGTCCAGCACGCGGGAGCTGCCATCCTTAAGGCCGATCTCAAGGCCGGTCAGGCGACCGTCTTCCAGCCTGAGGCCGCTGGCATTCGCGGTTTCGATGATCTCGATGGCCCCACTGGCGGCGCGGGCCTTGAGCTGTGCGACCGAGGCCGGGGCTGCCCGGTAGTCGTCGCGCCGGTGGACCAGAGTCAGGGCGGCTGCCTGGGGCCCGAGAGCGAGCGCCCAGTCGAGCGCCGAGTCCCCGCCGCCGAGAATCGCCACGCGCTTGCCCTTGAATACTGCCGGATCCTGCACCCGGTAGTGGACGTGGCGTTCCTCCAGCTGGTCGGCGCCGTCAAGATGCAGCTTGCGGGGCTGGAACGAGCCCACGCCGCCGGCGATGAAGATGGTCCGGGCGTGGAATTCCTTGCCCGGCGCCGTCCGAACGTGGAAACCGCCGTCCACTGGCTGAAGGGCGACCACCTCCTCCCCGAGATGGAACCCGGCATTGAATGGCTCGATCTGCTTCATCAGGTTGGCAACGAGTTCCGCGCCGGTGCACACCGGCACCGCGGGAATGTCGTAGATGGGCTTTTCGGGGTAGAGCCAGCTGCACTGGCCGCCCACCGCCGGGAGGGAGTCGACGATGTCGGCCTTGATTCCCAGCAATCCCAACTCAAAAACCTGGAAAAGGCCGCAAGGGCCTGCACCGATGATCAGCGCGTCTGTCTGAATGGTCATTCCTGTGGAGGCGGCCATGGTGCCGAAGGCAAGGCCCAAGCGTCGCCCGAGATGTCGCCGGGCGGGCCGGCGGGGCGGAAATCTTACGTGACCGGGGCAGACCGGAACAAGCGATTCCGGCTGCGGCACGACGTCGCGGCGCCTCGCTGCCGCTAGTCCAGCTTGAACTCGACCACGTCCCAGCGGGCGGTATTCTCGTGCCGGCCGTGCTGCCGGAGCGCGTCGACGAGGCTGCGTGCGTTCCAGTCCACCACCTCGGCGCACCTCTCGAGAATGACCTTCTGGATGACGACGGTCTCGCCGAAGGATTTCACGCCGATAATCGGCTTGTTGAACGCGCCGGCACAGTCCATCTGGAAGGTGACGAGGTCCCGGTTCAGGTCGTAGATGGAAACGGGAAGCACCATCACCTCGGACGCCTTGATCTGGTTCCGAAGTTCGTCCTTCAGTGCCTCCTTGCCAACCGGCGGAACCGCGTCGGGGTCACTGACGTTCAGGTAATGGAACTTCTCCCTGCTCTCCAGGTACTCGAAGACTCGCAGGTAGTCCGGGTGCTTCTGGAAAAGATGGCTGACGAAGACCCGGATCGGGCTTGAATCTGACATCGCTTTCCCTCCTCTCGGCCGTCAGAAAATACCACGGAGTTTCAACGCCGGTGGCCGGGCATTACACTGGCCGGAACATGCGCCTCCTCGTATACAACATTCGCTACGCGGTTGGCGCCGGGATGCCGCCCCAATTGCCCGTCCCCGGAGCAGGCTACCTCTTTGGCAACCCCGGAACCCTCGACAACATCATAGATTTCATCAAATCGTGTCGCCCGGATGTGGTTGGCCTGATTGAGGTCGACGTCGGGTCTGTGCGGAGCGGTGGTGTGAATCAGGCGGAATCGATCGCCAGCGCCCTGGGCCATTACTCCTGCTATGAGTGCAAGTATGGCGAGGAGTCCCTCAACCAGATGCTCCCCATCCTGCGCAAGCAGGCCAACGCCTTTCTCGCCGCCCCCCATATCCTGGGCGAACGGTTCCACTATTTCGACACTGGCATCAAGCGGCTGATCATTGAGCTGGAGCTGGACGGAGTCATCATCTTCCTGGTGCACCTCTCCCTGAAGTACCGGCACCGCCAGTTCCAGCTTCGGCACCTCTACGAGCTGATCTCCCGGGCCCCCAAGCCGGTCATTCTCGCCGGCGACTTCAATACTTTCTGGGGCGAAAGCGAGATGTTCCTTTTCATGAAGGCGGCCGGCCTGCGCAGTGCGAACACCGCAGGGCTACCGTCGTACCCGAGCAAGACGCCCCGGATGGAGCTGGACTTCATCCTCTACGGAGCTGGCATCGAGATCACCTCGTTCGAGGTGCCAAACGTCCTCCATTCAGATCACCTGCCGCTCCTGTGCGAATTCGAGCTGAGGTAGTGCAATGACACCGAACGGTCACTGGCGCCTGGAATGCGATGCCAACGATGTTGGCTGGCTCTGCTTCGACCGCCGGGATGCGGGGGCCAATACCCTGTCGACGGAGACCATGGCCGGATTGCAGGGCGTCCTCGATGACGTTTCGCGGCGCCGGCTCAAGGGGCTGGTCATCTTCTCCGGAAAGGAGTCCGGATTCATTGCCGGGGCGGACATCAACGAATTTCCCGCGCTCGATTCCGCCGAGCGCGCATTTGCCCTCGCCCGCCAGGGGCAGATGATCCTCGACCGGCTCCAGCGCCTCCCCTTCCCGACAGTTGCCGTGCTGAACGGCTTTGCCCTGGGTGGCGGGCTCGAGCTCGCGCTGGCTTGCAGCCGGCGAATCGCGTTCGCGGGGGACGAGCCGGTCTTTGGCCTTCCCGAGGTGCAGCTGGGCCTACACCCCGGATTTGGAGGAACCGTCCGGTTGCCCCTGCTGATCGGTGTGCGCCGGGCGATGGACCTGATCCTGACCGGCCGCTCCGTCCGGCCGGCTGAAGCGTTCCGCACCGGGCTCGTCGATGCCCTGGTGGCCGACGGTGACTGGCGAAGCGCAGCCGTCCGGCAACTGGAACGGCCGGCCGGGCGACGACAGGCGCCTTTGCTGGACCGGCTTCTGGCCCTCGGATTGCTTCGTCCGACGCTGGCCCGGACCCTGCGCAGCAAGGCGGCCGCCAAGGCGCATCCGGAGCACTACCCCGCCCCCGGCGCCATCATCGACCTGTGGGAGCGGTTTGGCGCCGCCGATTCGGTAGCGTCCTACGAAGCCGAAGCCAGGTCTTTCGGCCGGCTGGCGATGACCCCCGCGTCCCGGAACCTGGTGCGCGTCTATTTCCTGCAGGAGCGACTCAAGAAGCAGGCCACGGCCAAAAGTACCGTGAGCCGCGTTCACGTGATCGGCGCCGGCGTGATGGGCGGTGACATCGCTGCCTGGTGCGCACTGAAGGGCCTTGACGTGACCCTGCAGGACCGTGAGATGCGCTTCATCGAACCCGCGCTGGCACGGGCCGCCAAACTGTTTGCCAGGAGGCTCAGGAAGCCTGATGCCATCGACGCGGCCAGCGCCCGCCTGCGGGCGGACCCTGACGGTTCGGGCGTGGCGACGGCGGACCTGGTCATCGAGGCCGTCTTCGAGGACCTCGAGGTCAAGCGGGGCGTCTATGCGGCTCTGGAAGGCAAGCTCCGCCCGGGCGTCGTGCTGGCGACAAACACCTCGAGCATTCCCCTTGAGGAACTGGCAGCCTGCCTGGGCGACCCGGGCCGGCTCATCGGGATGCACTTCTTCAACCCGGTCGCCAAGCTTCCGCTCATCGAGATCATTGCGGCAACGACGAGCACCCCGGACGCCCTCGGCGCGGGCACTGCCTTCGCGCGCCGGCTGGGCAAACTGCCGGTCCCCTGCCGCAGCCATCCCGGCTTCCTCGTCAACCGGATACTGGCGCCCTACATGGGCGAGGCCATGGAGATGGTGCGGGAAGGTGTACCGCTGGCCGAGATCGACCAGGCAGCGGTCGAATTCGGCATGCCCATGGGGCCTGTCGAGCTGGCGGATTCGGTCGGGCTCGATGTGGCCGGCCACGTCGCCCGCATCCTCGGGCCGGTGATGGGGCGAAGCCCGGCTCCGGAGCTCGAGGAGCTGGTCCGGCAGGGCAACCTGGGCCGCAAGACCGGCCGCGGTTTCTACACATACAGGGATGGCAAGCCCGTGAAGCCCGCCCTGGAGTGGGGCTCTTCGAGCCCCGCCGTCCAGGACCGGCTGATCTACTCGATGCTCAACGAGGCCGCAGCCTGCCTCCATGAAGGTATCGTCGCGGATCCTGACCTGGTGGACGCCGGCGTAATCTTCGGCACCGGTTTTGCCCCGTTTCGCGGCGGGCCGTTGCACTATGCCCGGGAGGTCGGGATCGAGCGGATCGAAGCCCGCCTCCGCGAGCTCGCACAGCGCCACGGCCCGCGGTTCACGCCATCACCGGGCTGGCGGCGGCTGCAGCACTGACGTCACAGACCGCCGTCACAGATTGGGCAGCTGACCGCTTTCACACTGGAAAATCTTACGGTTACAATGCATCGCTGATGGCTGACTCAACTGTTACTCCGGACTTGCTGCGGCGCTTCTCCCCGCTTGATGGCCTCAAGCGCGAGAACGTCGCGGCACTGGCCAAGAAAATGGAAGTCCGGACCCTCGACGGCAGCAAGCCGCTGCTCCGCGAGGGTGACACGGACAAGCGCACCTATTACCTGGTCTCCGGCACCCTCGAGCTGACCGATCGTAACGGCGGTGTCCGCCTGCTCCGGGCCGGAACTGACGAGGCCCGGAATCCCATTACGCCCGTCCTCCCCCGCCGGTACACGGTCCGTGCGGTGGACCGCGTCGAATATATCTCGGTCGACACGGAGCTGCTGGACGTGATGCTGACCTGGGACCAGACCGGCAGCTATGAAGTCAACGAGCTGCGGAGCGATGATCGCGGCAGCTCCGATGACTGGATGACCACACTCCTCCAGACCAAGGCCTTCCACCGCATCCCGCCCGGAAACATCCAGGCGATCTTCATGCGGATGCAGCAGGTGCACTTCAACGCCGGCGACGTGATCATCAAGCAGGGTGACGAGGGCGACTATTTCTACGTCATCACGCGCGGGCGTTGCGCCGTCACCCGCGAAACGCCCCTGAACAAGGAAGGAATCAAGCTCGCCGAACTGAACGTGGGCGACACGTTCGGCGAAGAAGCGCTCATCTCCCACAACCGCCGCAATGCCACCGTCACCATGCTGACTGACGGCGCGCTGATGCGGCTGGGCAAGCACGATTTCAACACACTGCTGAACGAACCCATGGTGGCCTGGGTCGATCACGACGAGGCGCGACGCATCGTGGCGGCCGGCGGCAAGTGGCTGGACGTGCGGCTGCCCAGCGAGTTCGAGGCGTATCACGAGCCGGGAGCCATAAACATCCCCCTGTACTTCATCCGCCTGAAGCTCAACACCCTCGATACAAACACCACCTATGTGGTGTGCTGCGACACCGGACGCCGGAGCTCGGCGGGAGCCTTCGTGCTGAATGAGCGGGGTTTCGATACCCGCGTATTGCGCGGCGGGCTGAACCTCACCAGCCGCTAGGGCCGCGACTACATCGTGTGGGTGGGCTTGTCGCCCCCGAGGGCACCGGCTAGGTAGTTCTCGATCTTCTTCTGGGTTGCGCCGCCGTCCTGGTCGCTGAACTGGACGCCGATGCCAGCAGTCCGCTTGCCCTGGGCCCCTTTGGGCGTCACCCAGATAACCCGCCCGGCCACCGGAATCTTCTCGTCCTCACCCATGATATTGAGAAGCATGAAGACCTCGTCGCCGATCTTGTAGCTGCTGCTGGTCGGGATGAACAGGCCGCCGTTCCGGATGAACGGCATGTAGGCAAGATACAGGGCGCTCTTGTCCCTGATCGTCAGCGTCAAAAGTCCCGGCTTCGACATATCCCTACCTGGCGGCTCCAGCCGCACCGTACCACCACATGAGGAGGTCCGCGAACATGACCTCCATGTTCAGCGAGCGGTCCTTGAGGCGTTGCGCCTCCATGACCTGGTCGAGGTGCGCGCAACAGGCTGCCATGTTCAATGCCGCTCCCGGAATTTTCAAGGGCAGGAGTGCCGGGGCGCGATCACCGGGCGCGCGTACCTGGCCCCGCAGCAGTTCGGCGGTCTGCAGGTAGAGCCAGCGGAGGCAGACGGCCGCATCCCGCCTCGCCCAGGCCTTGGCGACGGTCGTGGGCGTGGTTTTGCGGTCGATGACCTGTTGGAGTTCATCGCTCAATTCCGCCAGGACCTTGCTGACGCCCTGGCCCTTGTCGTCACCCAGCAGGGTGCGCGCCATCAGTGGCGCACCCGACGCGAAAGCCAGCGCCCGCTCGCAGGCAGCCCGGTCAGTATGACGACTGGCGAGCCAGGCAAGGCCGGCTGCCGGCGCCGGCGGGGACAGGCGTATGCGTTCGCAACGGCTGATGATCGTCGGCGGCAGGCGCGCTGGTGACTCCGCGACCAATAGCAGCGTCGTGCGTGCGGGCGGCTCCTCGAGGGTCTTCAGCAGGGTGTTGGCGGCGTTGTGGTTCATCAGGTCGGCGGGCCAGACGAGTCCCACCTTCCAGCCGCCTCTGTGACTGGTGAGGCTGAGCGACTGGATGAGGTGACGGACCTGGTCGATCTTGATGACGCGCGAGTCTTCTTCCAGGCCGACGCTCCAGTAGTCGGGGTGTGGCACCCCGTCGAGCTGGTCGGCCGCCAGGTCCAGGGACGGACGCCAGGTCGAGCCCAGCAGCTTCGCGGCCAGCGTGAGCGCGAAATGCCGGCGACCGATGCCGGCGGGCCCGTGAATCAGGAGTGCCTGCGGCGTCTGCCCCCGGGCAAGGCGCCCCTCGAAGCGCTGCATGGCTGCCTCCAGCCAGGGCGCTTCAGTCATTGCCGTTATCCTTCAAAGTCATTGGCTTGGGAACTTTACCTTCGACCTAGTCTATGCCATTTCGGCGAGCGCCCGGCGGATGTCCTCCTGGACGTCCACCAGGGGCCTGGCGGCGTTGATCAGGCGGATGCGCTCCGGTTCACGGGCCGCCAGGTCCAGGTAGGACTGGCGTACCCGGCGGAAGAACTCGGCGGACTCCTGCTCGAAGCGATCCCGGCTCCCTCGGCCGGCCTGCCGTTCGGCCGAGATCGTGAGGGGGGCATCCAGCAACAGGGTAAGGTCCGGGCGCAGGTCGCGCTGCACGACCGCCGCCAGGGCATCGATCACGGCTGCCGGGAGTCCGCGGCCGCCACCCTGGTAGGCGTGGCTGGCATCGGTAAACCGGTCGCACACAACCCACTTGCCGCCGTCGAGCGCCGGCCGGATGACGTCCTCGATGTGGGTTGCACGGGCCGCGAACATCAGCAGCAGTTCCGTCAGGGGCCCGATCCTGGACTCGGTGCTGAGGAGGAGTTCCCGGATGCGCTCTCCCAGGCCGGTGCCACCGGGTTCCCGGGTCTCTACGACGGCATGCCCTGCCCGGCGCAATTCATTGGCCACGAAACCCAGGTTCGTGGACTTGCCCACGCCCTCGATTCCCTCGACCGTGATGAAGCGGCCGCGCTCCTTCCTGTCCTTGTCCAATGAACGGTGCCCCTAGTTCCGGTCGCGACGATTGAGCGCTGCCAGGTAGTCTCGCACTGCCGCCTCGTGCTCGCGGAGGGTATCGCTGAACCGGTGGCTCCCGTCGGCCCGTCCGCTGGCCACGAAGAACAGTGCCGTGCCGTCCGCCGGCCGTGCGGCGGCGTCGATCGCCGCGCTGCTGGGCGCCGCGATGGGTGTCGGTGGCAGGCCGTTCCGCGTGTAGGTATTCCAGGGCGAATCTGTCTCGAGATCGAGGCGGGTAAGGTTTCCATCGAAGCGCGAGCCGAGGCCGTAAATCACCGTCGGGTCGGTCTGGAGGCGCATCCCGCCGCGCAGGCGCCGGATGAAGACGCCGGCAATCTGCGGCCTCTCGCTGGCAAGAGCCGTCTCCCGCTCGACGATCGATGCAAGGGTCAGGAGCTCATAGGCATTGGCCAGCGGCAGGCCGGTCTGTCGTCCGCTCCACGCCTTCGTCAGGTGCACGTTCAGGGCGTCATGGGCGCGGGACAGCAGTTCCCGGTCGGAGGTGCCGCGGGCGAAAAGGTAGGTTTCCGGGAGGAATGCGCCCTCCGCGCTCTCCCAGGCAAGCCCGAGCTCCTTCGCGAGCCCCTGGGCGCTGGTCGATGCGAGCGTCTTTGCCAGGGCCGGTTCCGCCCGGATGGTCCGAAGGATGTCGGTGACTGTCCACCCTTCCACCAGCGTCAGCTTGTGCAGCACGACCCGCCCGGACTCCAGGAGCTGGAGGAGCGACGGCGGCGTCACTCCGGGCGTGAGGCGATACTCGCCGGCCTTGACCCGGCCTGCCTGCCCGGTCAGCTGACCATAGGCGCGGAGGAACAGCGGCCATTCCACGACCCCGTCATCGGCGAGCTTGCGCACAACGGCCGACCAGCTGGAGCCGCTGGCAATGTCGAGTCGATAGCCGTCGTCCGGGATCGCCAGCGGAGTGGCAAGATAGCTCCGAATCCACAGTGACCCGGCCACTGCCAGGAGGACGCAGGCGACCAGTGATGCCACGACTAGCCGGCGCATTCGGTGACCCCTGCCGCGGCCAGACTTGCCTGGAGCAGGCGGGTCACAGGTCCCGTTTCCCAGGAGCGGGAACCGAGACTGTGCACCGGCCGGATTCCGGTCAGAGCGTTCGTCACGAACACTTCGGTCGCGCCCGCCACGGCGGTTGGCGGCAGGTCCGCCACGACCGCAGCCAGGCCCGCGCCCGTCGCCGCTTCCAGGACCACCCGCCGCATGACGCCCGCAATGCCCGCGCGGCCCACCGCCGGCGTCAGCAGGCGCTCGCCAGCCACCAGAAACACATTGCTGGCCGTACCGCCGATGAGTCTTCCCTCGGTGCTCGTCATGAGTCCTTCAGCCACATCCGCCTGCGACCATTCACCCCGCGCGAGGACCTGTTCGAGCCTTGCCAGGGTCTTCAGTCCCGCCGTGGCCGGATTTGCCGAGGCCATCGTCTCACACCACCGGACGTGGATCGGACGCGAGGGCTCCGGCCGGGTTACCGCCGTGCCCCAGACCACCGTGGGAGCGGGGCTGGCGGGGAATGCGTAACCCCGCGGACCGGATCCACGGGTGAGGATCACCTTCAGCACGCCATGGGCAATGCCCTCCGCTGCCGCCGAGAGTTGGGCCGCAAGGGTTGGGCGCGCGGGCGACGGCAGTCGCAGTCGCCCGCATCCGGCGAGGAGCCGATCGAGGTGATGGGACAGGAATCGCGGCTGGCCATCGCGGATGGCGACGGTCTCGAACAGGCCGTCGCCGTACGCGAGGCCCCTGTCGGTGACCTCGATCGCCCGGCCGGGCTCTCCATTGATCCACCAGCGGTCCATGGGAGCCTAGCCCTGCAGGGCCAGCAGCAAGCCCTTCGCCTTCGCCCGGGTTTCCTCGAGTTCCCGGGCGGGATCGGAGTCAGCGACGATGCCGCCGCCGGCCGCGAACGACAGGTCACGCCCCTCTAGCACGAAACTGCGGATCAGTATGTTCAGGTCACAGCTTCCGTCCCGGTTCAGGTATCCCATCGAGCCCGTGTAGGCGCCGCGCGGGGCGTCCTCCAGTTCACTGATGATCTCCATGCACCGCACCTTGGGGCAGCCGGTGATCGTCCCGCCGGGAAACATGGCGCCGATCAGCTGCCCGGGCGACACGTCGTCCCGCAACTGGCCGCGGATGTTGGAAACGATGTGATGCACATGGGCGTAGGACTCGATGGCCATGAATTCATCAACCTCAACGGAGCCCGGCCGGCTGACGCGCCCGAGGTCATTGCGCTCCAGGTCGATGAGCATGATGTGCTCGGCGCGCTCCTTGGGATTGGCAAGGAGATCCTGCCGGCGTGCTTCCTCCAGACCAGGATCATCAGCCGTCGGGCGCGTTCCCGCAATCGGCCGCGTGTCCAGAACCCCGTCACGGCTGCGGACGAGTCGTTCCGGCGACGAACTGATGAGGGACCAGTCGCCAAGTACGGCTATCCCGGCGTAGGGCGCCGGGTTGGTCCGGCGCAGCCGCTCGTAGAGGTCGGCGGGCCGGACCTCCGCGCCTACAGTCGCCGTCCACCGGCGGGCCAGGTTCACCTGGTAAACGTCGCCACGCGCGATGAGCCCGCGTATCCGGTCGACAGCGGCGAGGAAGGCCGCCGGCTCCGGTTCCCTGATGCCGGTCACCAGCAGCTCAGAAGCGGCAACCTTCCGCGCCCGCATCCGGGCGCCGTGGATATCCGCCTCCACCAGGGCAACCCTGTCCCCGTGGGTTTCCTCAGCGACGATCCAGGCCTGCCCGGTGCCCCGGTTCCTGACGAGCGCCACGGGGATTCGCGTCGCGAAGGCGACGGGCCCGGACGGTGGATCCTGCGTCCGGATGCTGCGCTCCAGCTGCCGGACGAGCTCGTAGCCCAGGAACAGGAACCAGCCGCCGTGGAACGGCACCGTCCGGGGCCCCGGTGTCCGCGGCCCCAGCCCGTGCCACCAGCGGTCGAGCGCCGGCAGGAACTCGTCTCCGGCACCGGTGCTACCCGGGCCGGAGAGACTGAAGTGGCGGTCCAGGCGCAGGGTGTCGCCTGGAAACGCGAAGAGTATGTCGAACGCGTCGTCCCGGCGCCGGTGACGGTCCGTCGCAACGCTTTCGAGGAGATACGGGTAACGGGCCGGATCCGCCGCGTGCATCTGCAGCAGGTCGAAATTGGCCGGAAGCTCGACTGCGTGGATTGCCATGGCCGCGGAATGGGCCATCGGACTGCGGTCAGACCCGTCGGAAAATCAGGCTGCCGTTCGTGCCCCCGAAACCGAACGAATTGCTGAGGACGCTGTTGATGGGCATCCGGCGGGCAGTGAGTGGAACGTAGTCCAGAGTGCACTCGTCGTCGGGAGAATGGAGATTGGCCGTTGGCGGCGCGACCTGGTCGCGTATGGCGAGGATGCTGAACACGGCTTCCACGGCACCCGCCGCGCCCAGGAGGTGGCCGGTGGTGGACTTGGTGGAACTTACCGCCAGCTTGCCGGCGTGGGAGCCGAAAACGCCGCGGATCGCGCGCGTCTCGGCCACGTCACCGAGCTGCGTGGACGTGCCGTGTGCGTTGACGTAGTCGACCTGGTCCGGATTCAGGCGGGCATCCTTGAGCGCCGCCGCCATGCAGGCCTGGGCGCCTTCGCCGTTATCCGGAGGCGCGGTGATGTGGTAGGCGTCGGCGCTCATGCCAAAACCGATGACCTCGGCGAAGATCTGGGCGCCACGTTTCCGGGCGGCTTCGAACTCCTCGAGCACGAGGCAGGCGGCGCCGTCGCTCAGGACGAATCCGTCCCGCTCCCTGTCCCAGGGGCGGCTCGCCGTGGCCGGGTCGTCGTTGCGCTGGGACAGGGCGCGCGCCGCGCAAAATCCCCCCAGGCCCAGGGGCGTGATGCCGTGCTCCGCGCCACCCGCCAGCATGACGTCTGCATCCCCGTGGGAAATCAGCCGGGCCGCCATGCCGATGCAGTGGGTTGCCGTGGTGCAGGCGCTTACCAGCGCGATGTTGGGGCCCCGGTAGCCATGCTGGATGGAGACATGGCCGGAAATCATGTTGATGATGGTGGCCGGAACGAAGAAGGGCGAAATCTTGCGCGGGCCACCCTCCTGAAGTCGCGCATGATTTACCTCGATCGTGCCGACGCCCCCGATGCCCGAACCCATCGCCACGCCAATCCGGTCCGGGCTGTGGCCGCTGTCAGGAAGTCCGGCATGCGTGATCGCCTGGGATGCTGCCGCGATCCCGAAGTGCATGAACGGGTCCATCTTCTTCAGTTCTTTTGCCGGCACGTACTGGCTGGCATCGAAGTCGCGGATGCTGCCGGCAAAACGCGTGGAGAACTGGCTGACGTCGAAGTCAGTGATGGGCCCGATGCCGGAATGGCCGCCGACGACCTGCTTCCAGGCCGTCTCCAGATCGTTCCCCACCGGGGAGATGATTCCCATCCCGGTGACGACGACGCGTCTGTTGGACATCCTTGGCTACGCCGGGCCGGAAACGGTGATCAGGAAGCCGCGGCCCGCTGGGTGATGTAATCGATCGCCTGCTGAACGGTCTTGATCTTCTCGGCGTCCTCATCCGGAATCTCGGTTTCGAACTCTTCCTCGAGCGCCATGACCAGCTCGACCGTATCCAGGGAATCGGCGCCGAGGTCATCGACGAAAGAAGCCTGGTTCGTGACTTCTTCTTCCTTTACGCCAAGCTGCTCAGCGACGATGCTCTTGACCTGTGCCTCAATGCTGCTCATGTGTGCTATGTCCTCTTCGTGAGACCGACCAGGCAGATGAGCCGAACCGCGAAAACCACGGATCGCACCCCCTGACCGGCCGGTATTCTAAGTTAAGCGTCCCGGCCAATCTAGCACTGCAAAAAAGTGCCCTGCCCGCCCGTTCACCCCGGGCGAGCACGCGGGTGGCCTAGGCCATCAGCAGACCGCCGTTGACGTGGATTGTCTCGCCGGTCACATACGCACCTGCCCTCGAAGCCAGGAACAGCACGATTCCCGCCACGTCGTCCACCGTGCCGAGCCGCTGGAGCGGAATCTGCGCGGCGAGCCTGGCGCGCTGCTCCTCGGGCATCGCGTTCGTCATGTCGGTCTGGATGAAGCCGGGAGCGACCACGTTGACGGTGATGCCCCGGCTGCCGACTTCGCGGGCCAGCGACTTGGAGAAGCCAACGATGCCGGCCTTGGCGGCGGCATAGTTGGCCTGCCCCGGGTTGCCCATGGCACCAATCACTGACGAGATGTTGATGATGCGCCCGTGCCGCTGCTTGAGCATGCCGCGCACGAAGGCCTTGCTGGTGAGGAACACGGAAGACAGGTTGGTGGCAATGACCGCATCCCACTCGTCGTCCTTCATGCGCAGCAGGAGGTTGTCGCGGGTGATCCCGGCATTGTTCACGAGGATCGAGATCCTGCCCTCCCGGGACTCGATCTCCTTTTCCGCGGCCGACACGGACGCCGCAGACGAGGCATCCAGCACGAGGCCTCGTCCGGCGATTCCCTGGTCCCTGAATCGCGCCGTGATGGTCTCCGCTCCCGCTTCGGTTGTGGCAGTGCCGACCACCGTCGCGCCCGCGCGACCCAGCGCATCGGCGATGCCTGCGCCAATGCCCCGCGTGGCTCCCGTAACCAGCGCGGTCTCGCCGGCGAGCGACAGCAGTCCGTCTGCAGCAGTCATGATCGATTGTCCTCCAGTCAGCCGGGCACGGTGCCGCCAGCGCGGCGCCGGTAAATTTGCTCGGCGGCAACATACAGCAATCCGCCGGCGGCGCCCCACAGGTGGGCATCGGTAACCACCGCGGAGCCCACGGTGGCGGTCGAGAATGGCATGGCGCCCTCGAACTGCTCCCAGACCAGCTTGCCCGTCCAGATGAACAGCAGCAGCCAGCCCACCCGGTCGCCCTGCCGGATCCAGTCGATGGCCCCGATCATCAGCAGGCCATGCAAGGCGCCGGACATGCCGACACACCAGGCGACGCCCGGGCTGTAGAAGTACAAGCCGAGACTGCTGACGATGGAGCAGACGATCTGCGCGATGGCCCAGGCGATGGGAGTGCGGGCCGGATAGAAGACCCAGGTGCCAATCAGCAGTGCCCCCACGTTCAGCGCCAGGTGCATCCAGCCGAGGTGCACCAGGTTGCCGGTGAGGAGCCGCCAGTACTCCCCGTCAGCAATGGCCTGGCGGTCGTACCAGAGGGCCCGCTGCCACTCGGCCGGCAGCACCTGGAGTGCGACGAGCATCACAGCAAAGCCGGTCGCCCAGACCAGCGACGAGGATTCCAGCTTTGGGGAAAGCGTTATTTGTCCAGCGCTTAGGGCCACTTGGTCAATTCTGGGTGAAAACTGCTGACAGGGCCTGGCGGGTGGCAGATAATCGCGGCGGGCATTCCGCCGCTTCGGGTTGCGGCGGATCATCGCAGAATCGCAGGGTCAATTCATGAAGTTCGCGAACTTGTCGTTCCGGGCCGCACGCGGCTTTACGCTCATCGAAATCATGGTGGTGGTGGTGATCCTCGGGATCCTCGCCGCACTGATTGCTCCCAATGTCATCAATCGCATCGATGATGCGCAGGGTGCCAAGGTGAAGCAGGACATCCGCGCCATCGAGAGCGCGCTCAAGCTGTACCGGCTGGACCGCTTCCGCTACCCCACTGGCCAGGAGGGACTGGATGCCCTCGTGACGCCGCCGCAGGATTCATCCCAGAAATGGCCCGAGGGCGGCTACCTGGACCGCATGCCGAAGGATCCCTGGGACCGCCCGTACGTCTACGAGAATCCGGGCAAGCAGGGTGAGTTCGACATCTACTCCCTGGGCCGTGACGGGCAGCCCGGAGGCGACGGCCCGGATGCCGATGTCGGCAACTGGGAACTCGAGTAGCGGGCCCATGGCCCGTTCCGCCAGCCACCCGATCGTGAGGGCTGCCGGATTTACCCTCCTCGAACTGCTGGTGGTGGTTTTCATCATCGGCATCATGGCGGCCATGTTCACGTTGTCCGTCGGCGTGGCCGGCGGCACCGACCGGGAGTTGCGGCGCGAAACCGAACGCCTGCAGACGCTCCTCGCCCTGGCACTCGAAGACGCGTCGTTCCAGGCCCGGGAACTTGGACTGCGGCTTTATCCCGGGCGCTACGAGTTCTCCGTCCTGAACCGGGGCGAAGTATTCGATCCCAAGGACGACAAGTGGGTGCCCATTCGCGACGAGGTCCTGGGCCCCCGCAAGCTGCCACCGGTGTTTGGCCTCGAGCTCGAGATCGAAGGGCGCAGCGTCAACCTGGAGCGCAGCGAGAAGGACGTGGCGAAGGTCTACGAGCCCCAGCTGTTCATCTTTTCGTCCGGCGACATCAGCGATTCCTTCGAGATCCACCTGCGCAGCCTGGAAG
>JBEBHH010000036.1:0-35482 GCA_040080965.1 Gammaproteobacteria bacterium | reverse complement strand
CAACTGTCGCTGGACCCGCGTAAGCAGGTCCCGGTTGCGGCACCTCCGTAGCCCGAGAGGGTCGTGAAAGATGGCGACCGCCCGACAGTCACTGGAATTCCGCGGTCTCTCCGAGACGCTGGTCCTGCAGGTCACCGGCGCCATCGTCTTGTTCGGGTTTCATGTGATCTCTGCGCGATTGCTGTCGCTGCAGGACTACGGCGCATTGAGTTTCGGCCTGACCCTTGGCGGCCTCCTGACTCTCGGTTGCGCCCTGGGCTATCCAGACCTTCTGCTAAGGGTTGTGGCAGGAGCCATGCACCAGCGCACATGGGGGATCCTGAAGGGCATAGTTCTCCAGGCTGTGCGGAACGTCGTACTGTTGTCGGCCGTAACAGTAGTTCTTCTCCTCGCCGCCTCGTGGCTGTTGCCAGGGATTGGCCGCGACCAGGCTACCGGCTTGCGGATTGCAGCCGTAGCCGTGGCGTTCTACCCATTGGGATTCCTCCGCGCGAAGATCGCTCGTGGCCTCGGGACCATTCGGTGCAGCATCGCACCGGAGGAAATCTTGCGACCTCTGACCTTCATCGGCCTTCTATTGCTGGCGGTCGGGCTTGTCGGCGTCACACCGAATGGCGATGGACTCGCGGGCCTCCTGCTTGTATCAGTCACCATAGCGATGATTGCCGGCATCGCCTGCGTTCGCGGCCATGTGCCGTTCTCGTGGGCCAGCGTCACAAGCGATGTCCGGACGCTTGAGTGGCGGAGGTCATCTCGTGGAATGATGGCCGGTGGGCTGTTCCAGGAAGTGATTACGCGATCCGATGCGGTCGCCCTGGGTTTCCTGGCAACGATGGCCTCGACCGCCCAACTCAGTGCGTGCAGCAAGCTCGCACTTCTCAATGTCTTTCTCCTGAAAGTCATAGATTCCTACTATGCCCCGAAGATGGCGATGGCATTCACATCCGGTGATAACGAACATCTCTGGTCGTTGATCCGCAGGACTGCTGCAATATCCTTCGCTGGTTCACTCCCCGTCGCAATCCTGCTTGTGATGTTCCCGGGCCCGCTCCTCGCGCTGTTTGGTGCTGATTACCAGGATGCAACATTGCCCCTGCAAATTCTTGCGGTAGGGACGCTGGTGAACGCGGCGACCGGCTCGGTAGGTTATGCCCTGCTCATGAGCAACAACGAGCGGGTGTTTGCCATCATTGCCGGCGGCGTGGCTACGGGAAACGTTGCGGCACATCTGGTATTCACCCCGACGTTTGGTATCGTTGGGGCTGCCTCTATAACGGCGATTTCCGTCGCTTTACAGAATCTGCTTATGCTGGTCGCGATAGTGAAGCTACTAGACCGGCGCAACGTCAGCGGGGTTGTTCCCGCGGGATCCGATGGCTGACCTCCTCCTTCAGTTCTTCTACTTCGCCCGGCCACTGATGTTCGTGAATCTGCCGGGCCGTTACTTCGGGCTCAGCGTTTTCGAGATCTTCGCAATCGTCCTGTTGGGCGTTTTGCTCGCGGCCTATCTGGTGTCCAAGCCGGCGAAGCATCGCGGGTTTGACGCGCTGGACTCGATGATGCTTGCCTTCACCATCTGGGCGTGCGTCGTTACCTTCATCCAGTCTGATGTGTCCGACTGGAAGTGGACCTTTCGATGGACGCTGCCGCTTATCATCTACATGCTTCTTCGGCGCATGGTTCGGACTGAAAAGGAGTACATGCGCTATCTTCACAGGCTCCTCATCAGCTTCGTCGTGGTCATTGGTGCGAATGCCATCGCGATTTACGTGGGCTATGGCTTCGTGGTGGCTGACTGGGTGACGGGCGTGGAGAGGCACGACGGCATCTTCAACGACGTACATACCATGGCCCACACAGTGGGTTTCGGCCTAATGCTGGTAGTCATCTACTACGGCCTGCTGAAGGCGTCCGGGGCGCCGAGGCAGGTGAAGAGAAGGCGTCCTGCTCTGTTCGTCATGGTGGCCGTGATGGTTCCACTTGGCATCTACTGCCAGATAATGGGCAACGTCCGGACGGTGCTGGTGGGGTTGGTGGTATTCCTGGGAATTCTGCTGCTCATGACTAACCGGCGACGATTCGTAATGTTTGCCGGGGCGCTTGTCGTCATCTGGGTGACATCGACATTTGTGGAGACGATTTTCTGGGACGTCACGGGACGAGTCAGTACGCAGGGCGATCGGACCGACATGGCCGGGTCCGGGCGGCCCTGGATCTGGAAGCACAATCTTGGGCTTTTTGCCGACCTGCCGATTGAGCAGAAGATCATGGGTATTGGTGTCGGAAACGAGATCGGCGTGATCGGTGCCAACGGCGTGATCACGGCGGAGTACCGTTACAGGGCCTGGGAGAGTCACAATGACTTTCTCTCCGCTCTGATGGAGTTGGGAATAGTCGGCTTTCTGCTCCTTTCCGCCATCTTCTGGTTGTGGTTCAGGACCATCATGCGATTGCCCATGGCCAGCCGCGTCCTATTCATGTCACTTCTCGGTGCGGTGGTCGTCATGAACTTTCTCAGTAACAGCTACCTGAGTCGCTTTGGCTTGGGTCAGTTGCTGTCCATGGTCATGATCGGAATTCACGTTCTGCCGATGGCGCAGACCGGTCCCATACACCTCGGGAACTGGCGCGGCCTTGGTCAGTCCGTAGCTTCGGGGTCAGGAAGGGGGTAGCGGTGAAGTTCCGCGGAGAGCCATTGATTGCGGTGCTATCGGCATTGCTGCTGTCGTTGTCGCCGGTCATTGCATCGGCGGCTGCGTCGGGAGACAAGCCGTACCGCTTTGTCCTGGATGAGGGGTTCTTCTGGGTTGACCGGGCCGGTGCCGCCAAGTTCGTTGCGACCGCCAAGGAAGCAGGGTTCAACGCGTTGGTTCCCTGCGTTTGGCACGGGCGGGGCACGACCTGGCCATCCACGCAACTCAAGGAGCCCAAGTGGGCCGATAACCCGCGACCACTGGTCGATCCTCTCGCAAACCTGATCTCAGAAGCCCACGCCGCTGGCCTCGAGGTCCATCCGTGGTTCACTGTCATGCTTCGGCAGCGGGATTTCATGCCCGCATTCTGGGGTGAGGGAACGCCGAAGGAAGCGTTCGATGTTCACAACCCGGAGTTCCGACGGTACATCCGGGATGTCATCCTCGAAGTCACGGCCAAATATGACGTCGATGGGATCAATCTGGATTACATACGGGCAAAGGGCGTTTGCACGTCTTCCGCTTGCCAGGCTGACTATAAGCGGGCTTCCGGCCGCAACCTTCTCGTCGACAATCTCGCAATGCCGGTTTCGTCAGGGGCCGAGCAGGCAATTGTCGCCTGGAATGGATCAGCCGTGATGGCGCTGGTCACAGAGATATCCGAGGGCGTGCGACGGATCAAGCCGGGGATTCCAATTACTGTCAGTTCCCATGCCGGAATGCGGGAACTGAAGGTTGAGGGCGCCAACAGCATCGCCTGGGCCAATGCGGGGCTCATCGACTACATACTCCACATCGAGTACGCGCAGGTTGGTCAGATGCGGCAGGGTCTGCTGGAGGCGGCGCTGCGCGACCTGCGCGACGACCGGAAGTTGATAATGATCGCGGGAAACTACGAGAGCGAGCCGAGGGATCAATCGATAGTCTGGCCGCGTCAACCAAATGAAGTCGGAAAGGCCTTGAAGTACGCTGGCACCTACAATCCGCTACAGCGCTCCGTAGCCCTTTACACGTACCAGTATCTGACCCCTGAGCAGGTACCGGTGATTCGCAAGACCCTGGATGCCCTTCCCAGGTAGGTGCTCAGTTTTCCCGACGGCATTGCCGTTAACCGGCTTACCGGCGATAGAGGGCCCAGCGCCGAAGCCCCAGTGAGGGCCGCTCGACATAGGTCCATGACAGTCCGGCCAGGAAGATTGTTATCAGCACGGCCGGGAAAAATGCCCCCCAGCCGCTCATTCCCTTCTCGACAAAAACATTGATGACGGGAATGTGGAATATGTACACGCCGTATGAGATGTCGTTTCGCTTCAACACCCGCTCAGCGAGGGATGGCGCTGTATAGGCGGCCGAAAGTATCAGGCCGCACATGGCAAGGTAGTTGATTACCCCCATGGAGTTCGCATTGCCCTGGAGGAGGGGGTAGACGGGAAAGTAGTGAGCAAGGCTGGCTGCGACGACATACGCGCCCAGAAAGAGCATAAAGCGGCCTTGCACTGCGCCCATAATCGTTCGCAGGTGCCGCTGACCGAGAATGCCGGCGCAGAACATTCCGAACCATGGCAGCGGCGACTTCAGGATCAGCTTGAAGGCAAGCTCGGGGAGCTCGGCGCGATAAGTGTACGTCCAGTACTGCAGGCCGAAGGACGCAACCAGGGCAGCGATCAGCACTGCATCAACGCGCCGGACGCGAGTGAACAGCCAGTAAAGCAGCGGAACTGCTACGTAGAACGACAGCTCCACAGGAATCGTCCACAGGCTGCCGTTGACTCCCCCAACGCCATATCCGCGCGTGAAGTCGGGGATCCAGTCCTGGAGGATTGTTGCCTGGCCAATGCTCCAAAGAACAAGAGTCGTCCAGTTCGCCGCCAGCAAGGACCGGTCGTAGAACGCGAAAAGTGTGATGAGGGAAAACCCCAGGACGGCCCAAAGCCCCGGAAATATCCGAAGAATCCTGTTGACGGCGAATGTGCGGAGATCCGAGTTTCTCTCCCAGGACGCCGATATGAGAAATCCACTAACGAAGAAGAATGCCGGGACGCCCGGGGCATACGAGATGATCGTGTTGAGGGTCGGCACAGGAACATCGAAATAGAAGATCGCGTGGAACAGCATGACCTGCGCGGCTGCAACGAGACGTATCAGGTCAAAATTGTTGCTCCGAAAGTAGTCCATCTGGCTGGTGCAGCCCAGATCAGCCACGGGCATCCGTCCTGCAATGGCGAGTGGCGGAATGACTTACCATAAAGCGAGGGCATCCATCGGAGTCAGTCTCATGCGGAGACACTTAAAGGGCCGTCAATCTGCTGCTGGATTCTGGCATGTCATTGCCAGCCAGAGGAACCCCGGCGAGGTATCTGCAGGCAGCACCCGGGATGATGGGCACATGAGCCAGGTCACGCTTCTTCCCTTGGTGATGCTGGATAATTTAACGAGGATACAGGCGCCAGTACTGTGCCGTCCTTCCTGTTTGTCACGCTTCGGATCCAACGAAAAGAACGAGTTCCGGGCCCGTCGTCATGTTTAGAGAGATCTCCAGGCCCCGTGGGAAATGTGGCGTGGCTTTCGTGGGTCCGGATCCTGGCAGTGAGGGTGGCATTGCGATGGTCTTCAGGAACTACATCAAGATGTCCTTCTGGGATGCCTTTGCCTGCTCCGTCTATCCGGTATCTGCAGAGCATGCGTCGCGATTCTCGGACATGCTCTACCAGTTGCGACAGTTTGCGGGGTTTCTTCCGTGGCTGATTCTCCATTCCCCGCGGGTGGTATCAATTCATACGTCCGCTTACCGGGGCTTTTACCGGAGCATGGCTTACCTGCTTCTCGCCAAAGTCGCATGGCGGCCGGTGGTGCTCCACGTCCACCCGGCTGCCTTCGCGGCGTTTTACTCAGGCAGCGGACTCGTCGGGCGATGGATTGTCAGGACGGCCATCAATCTGTCCGATCAGGTAATCGTGTTAAGCGACGAGATCCGCGCCGCAGTCCTGCCGTTCTCCCCAGGCGCAAAGACCGTGGTCATTCCGAATCCAGTTGATGTCATGCGATTTCGAGACCTTAAGGCGTCGATCCCGGCCAGCGGAGGCCTCGTTGTCTTGTTCATGGGGTGGATCGTCAAGGAGAAGGGCGTTTACGACCTCGTGGAGGCGATGCCAAGTGTCATTGCTGCTGTGCCTGGCGCGCGGTTCGTTTTTGCCGGCAACAAGGAGGTGAATCGCCTCAAGGAAATGCTCCGTGAGCGCGGCCTTGAGTCTGTTAGCGAGGTTGCAGGCTGGGTGTCCGGTGATGCAAAGCTCGCCCTCTATCGGAATAGTGATGTGCTCGTCCTGCCCAGCTACACGGAGGGCCTGCCAAATGTGCTACTCGAGGCCATGGCGAGCGGTATTCCGGTGCTAACGACGCCCGTCGGGGGGATACCGAGTCTGGTGAAGGATGGCCAGTCCGGCGTCCTGGTTGCCCCGGGGGATGTCTCCGGGATTGCGCGCGAGCTTGCGCGCCTCCTGAGGGACGAGAATCTCCGGCGTCGGATTGCTGATGCCGCGCGGAGCCGTATATCGGCTACCTATAGCCTCGAAGAAGTGGGTCGGGTCCTGGAGCAGACATACCAGAAGTACGGACTTCCCGTTGCTTCCTGACAGTCGTGGTTGCATGAGAGTGGAACGACAGTGTGCGGCATAGCCGGATACGTATCCGAGGCGCGCCGTGACGGCGCCGCCATGGTCCGTTCGCTCGGCCATCGCGGACCGGATTCCAATGGTACGTATCGCGCCGAAAGCCACGGGCACCAGGTATTCCTGGGTCACGCGAGACTGAGCATCATCGACCTGAGCGCGGCTGGCTCGCAGCCGATGTTCAGTGAGAATGGTGGCATCGCCATAGTGTTCAACGGCGAGATCTACAACTTTCAGGAATTGCGCGCCCGCTACCTGGCCGGCAGGACCTTCAGTTCGGCATCCGATACGGAGGTGCTCCTGGGCCTGTATGAACTGATGGGCATGGAGTGCCTTGAGCACCTGCAGGGGGACTTCGCCTTTGCCCTTGTCGATTCGATCCGGCGGAAGGTTGTGCTCGTCAGGGACAGGGTTGGAGTCAAGCCGCTCTACCTGTGGCGAGACCGCGGCGAGCTTGTGTTCGGGTCGGAGATCAAGTCGCTACTCGCCGCAGGCGTGGTCCCGGTTCTCGCGACGGAGAACCTCCAGTCCTACTTCGTGTTCAAGTATGTCCCCGGTGACCAGACGTTGTTCCGGGGCGTCACCAGACTTCCACCCGGGCACTACCTTGAGTACGACCTCGTCACGGGCGCTAGCGCGATCAGTCGCTACTGGGAGCCAGATACCGAGGTCGATCGTGCCCTGACCTACGACGATGCCGGAAAGCTGGTTCGCGCGCTGGTTGAAGAAGCCACCCGGTCACGACTGATTGCGGATGTGCCCGTTGGAAACTTCCTCTCGGGCGGCCTGGATTCGTCAATTGTCGCGTCGATTGTCCGCGACAATCCGCAGATCTCCCACTACTGCGCCCGGCAGAGCTCCGGCGACGTTGCCCAGGAGGGTACGACCTCGGATTACACCTATGCCCGCAGGCTTGCCAGCCAGTGGGGACTCGACCTGCAGGCTGTCGATATCGGGGCGGAGGAGGCGACGCTGGACCAGATCGGGACGACGGCCTGGTACTGCGACGACCTCATCGCGGACTCGGCGCAGATCCCCACGTTCCTGATTACCAGGGGCGCAGCGAAAGGCGCGCGCGTATTCCTGAGCGGCATGGGCGCCGACGAACTGTTCCTTGGGTACGCGGGCCACGTACTGACTCTTCTCGACAGTTACGCGGGCCGCATTCCGGGGAACGGGGCGGCGTTGTCACTGCTGAGCAACCTTGCCCAGGGGAAGGGCCAGTTCAAGAGCGCCCGGCGCTACATTTATCGCCTCGGCAAGTATCACCAATACTCATATCGCAGCGGCATCTTCAGCCTCGTGGGCGACTACGAGACCTCGATGTCCCTCGTTGCGGGGGACCGGGAGTCCATTGCGGATTTCCTGGGCTCGTATTTTCCGCCAGGCGGCGACCCCTTCGAGGCCTTCAAGAAGTTCGAGTTCGATAACTTCCTGCAGAAAAACCTTGCCTACACGGATCGGATGTCGATGGCGAACTCGGTGGAGGTGCGCGTCCCGTTCCTGGATCATCGGGTGGTCAATCTCGCATACTCCCTGCCGCGCACCTTCAAGCTCGGCCGCTTTGGCAAGGGCAAGCGGATCCTGAAGGATGCGTATCGCGGAATCGTCCCCGACTATGTCATCGACCGCAGGAAGGCCGGCTTTGCGATGCCGATTCGAAGTATCTTTGGGTCCCGGGAGACGGCCCTGGCCCTTCTGGATTTCGACGTCCTGAGTGGTGCGGCACCGATCAGCGTTGACGCCGTGCGCGGCATCGTTGACCGCCATGTGCTCGGCCTCGAGGACAACTCCTCGTTGATTTACGCTCTTCTCAGCTTTCAGGAATGGTACAAGCGATTCTTCGCGTAGGACGACTATGAAGCAGCTGGCACAGCGCCTTCGGGATGGCGAAATGAGCGTGATCGATGTTCCGCAACCAATGCTGGATGCGGGCGCGGTCCTCGTGCGGAATCACTTTTCCCTCATCAGTCCCGGTACCGAGGGCAGCACCGTCGCGGCCGCCAGGAAGAGCTTGCTCGGCAAGGCCCAGGAGCGCCCGCAGCAGGTGCGCCAGGTCCTCGAGGTGATTGCCCAGCAGGGGCCTGTTCAGGCGTATCGCGCCGTGCAGAAGAAGCTGGAGTCCTATTCGCCCCTTGGCTATAGCTCCGCCGGGGTAGTGATTGCGGTGGGCGGCGACGTTCGGGACCTGGCCGTGGGTGACCGGGTTGCCTGCGCCGGGGTGGGCTACGCCAGCCACGCCGAGGTGGTCAGTGTGCCAAGGAACCTGTGCGTGCGCCTGGCTCCGGATGCCGACCTGTCCCGGGCCGCCTACAACGCGCTCGGGGCCATCGCCATGCAGGGCGTTCGCCAGGCCGACCTGCGCATCGGCGAGACCTGCGTGGTCATCGGGCTGGGTCTCCTGGGTCAGCTCACGGGGCTCATCCTCCGGGCCAGCGGCGTTCGCGTGGTTGGAGCCGACATCAGTTCCTCCGCGAATGACCTGGCGCGCCGGCAGTTCGCCGAGCTGACGCTGGAGATCGGGTCGCCGGGAGCGGAAGCCGAAGTCTCCAGGCTTACGGGCGGCATCGGCGCCGACGCCGTGATCATCACGGCCGCCACCGACAGCCTCGATCCGGTCAATCTTGCGGGCAGGCTGCTGCGCAAGAAGGGAACGGTGATCGTTGTCGGCCTCGTCCCGACCGGCTTTGACAGGGAACCTGACTATTACCGCAAGGAGCTGGTCCTCAAGATGTCCTGCTCCTACGGGCCCGGACGGTACGACCCGGTCTACGAGGAGCAGGGCCGGGACTATCCGGCCGGCTTTGTCCGCTGGACCGAGAACAGGAACATGCAGGCGTTCCAGGAACTCATCGCCAGCGGGCGCATCGACCTGGATTACCTGACATCCCACCGGTATCCGCTGGAAGGGGCTGCGCAGGCCTACGACCTGATCCTCGGCAAGACAGAGCCCTATCTCGGCATTCTTATTGAGTATGACTCCACGCGGGAGGTGTCATCGGCTCCCATTCCGGTTGCCCCCGGGAGGCCGTCATCCGCGGGCGACGGCAGGCTGGGCATCAGTTTCATCGGGGCAGGCAGTTATGCGATGAGCCACCTGTTACCCAACCTGCCGGACGCCGGGTGGCTTTCCCGACGGGGGGTGATGACCAGCAAGGGTGCGAGCGCGCGTTCCGTGGCGGAGCGTTTTGGCTTCGCATTCTGCGGCTCTGCTGTGGCCGACATCCTGGGCGACGACGCCACGACGGCCGTCGTTATCGCCACCCGCCACGACAGTCATGCTGGCTACGTCTGTGCTGCCCTGGACGCGGGCAAGAACGTGTTCGTGGAGAAGCCTCTCGCCCTCGATGAGGGCGAGCTGGCGCGCATACGCACCAGCGCCAGCTCAACCAGTGCCCTGGTGATGGTCGGCTTCAACCGCCGGTTCTCGCCGCTGATCCGCGAGATCAGGGCGCAGCTCGGGACCGGTCCCATGTCGCTGATGTACCGGGTGAATGCCGGCGCCATCCCGGCCGACAGCTGGATCCAGGATCCGAGGCTCGGCGGCGGCCGGATCATCGGCGAAGTCTGCCACTTCATCGACACGATGGTTTACCTCACCGGTTCGACGCCGGACCGGGTGCAGGCATTCTCCATGGCTGGCTCGGAGGCATTGGCCGACACGGTGACCATCAACCTGCACTTTCGCAACGGCGCCATTGGCACCATCTGCTACTTCGCCAACGGGCCGAAGAAGATGCCAAAGGAGTACCTTGAGGTCTTCAAGGATGGCCAGTCGGCAACCGTCCTGGATTACCGGGAACTCGTGATGGTTGGCCCGCGCGGTGTCAGGAAGAAGAAGCTGTTCAGCCAGGACAAGGGGCAGGGCGAAATGGTCAGCCAGTTCATCTCGGCTGTCCGCGAGGGCGGGGAAAGTCCCATTTCCTTCGCCGAGATCGACGCCGTCACGGCCACCTCCTTCCTGGTGATGCGGGCGCTTCGTGACAACGCCGTCATGGCGCTACCCGGCTAGAGTGGCTGATCGGCCAGGTCGCCGCCACCCGAACCTGCCTTTGTCCCCATCACGGCACTTGCAGCGATGAAGCCTGTTGGCAAGCTGTCCTGGATGTTCCGGCGAATGTCCGTCATGTCCGTGCCGGAACTCGCGCACCGGTTCACGACCTTCCTGGCGGGCATCCTCGGCACCACACCCGGGCGTGCTTCCGCCGGCTCGCTCCTGGCGGAGCAGGCGATGGTCGCGGAGCTTCTCCGGAAGGCCGGCTCAAGTTCGCTCCTGTTCAAGCCGTCGTGTGCCAACAGCGATGTTGATGAAATGCACCTTCTACGGGGGGAAGTGCCGGTGTTCGGGGCCTGGGTCCCTGTCGGCTCCGATCCGGACTTCTGGCACACGGATCCCTTTTCCTCCGCGGTCTGGCCGCGTCAGCCCGGCCGGAAAATCGACTACCGGCCCGGGAATCCCACGGGGGACGTGCGGATAGTCTGGGAGCTGAACAGGCTGCAGCACCTGTTCGGGCTGGCACTCATCGCCGCGAAGGACGCGGGTCGGCGGGCGGAGGCGCTTCGGGTCCTCGAGAGCCACCTGCTCGCGTGGAGCAGGGCAAACCCTCCGGGGGAGGGCGTCAACTACCTGTCGGCGATGGAAGAGGCGTTGCGGCTCGTTGCCGTGCTCCACGCGTACGCGCTGGTCCACCAGTGGGTGTCCGATGAGTTCCGGAACGCCGTGGCGGGGCTGGCCGTCTGCCACGCCCGGCACGTGGAGGGCCGCGTCTCGCAGTACTCATCGGCGGGGAATCACACCATCGCCGAGGCGGTGGGGCTGCTCTATGCAGGGACCCTGCTGAAGGGCCATCCGCGCGCAAGGGCCTGGCAGAAGTCGGGACTCGCGCATCTCCGCCGGGAAGCGGATCGACAGGTCGACAGCGATGGCGGTGGCATCGAGCAGGCCACCTGGTATCTGCTGTTCATAACAGATCTCCTTGGATTGGCACAGGCGCTGCTGGCTCATGCTGGCCTGGCGGCAGAGCCGCAGCTTGACGCCGCTTTGCGAAGGGCCAGGGAGTTTCTCAATACCGTCGCCACGGGGCCGGGAGATCTCCCCAAAGTCGGTGACGCGGACGATGGCTTTGCACTCTGGCGCCGCTTGAGGATCAGCTGGGCGGATCGTTCCAGAGGCCCGCATCAGGTGTCCTGGCGCGCCAATGGCCTCAGCCTCGTCCGATACGGCGAAGGCGACCGGCTGATATTCCTCCATAACCCGCTTGGCATGGCACCCGCCTACGCCCACGGCCATGCCGACAGCCTGTCCGTGCTGTTCCGGTGGGAAGGTTCGGAGGTCCTGATTGATCCCGGTACCTGCCAGTACGGGGATCGATCGCAGTACCGCGAGTACTTCAGGTCCACCGCGGCCCACAATACCGTGACGGTCGATTCTGCAGACCAGGCCGAGCAGCTGACGGCGTTCATGTGGCGAAGGCCGTTCAACACCGCCTTGCTGCTCAGCCGGTTCGAGCCGGACTGCGCCTGGCTGCTCGCCAGTCACGATGGCTATCGGTCCAGGGGGGTGGTGCACCGCCGTGGCGTCGTCTATCGCGAGCGGCGGTTTCTGGCCGTCTGGGACTCCTTCGAGGGATCGGGCGCGGCGAACGTCGCGCTGCACTGGCATCTCGGCTGTTCCGTGCACGCGATCAATAGCCCGCTGCGCCAGGCCGAATTGCGGCTCGCGAACGGGCGTGCAATCCAGTTCGAGGTTTCCGAGGGGGTTCCGACCCACGTGCGTGGCTCGCTGGACCCGCTCCTGGGATGGCGCTCCGACCGCTACGGCCAGCTGGAGCCGTGTGACGTCCTGCAGGTGACCTTCGAGACGGTTCCGGCCCGGCCCATCCTCACCGTGTTCTGGCTCGATGAGCCCGGGCAGATGAGCGAGATCTGGCCGCTGTGTGCTCCGTTCGACAAGTCACCCTGAACCGGGGACCGAAAAGCGGCGCTGGGTCACAATTCCGGCCGTCAGCTTCCCGGGCAAGTCCCTACGGGTCCACGGTCACAACCAGCCTTTTCCCCGTATTATTGCCGCCATGTCCGATGCCCCCAAGGCCGCAACCAGCTGGGAGAGGGTCACCATCCTCGGTGTGCCCATGGATTGCGTGACCATGACCGAGGCCGTGCTGATCGCCGATGATCTCGTGAGGGCCGGCCGGAAGGGCGCTATTTTTGCCATCAATCCGGAAAAGATCATCGCTGCCTCGGAAAATGCCCGGCTGCTGGAAGCAATCAACGAGGCGGCGCTGCTGATTCCGGATGGCGTCGGTGCGGTCGTTGCGGCGAGGCTGGGCGGAGCCCGCACCCGGCGGCGCGTGCCGGGCGCCGACCTCATGCCGGAGTTGTGCGCCCTTGCAGCCAATCGCGGCTACCCCGTGTTTGTCTTTGGCGCCCGCCCCGAGGTCACGCCCATGGCCTGCCGGGCCCTCCGCGACGCCTACCCGGGCCTCAAGATCGCCGGCTATCAGAACGGCTACCTCAGTCCTGCCGATGCCCTCGCACTGCCGGCGCGAATCAACGACAGCGGCGCGCGTTTCCTGTTCGTTGGCCTGGGCAGCCCCCAGCAGGAGCTCTGGATCCACGACAACCTGCCCAAACTGACCACCGTGAACGTTTGCCAGGGCGTGGGCGGAACGCTCGACGTCCTGGCCGGGCGCGTGAAGAGGGCGCCCATGGCGTGGCAACGGTCCTACCTTGAATGGCTGTACCGGATCCTGCGCGAGCCCGCCCGGATTCGCCGTTTCCCACGGCTTCTGACCTTTGCCTACCGTGTGTGGAAGGAAGGCGTCTCGCTGGATGCAGCGCCGGGGATCAAACGCCAGTGATATGGCAAGTGTGGATATGACGTCTCGTCCGGTAGCAACCGGCAATCAGCCATCGCCGCTTTTGTCCGGAGGCATGTACGCCGCCGTGCTGGCGCTGGGAATCGTCGTTCTCCTCTTTACCTTCCGGTCCGGCCTGAAGGAAATGGAGCGGGTCTGGGGGACGCCGGAGTACAGCTACGCGTACCTGATCCCTTTCCTGAGTTTCTACGTTCTGGCCATCCGACTGGGGGCGCTGCGCGCCGCCGGCTACGCTGAATCATGGGCCGGCGTCTGGGTTGTCGCGGTGGGACTCCTGGCCTTCGCCTTTGGCGAACTCAGCGCCATCTACGCGATCGTCCAGTATGCGTTCCTGCTGATGCTCTGGGGTCTGGTGATTACGGTCATCGGCGTTTCCGGCACCCGGGTGATCTGGGCTGCGCTCGCTTTCCTGATCTTCCTGGTGCCATTGCCCAATTTCATCCAGATCAGCCTGTCGAGTGGCCTGCAGCTGGTCTCGTCGGAGCTCGGAACGCTGATGATCCGGCTCATGGGCCTGCCGGTTTTCCTCGAAGGCAATGTCATCGACCTGGGGACCTACAAGCTCCAGGTGGTCGAGGCCTGCAACGGCCTGCGCTACCTGTTCCCGCTCATGAGCTTCGGCTTCCTGTGTGCGGTCGTTTTCCGTGGGCCGGTGTGGCAGCGATGGCTTATTTTCCTGTCCAGCGTGCCGATCACGATCGTGATGAACAGCTTCCGAATTGCCGTGACCGGCGTCCTCGTGAACCGCTGGGGCACGCAGGCAGCAGAGGGCTTCCTGCATTACTTCGAGGGCTGGGTCATTTTCTCGGCCTGCCTCCTGCTGATGTTTGGCGAAATGGCGCTTCTTGCCAAGGTGGCGGGCAAGCCGCTGATCGAGGTATTCGACGTCGATCTGCCGCCCATGAGCGACTTCCAGGGGTGGTTTGCCGGCCGGAGCCTGGGCGGTCCCGTCATCGCCGCGCTCCTGCTGCTGGTTGGTGGAGCCGTAATCTCCGTGTTGCTGGCCGGGAGGCAGGAGAAAGTTCCGGAGCATGTTTCGCTGGGTACATTTCCCCTGAGCGTTGGTGAGTGGCGGGGGACCGAGCGGCAGATTGGTGACGCGGAGCTTGATGTGCTCAAGCTCACTGACTACACGATGATTGGCTATTCCAGTGCCCGGGACGCCAGCTCGGTAGAGCTGTACGTTGCGTACTACGATTCGCAGCGGAAGGGTACGTCGGCGCATTCACCCCGCGCGTGCCTTCCCGGGAGCGGCTGGCGCTTTGATGAGTTCGATCAGGTGTCCCTGCCTGATGTCCAGGCCGATGGCGCGCCGATTCCCGTGAACCGGGTCCTCATGTCGATGGGCGAAGAACGACTGCTCGTCTACTACTGGTTCATGCAGCGGGGACGCAATGTAACCAGCGAGTACGCCGCGAAGTGGTACATCTTCTGGGACTCGGTCACCAGGCAGCGAACCGATGGGGCGCTCGTCCGGGTGATAACCTCGGTTGACGATGCCAGCCGCGTACCCGAGGCCGATGCACGCCTGACCGGCTTCCTGCGGGAAGTCTATCCGACGCTCTACTACCACATCCCCCAGGCTGACGCGGTACCCCGGCGTTCTTCTCCAGCCGATGTGTTGGGGCCATCCAGCGCGTCACCCTGAACTGCCCGTTTCTGAACATCTGGTCACGAAGCCACCTGGCCCAGATGCTAGGATTTGACGCTTAGCAGCCCGGCCCATTCATGGATTACACCTCGGCACCGCTCCTGTTCCGCGTCCGCAAGGCGCTCCGCTACGTTGGCCTGTACGGCGTTCGCCGGACGCTGGTGAAGGTTCGTGGCCAGTACCACATGAGCAAGGCCTACGCCCGGTTGCCGGCTAACAACGTGCGACCCGAATCGAAGGCCCACGTGGGGCTGATCGGCTGCGGCAACTTCGGTTTCTCGGTGATCGCCTACTACCTGAAGAAGAACTACGGCCAGGTGATCCGTGGCTGCATGGATATCGACGCGAACAAGGCCGCGTCACTCTTCGAGCAGTACGGCGCCTGCTACTACACCACCGACGCGGACCAGATCATCGCCGACCCGAAGGTCACGCTGGTGTTCATTTCGTCGAACCACGCCAGCCACGCCGAGTACGCCATCAAGGCGCTGCAGGCGGGGAAGGACGTGCACATCGAGAAGCCCCACGTGGTGACCGATGACCAGCTCACCCGGCTCTGCGCGGCCCAGGAAGTGGCCCGCGTCGCGGGCAGGGGCCGGATCGTGTCCCTGGGATTCAACCGGCCCGGCAGCTCCTTCGGCACGCGCATGCGCGAGCAGCTGTGGCGGGAAGACGGCGAGCTGATGCAGAACTGGTTCATCGCCGGCCACGAGATCGCGCCCGACCACTGGTACTTCCGGGAGGAGGAGGGCGGACGGGTGCTGGGCAACCTGTGCCACTGGACGGACCTGACCTACCAGATGATGCCGCCGGAGCGCCGGTTCCCGATCCGCATCATTCCCACGCGCTCGGCCAAGTCCGACTGCGATATCGCGGTCACCTACGTGTTTGGCGATGGCTCGATCGCCGCCATCACCTTCTCGGCCAAGGGCCACGCCTTCGAGGGCGTGAAGGAGCGCTACGCCGCCCACCGCGGCAACACGCTCATTGCCATGGACGATTTCCAGCGGCTGGTGATGGACGTCGGGGCGGAGAAGCACGCCTGGTCGCCCCGCAGCCGGGATCACGGCCACGAGGCCTCGATCCGCCGCAGCTACGACACCGCCGCCGACCCGGCCGCCCGGGGACTGGAGACGGCCTACGTCTGGGAGGCGGGGCAGCTTTTCCTGCGGACGAAGGAAGCGCTCGAGTCGTCCACACCCGTCGTGCTGGCTGCCTGGACGTCGGTGCAGTCTTTACCCGCCTGAGTGATGCCGGTAGCCTGCTTCAGCCATGCGCCTTGCCAGTTTCGAAGCCATTGCCCGGGCCCCGCATCGAGCACCTGCGCATGAGGCTGGCCGATGAGTGAAAGCCCCGACACGCCGCCCGTTGACTGGTCGCTGACCACCTACGAGGGCGCCCGCCGGGAGCAGGTCCGCCGCTGGTCCCGCCTGTCCCTCGTCCAGGTCATCGAGGCGCTGGAGGAAATGGAGCAACTGGCCATTCGCCTCGGCACGCTGCCTGACCCCGCATCGGCTCCGCGTTCCCCCTGAATGTGCGGCCTGGCCGGATTCCTGGGCTTTCCCGTCGCGGCGGCGGACGTGCCGTCGCTGCTCGGCCGGATGGCGGGCACCCTCGCGCACCGCGGCCCCGACGACCATGGCATCTGGGTCAGCGAGCAGGCCGGCGTCGGGCTGGCCCACCGCCGCCTCTCCATCCAGGACCTCTCGCCCCTCGGCGCCCAGCCGATGCGCTCGGCCAGCGGCCGGTTCGTGCTTGCCTACAACGGCGAGGTGTACAACTTCCCCGAGCTGCGCGCCGAACTGGTCGCACTGGGCCACGCCTTTCGCGGCGGTTCCGACACGGAGGTCATGCTGGCGGCCTTCGAGCAGTGGGGGCTGCAGGGTGCGGTGCCAAGGTTCGTCGGGATGTTCGCCTTCGCGGTGTGGGACCAGGGCGAGCGCTGCCTCTGGCTCTGCCGGGACCGGCTCGGCGTCAAGCCCCTTTACGTGGGCCACATTGGCAACCAGCTCGTCTTCGGTTCGGAGCTCAAGGCGCTCCGCGTGGTGCCCGGCTTCGACCGCACCGTCGACCGGGACGCCCTGGCGCTCTACATGCGGCACGACTACGTGCCTGGGCCCTACAGCATCTACGGCGCCGTGCGGAAACTGCGGCCCGGAGTCCTGACGCGGTACTCACCCCGTTCCGACGGCCGCCCCCGCGAGACCGAGATCGTGTACTGGTCCGTGGAGCAGATGACCACGGCACCCGTCGCCGTGCCCGCGGGCGACGCCGACGTGGTGGAACAGCTCGACCGGATCCTGCGGGACTCCGTCCGCTGCCGGATGATTGCCGACGTGCCCCTCGGCGTCCTGCTGTCGGGTGGCGTCGACTCCAGCCTGGTCACCGGCATCGCCCAGGCCATCAGCCCGGAGCCCGTCAAGACCTTCACCATCGGCTTCGGTGAGCAGCAGTTCAACGAGGCCGTGCACGCCCGGGAGGTGGCCCGGCACCTGGGCACCCGGCACACCGAGCTCTACATCACGCCGCGGGACGCGCTCGACGCGGTGCCCGCCCTCAGCACGATCTATGACGAGCCCTTCGGCGACTCGTCGCAGATTCCCACCCTGCTGGTGAGCCGGCTGGCCCGGCAGCAGGTCACCGTCGCCCTGTCCGGCGACGGTGGCGACGAGTTCTTCTATGGCTATGGACGCTATCCCACGGCGGAGGCCATCTGGCGCCGGCTCTCCCGCATTCCCCGGCCGCTGCGCCGGCTCGGTGGCGGTTTCCTGGAGGCCGTCCCGCCGGCCTGGCTCGATGCGGCCTTTCCCGGGCTCAGCGACCGCTTCAGCAACTACGGCAGCCAGGGCACGCCGTCGCAACGCCTGCGGCGCCTGGCGCGGCTTGCCGGCGAGCCGGACTGGTTCCGCTTCTACCGCGCCATCGTGTCCCGCTGGACCGAGTACGACGGCCTTGTGCCCGGCGGCTCGTTCAGCCGGCACCTGTTGGCCGACCCGCCGGCGTGGATGCGCCGCCTGCCACCCAGCCAGTACATGATGGTGGCCGACATCCAGAGCTACCTCTCCGAGGACATCCTCGCCAAGACCGACCGGGCCAGCATGAGCGCCAGCCTGGAGCTGCGGGAGCCCCTGATCGACCACCGCCTCGCCGAGTTCGCGCTGGCCCTGCCCCTGCGCCACAAGTACCGGGATGGTCGGGGCAAGTGGGCCCTCCGGCAGGTGGCCTACCGCTACGTCCCCGCCGCGCTGCTCGACCGGCCCAAGCAGGGCTTCGAAATACCCGTGGGCGCGTGGCTGCGCGGGCCCCTGCGCGAATGGGCCGACGGACTGCTCGCGCCCGACCGCCTCGCCTCGGACGGCTACCTCGATCCGGATCTCGTGGCCGCCCGCTGGGCCGATCACACCGCCGAACGGCTCAATTGGCAGGGCAAGCTCTGGAACGTGCTGATGTTCCAGGCCTGGCTGGACAACGAGCGGGCCGAGCGCGAGGCGCTGAGCCGCGAGGCCGCGGCCCGGCCCGCGGTCAGCACCGTGCTCACGGGGGAGGGCGGACGCCGGAAGCTGGAATACCTGGCCGTCGTCGAGTACTGCTTTGCCGACCAGCCCGGCGGCTCGGGCCGCGTGGCCTGGGACATGCTGAAGGCCATGCAGGAGCGCGGGCACAACGTCACCCTGCTGTGCTACCTGCTCGACAACCGCAATCCGGAGGGCGTCACGGAGCTCGATGGCATCCGCGTGGTCCGCTTCCGGAAGGACGAGCGGCCCGCCTGGCATCCTGAGCGCCTTCACGCCATCATCAACTCCACCCGGAGCGCCTGCCGGCGCTGGCTCTTGGATCGCACCTTCGATTGCGTGCACGTCCATTCGCCCCTGCTCGGCCTCGGCGTGGTGGAAGGTCTCGGCCGCGAGCCGCGCTACGTCTACACCGTACACTCGCCGGTCGTCCTCGAGCAGGAGATCACCTGGCGTGCCCAGGGCTGGCAGGGCCACCTGAAGCTGCTGCTCGGCCGGGGCCTGCTCGCCAATGTCGAACGCCGGATGCTGGGGGCCGCCGACCGCATCCAGACGCTCTCGGAATTCACCCGCACGAAGCTGCACGAGGCCTACGGTGTGGGCGACCAGGTCCAGGTCATTCCCCACTGGTATCCGGCTCCCGCCGAACGTCCCGACAAGGCCACGGCCCGCCAGCGGCTTGGGTGGCCGGCGGACGCGCGGATCTTCTTCACCGTGCGCTCCATGGGGCCCCGCTACGGCCTCGACGTGGCGATCCGGGCGCTGGCGCCCCTGGTCCAGAGTCACGACTGCTACTTCTTCCTGGCCGGCAGTGGCAAGATGCGCGGCGAGCTCGAGGCGCTGGCCGCGAGCCTCGGCGCCGGCGACCGCATCCGTTTCATGGGCCGGATATCGGACGCGGACCTGGAGCTGGCCTACGCGGCGGCGGACCTGTTCATCCTGCCCACGCTGGCGCTCGAATGCTTCGGGCTGATCACCATCGAGGCCCTCGCCTTCGGCTGCCCCGTGCTCAGCACCGATGCCGCCGCGATTCCGGAATCCATGCTGCCCATCCTCCCGCAGATGCTCGTGCCCCCCGGGGACGTGGCGGCCCTGCGGGAGAAGGCCCGGCAGTTCCTGACGGGCGAACTCCAGGTGCCGGACCGAATGACCCTGATTCACTACGCGGAGACGCGCTACGGCGCGGCCACGGTAGTGCCCCGTCTGACGGCGCTGTTCGAGGACGACGCATGAGTTCCATCCAGCACCCCGCCTCCATTCCCGCGCGGCTCGCCCGCCGGTTCCGCTTTCTCCGGCACGTTCGGGGCTGGCAGCGCCTCGTGAACACGCTGGTGTCACCGGGGCTCAGCGGGACCTTCGTCATCGAGAACGACGGGATGGCGTTCGCCGGCGAGCTCGCGTCCTACATCGACCGGCAGATGTACCTCTTCGGCCAGTACGAGGAGCAGGCCATCCAGCTCTTCCTGGGCGTCGTGCCGCCCGGACGCCGCCGGCTGATCATGGATGTGGGCGGCAACGTGGGCACCCACAGCCTCGGCTTCGCCCGCTTCTTCCGGCGCGTGGAGACCTTCGAGCCGAATCCGGCCTTGTGGGCCGCCTTCGAGCGCAACATGGCGCTCAACTCCTTCAGTCACGTGACGCTCCACAAGGTGGGGCTCGGCGACGCTGAGGCCGAGTTGCCGTTCTACTCCATCGACAAGTCGAACTTCGGCCTCGGCACGTTCTCCACCGAACAGCAGTACGACCTGCCGCTGCACAAGATCGCCGTGTGCCGGGTGGCCACGGGCGATGCCTACGTGGCGGAGCAGGGCATCACGGACATCGATGCCATCAAGATCGACGTGCAGGGCTTCGAGCCGATGGTGCTCCGCGGCTGCCAGGGCATCCTGGCGAGGCACCGCCCGGTCGTCTGGTTCGAGTACGGGGCGGGCACCCGGGCGAACGTGCGGACCGCGGGCGACCTGCAGGCCCTGTTTCCCTATCCGGTGGCATTGCTCCGCGTGGTGCCGCAGGCGCGGCTGTTCACCTGGACCACCAACTTGCAACCGGAGACCGGGGACCTGCCCACGGGCGACTACTTCGTCGTGCCCCGCTGAAGGCTCACACCGAAGCGGGCAGCGGTCCGAACAGCTTCCGCGGCGCGCCCGAGAGGAAGCACGCCGCCGTCATGGTCACCAGCATGGCGCCCAGGGTGCCGAGGGCGGCGCCCAGCGCGCCCAGCCGCGGGATCAGGAGCAGGTACAGCGCAACCGCCACCGCGGCGGCCAGGGCCTGGAGCAGCACGAGCCGCTTCGAGCGGCCGTGCGCGAACAGGATGATCTCGAACGCCTGCTGGACCATCTGCAGCGCGTAGGCGCCGGCGATCCAGGGCAGCAGCTCCGCCGCAGACCGGTATTCGGGGCCGAGCAGCAGGGCGCAGACCGGTTCCGCGAGTACGGTGATGAGGGCGAAGCCCGTCAGTGCGATGGCCGCCGCCAGCGGAATCCAGACCCGCAGTGTGCGCTGCTCCTTCGCGGCGTCGCCTCGGGCCACCGCGTCGTAGAGCACGGGACGCAGCGTACTGTGGACGAGCCCGTTCACGGCGATGAAGGGCTGGCTGCCCAGGGCGTAGGCCGCCCAGTACAGTCCCACCGCTTCGCTGCCCCAGCTGGCGTCGAGGAAGTACCGGTCACTCATGCTCATGACCCACACCAGCGCCGCCAGGGGGATCAGCGGCAGCGCGTAGCGCAGGAAGGACTCCCTCCGGCCCCGGCACCACTCCGCGATCCGTTCGGGGTCGATGCCCGGCTCGCCGCCCACGGTCCGGCGCCTGAGCAGCAGGCCGACGGCGCCCGAGCCGAGGGCGAAGCCGAGCACGGCGTGCAGGGCTGCCGGACCGAGCCACCAGATGAGGCCGATCGCTGCCGCGGGCCGGGCGATTGCGTCCAGCGACGCGCGCGCGGCGAATTCCTTCTGGCGCCGCGCGCCGTTCAGCAACCCGGCCTCGTAGGAGCGCCAGGCGTCGCACACCACCCAGCCGGCGGCCGCGATGAAGGCCAGCAGCGGCACGGGCGTGCTGCTGATCCAGGGCCAGGCGACGCCGGCGAGAACCATCAGGGCGGTGACGCCGAGCAGGCCCTGCCGGAGGAAGGAGGCGGTCAGCTTCCGCAGCGCGCCGACCTGGCCGTCATTGCGGGCATCGGGGAACGCGCGAAGTGCGGCCTGGAGGAAGGGCGTGCAAAGCAGGCTGAGGCCGAGGGCGCCGAGGCCCATCACCAGCGAAACCTGCCCGTAGATGGCCGGGGGCAGGAGCGTCGTGAGCACGCGGGTGGCGGCGAGGCCTGCGACGACGACGATTGCCTGACCGAGTGCGATCCACGCCGCATCCCTGACAATCATCCGCTTTACGCTCCCTGCCGCGGCCGCTATATTACACGCCGCCCAGCCGGGCGACGGGGCGGCCGTGACGGTGAATGTTTCCTGGAGATGGCGCCTCGCCGGCAGGCTGCGCGCCCTGCCTGAATTCCGCGGTAGGGACCGGCTGGGTTCGGCAATCCTGCGTGGCGTCCCCCGACCCCGCGACCCCGTCCGGTGCGTCATCGGCCTGGGCGCCATCGACCCCGGGCTGGTCTTCGATGCCCGGATGACCGAAGACGGTTCCTGGGTCGACCTCTTCTTCCTCCAGTACGAAACGCCGGCACTTACGCCGTTGCTCGAGACTTTCGTCACTCCCGGATCCACGTTCGTGGATGTCGGCGCGAACATCGGCATCTACAGCGGCTGGGCGTCCCGGCTCACCGGGCCGGCAGGGCGCGTGTTTGCCTATGAACCCGTGCCGGCGACTCGCGCGTACCTGAATGCGGTGATCGCCATGAATCACCTCGACAACGTGACGGTGATTCCGAAGGCGCTGGGCAAGCAGCCAGGCTCGGTAACGCTGTGGGTGGTCCCCAATGCGTCGGGCCTCACGTCGGCGGTGCCGCCCGAGGCGGGCTCGACGGAGGCTGCCAGGCTGCAGCCCGTCGACGTGCCCCAGGTCACCCTGGATGATGAACTCGCCGCCCGCGGCGGCCCACCTCCTACGCTGGTGAAGATCGACGTCGAGGGCTACGAGATGGCGGTCCTGGAGGGCGCGGTGCGCACGCTGTCGGCACCACAGCCGCCGGCGGTCGTCTTCGAGACCCACGGCTCCCACCTCGCCAGGGCAGGGGTGCGCTTCGCCGACGTCCCGGCCTGGTTCGAGGACCAGTTCGGGTACGAGCTCTACGGCATGCTTCCCGGCGGACTGAGACGCATATCACGCGGCACCGAGACGCCGCCGGCCACCAACACGCTGGCGCTGCACCCTGAACGACATAAGGCGGGTTACCAACGATTAATGCGGGTCCGGTTCCGCCGCAATCAGTCCTGCTAGTAAACTCTCCTCCGCACATGAGTGTTTCCAGCCCAGGCCGCCAGCGCGTCCTTCTCGTCGGCCAGGCCGTCTACGATTCCGTGGTCGACTCCTATCGCCGGGCCCTGTCGCCCCACTACGAGGTGGAAGTCGTCGATCCCTTCGACGTGCTTGGGCCCGTCGGCAGGAAGCTCGGTCACGTCTGGAGCGGCCGATTGTCCGAAGCCGCCAAGCTGGTGTCCCGGGTGGTGGCCCGGGAGCCCCTCGCGCTTTCCGAGGGCCGCCTGCTGAAGGTCGCCCGCGAGTTCGCGCCGGACCTCGTCCTCGTCACGCCGATCGGCGACCTGCGGCCCCACGTGGTGGAGGGACTCCGTGGCGGCAACCGCAGCTGCAAGGTGTTCGGCGTCTTCTCGGACCACATCGCCAACTTCGGCCGCGGCTACTTCTTCGCCGCCGACTATGACGCCCTGTTCTTCAAGGACCGTTACATCGTCGACAAGTTTCGCGCCAAGCTCGGCTGGACCCACGTGCATTACCTGCCCCAGGCCTGCGACCGCCAGCTACATGACACGGTGGCGCTCACGGCGGAGGACCAGGCCCTCTACGGCTGCGACCTCGCCCTGGCCGGCAATCCTTACCTGTTCCGCAACGAGAGCCTGCGTCCCCTCGTCGGCCGGGACATGAAGATCTGGGGCCCGCCGCCACCGGCCTGGGTCACCCATCCCGCCACCCGGCATTTCACCGGCCGCTACGTGAGTGGCCCCGAGAAGTGCAAGGCGATGCTGGCCACGAAGATCGTCCTCAATCAGAACCACTACGCCGAGATTGCCGGCACCAACAAGCGCACCTTTGAAGTCGCCGCCATCGGCGCCTTCCAGCTGACCGACACGCCGGCCATCCGCGACGTCTTCGACCCGGAGACGGAAGTCGCGTACTTCGAAACCCAGAAGGAAATGCTCGAGCGCATCGACTACTTCCTCGGCCAGCCGGAGCGCCGGGCCGCCATGGCGGCGAAATCCCGCCTGCGCGCCCACGCCGAGCACACCTACGAGCACCGCTGGACGGCGCACCTCGAGGCCCTCGGCCTGCGGCCGCCGGCGGCGTTCCCGGTGCAACCGGAAGCGCTCGCGGTTCGCGCCCAATAGCAGGGCCTTAGGGCCCGGCAGCTCCGAGATGTGCGGGATCATGTGTCTGTGGGATCCGTCGCTGCCCCTCGAGGGCCGCGAGGCCGTCGCCCGGCGCATGCGGGATGCGCTGACGCACCGGGGCCCGGACGGGGAGGGGCTCTGGTCGGCCACGGACACGCCGGCAGTGCCCCTGGTGCTGGGCCACCGCCGCCTGGCCATCCGCGGCCTGGGCGAGCAGGGTGCCCAGCCGATGTCCGGCGCGGGCGGCACGCTGTCCTTCAATGGCGAGCTGTTCGGCGCCGACGCGCTGCGCGATGAACTCCGCGCCAGCGGCGTCACGTTCCGCGGCTCCAGCGACACGGAGATCCTGCTGCACGCCCTCGAGCGCTGGGGGATGCCCGCCGCGCTCGAGCGCATCCACGGCCAGTTCGCCTTCCTCTGGTGGTCGGCGCGGGACCGCCAGCTGTACGTGGCCCGGGACCGGGTCGGGATCCGGCCGCTGTACTGGTCGCAGGCCGGCCCGCGCTTCGCCGTGGCGTCCGAACAGAAGGCCCTGCTCCTGCTGCCCTGGGTGGATGCGACCCCGAACCGCGACGCCGTGCTGCGCTTTCTCGCCATGGGACGCACCGACGACGTGCCGGGCGAAACCCTGCTCACCGGCGTGAACAGCCTGCCACCCGGCCACTGGGGCGCCTTCGACGGCCGCGCCCTGCAGGTCCGCCGCTACCACCGCATCGACGCGGCGCCACCGCCGGCCACGCCCGCCGACGTGCGCCGGGAGCTGGACCGGGCGGTCGACGAGCAGCTGGTGTCCGACGTGCCGCTGGGCGCGACGGTGTCGGGCGGACTGGATTCCTCCACCGTGGTCGCGCTCGCGGACCGCGCCCGGATCGCCCGGGGGGACACCACCACGCTGCACCTGTTTGCCTATCACGACGAACGCGCCGAGCAGGACGAGCGGCAGTACCAGCAGGCCGTGCTGGATGCCGTGCGGAGCCCCCACGAAGTCCACTGGGTGTCATCGAATCCGGAGGCCCTGCTGCGGAACTTCGACGATTACGTGGAGCACCAGGAGGAGCCCTACGCGGACCTCTCGAGCTACGCCGAGTACTGCCTGGCCGCGGACGCCGCGCGCCACGGCGTGAAGGTGCTGCTGAGCGGACTCGGCGGCGACGAGGTGTTCGTGGGCTACGTGTCATTCTTCGGGCCGCTGCTGCTGGACCTGCTGCGCCGGGGCGACTTCGCCGCCTTCGGCCAGACCGTCCGGGTGGCGCCCGACGTGCTGGGCCGGCCCGGGGCGTTTGCCCAGCCGCTGGCGGCGGCGGCCTACCACGCCCTGCCGGCGCGGGTGCGGAACGGCCTGTCGGCGCTCCGCAATGCCCGGGCCGCCGGGCTGCAGGCAGGCGACGCCTTCCGCGGCGGCGCGGACGCCTGGGGCTCCTGGCACCGGCACGACGGCGCCGGCGCCACCAACGCGGCGCTCCGCGGCGCCATCGAATCCTGGTGCATCCCCCGCTTCCTGCTCCACAGCGACCGGATGGGCCTGGCCCACGGCGTCGAAGGCCGGGTGCCGCTGCTGGACGACGGCGTGATCCGGGCCGCCTTCGGCGTGCCCCCGCCGGAGCGGGTGGGCACGGCCGGGCTCAAGGCCAGCCTCCGGCACGCGGTGGCGGACATCCTGCCCCCCGCCGTGCGGGAACGGCGCTGGAAGCTCGGCTTCCACGCCCCCGTGGCCATCTACGTGCAGGCCCTGGACGCGCGCCTCCGGACCGGCCACGCGGCCACCCGGGAACTTCTGGGTGGCGGCGCCGGCTATGACGCGCTCAGGCCGTCGGCCCGCTGGGCCTGGGGCGCGCTGGGCTGCTACCTGCTGTGGGTCCGCGCACAGCGCCCCGACGCGAGGGCCGCGGCATGACCCACCGGATTGGCGTGATCGGCACCGGCGTGATCGCGCGGACGATCCACCTGCCCGTGCTGACCTCCATGCCGGGCGTGCAGGTGGCCTTCGTCGCTGACGCGGACGACGCGCGCGCCGCTGCCACGGCAGCGGCCTTCGGCGTGCCCCACGCGCCGGTCGCCACCGTGCCCGACGTGGCCGGCGCCTGCGACGCGGTGCTGCTGGCGATTCCGGTGGGCGTCCGCGCCAGTTACCTCGCCGTGCTCGCCAAGCTGGGCGTCGCGGTACTGGTCGAGAAGCCCTTCGCCCGCAACGTGCAGGAGCACGACGGCATCGTCGCGCAGTTCCCCGCCCACCGGATTGCCTGCGGCTTCATGCGCCGGACCTACGCCTCCACCCTGCTGGTCCGGCAGATCCTCCGGGAAGGCTGGCTCGGGCAACCCGGGCGGATCCGCATCTCCGAAGGCGGACGGACCACGAAGACGGGCGCCGACAAGAGCTACTTCGACGACCCGGCCGCGGGCGGCGGCGGCATCCTGCTGGAGCTCGGCTGCCACGCGCTCGACCTGGTGCTCCACCTGACCGGCGCGGCGGACCACGAGATCGTCAGCCAGGGCATGCTGCTGGACGGGCACGCCGACCGGAAGGCCGAGGCCAAGGTGCTGCTGTACCCGGAGGCGGGCCGACGCGGAGCGCCCATCGAGCTGGACTACGTCTTCAGCTGGCTGGACGCCCAGCAGAACGACGTGGAGATCGAATTTCCCGACGCGCGCCTCCGCTTCGGCAACTCGCCGGGCGCGCCGGTGCGGCTGTCGGGCCGGGACCCGCGCTCCGCCGGGGTGGAGCTGGTGCCAGCCGCCGGCGGCGCCACCACCAGCAACCAGGCGTTCTACCTGGAGTGGCGCTGGCTGCTGGAGGGCCTGGCCACGGGCGTCCCGTCGCCGGTCGCTGCCAGCACCTGCCGGCGCGTCACCGCGCTGGTGGAAGACCTTTACGCGCACGCCAGGGGCCCCCTATGAAGATCGCGGTGCTGGGCGCCAATGGCCAGGTGGGCTCGGAGGTGTGCCTGCTGCTCAGCCGGGTCCCGGGGGTGGAAGTGGTGCCGGTGTGCCGCAACCGGTCGGGCTCCGCGTTCCTGCGGGCCCGGGGGCTGCGCTGCCGGCACGGGCGGGCCGCCGATCCCGTCGAGGCGCGGGCACTGCTCGGTGACTGCGAGCTGGTGGCGAATTTCAGCCTGGCGATTGGCCGGCCCCGGGAGGCCCGCGAGGCCAACCGGCGGCTGATCGACGCCGCGGCGGCCGCCTCGTTGCCGGGCGCCCGCATCATCTATTTCAGCACGCTCGCTGTGCGCCCCGACTTCGTCCCGGCGGGGACCCCGCCGATCAGCACCGCCTACGGCAAGGAGAAGCTCCGGGGCGAGCAGGACGCGCTGCGTGCGAGCCGGCGCACCGGCAAGGCCACCTGGGTGCTGCGGCTCGGTCACGTCTACGGGGAGCTGCAGGGCGTTCGCGACGAGCTGCGCCGGCTGGTGCGCACGGGCAACCTGATCGTGCCGCAGGAGGGGCGGCTAAAGTCCAACGTCACTCACGTCGTGACGATCGTGGATGCCATCCTGAAGATTGCGCGCGGCGCCGAAACCCCGGGGACCTACGACCTGGTGTCCACTCCCGCCTGGTCCTGGCGGGACGTGCTCCTGCACGAGGCAGGGGTGACGGGTGTGGACCTGACGCTCGAGACACCCTCGATCGATCCGTTCGCCGCGGCGAGGCCGGGATTCCTGGCCGGGCTCAAGGTGCGTGCGCGGAGCGCCGCCAGTGCGGTGCTGGCAGCGCCGCGCACCCGGGAGATAGGCCTCGCCTGGATTGCGTACCTGCCAGAAGCCGTCAACCTGCGGCTGCAGTCCCGGCATTTCCAGCGGCGTGCCGCTGCCGAGATCGCCCGGCTGACGGAGCGGCCCCTTTCCCATCCGGTCTTCACCATTCCGCCGTTCGAACCGGTCGCGCTGGCAACGCTGACGCCAACGGCCGAGCTCCTGCGCCAGGGCCTGGGTGCCTTGCCGGCGACCACGGCGCCTTTTCCGCCCGACCTGCCACCGGCCCTTGCTCCGGCCCCGGCATCCGCAACCCCCGATGGCTGAACGCCGCGTCCTGTGCTTCGCCAGCTGGTACCTGCCCGGCTTTCGGGCCGGCGGGCCGGTGCGAAGCCTGATGCGGCTCTGTGAGTGGCTGAAGGACGACTTCGACTTCCGCATCGTCACGCGCAACTGCGACCTGGGTCATCCGGAGCCCTACGCCGACAAGCTCCCGGACGTCTGGTACCCCGCCGGCGGCACCCCGGTCACCTACCTGCCGAAGCCCCACTGGTCGCCGGGCCGCCTGCGGCGGATCGTGCGCGAGTGCCAGGCGGACCTGCTCTACTTCCACAGCTTCCTGGACCCCTCGCTGGTCGCGATGCCCCTGGCCCTGCGCCGGCTGGGGTTGCTGGGCCCGCGTACTCCGGTGCTGGTTGCGCCCCGGGGCGAGTTCTCGCCAGGCGCCCTGGGCCTGAAGAAGAACCGGAAGGTGGCGTGGCTGCGCTTCGTTCGTCTCCTGCAGCTCTTCGAGAACGTCAGCTGGCAGGCCACCGACGAGAACGAAGCCGCGTTGATCCGCAGCCTCTGGGGCAGGCAGGCCCGGGTACTCATTGCGCCGAACCTGCCACCGAAGGTCGACGCCGGCGACGAGCCGGCCCGCCAGGCAAAGCTGGCGGGAGCGTTGCGTCTGGTGTTCCTCTCCCGCATCTCGCCCATGAAGAATCTCCAGGACGTCCTGTCGGCCCTGGCGGCCGTGCGGCAGCCCGTCAGCCTGGATATCTACGGCACCACCGAGGACGCGACCTACTGGCGCGAGTGCGAGCAGCAGATTGGCCGGCTGCCAGCGTCGGTGACTGTCCGGTACCGGGGGCCGGTCCAGCCCGAGCAGGTGATCGCCGTCCTGGCCGGGTACGACGTCTTCATCCTGCCGACGCTGGGTGAGAACTTCGGCCACGTCATTCTCGAGGCCCTGCTCGCCGGCTGTCCGCTGCTGATCTCGGACCGGACTCCCTGGCGGGACCTCGCCGCCCGGGGCATCGGCTTCGATTTGCCCCTGGGGCGGCCTGCCGCGTTCGGGGAGGCCATCGGGCGCTTCGCCGCGATGGACGGCACCGAGTTCGGGGCCTGGTCCCGGGCGGCACGGGAAGCCGGGTTACGGTATTGTCATAATGCCGACCTGGCGCGGGTGACCCGCGAGGTTCTGGCAGCGGCGATGGACCGATTTGCGGGTGCGCGCCCGGGCGGGACGTGAATTTTCAGCAATCCGCCCTGTGCCAGAATGTTTTTTCTGCGGAAAACAGGATGAGTTCCCTGTTGGAAACGGGGAATCCGCAGTCCAATACGGGGTCACAGAATTGCCGCCTGTCCTGATGAATGCCCATGCCCATCGCCTCTAGCGACGCCAGCCAGCCGGAGCCGCCACCCCGGACGACGGCGCGGCCTGCCGCGGCCGTCCGGCGACCGCGCGCCACGGGCACGTACATCATGTCGTGCCTGGTGTTCAGCATCACCGTGCTCGTCCTCGGAATACTCAACAAGGAGATCCCGTTTGCCCGCATCGCCTACGTGACGATGATGTTTGTCATCTGCGCCGGGCCGTTCCTGCTCGGCCGTGGCAATCCGCGCCACCGGCTCGTCTCCATCTTCATGGGCATCTACTTCATGCTGTTCGCCATCGGCGGGCTAGCGCAGATCATCGACGGGGCCGCCGCCGAGCTCATGTGGGGCCAGGGAGCTCTGAAGGTGAGCGACAGCAGCGCACTGACCGCCTCCGATTTCGTCGTCATCATAGGCGGCCTGTGCTTCCTGGCCGGCTATTTCCTCACCGATCGCGCGCGGGGCCGCCGGCACTCGAAGTTCCTGGCCAACGAGTGGCGCCACAGCTCGGTGATGCTTCTCGGTTTCGTCATGTGGCTGATCGGCTTCATCTTCATGCTGGCCTACGATTCGACAGTGTCGGTCTTCTACATGCCGAAGACCATTCTCGGCGTCCCCCTGAGCGCCGCGTCCAACCTGAAGTTCCTCTCGCCGATGGGCGCGGTGATGCTCATCTACCTGTTCACCCGGGAATACAGGACGGCACTGATTGGCACGCTCCTGGCGGTGATCATCGGGTCCGAGTTCGTGTTTGGCTTCATCGCCAGCTCCAAGGAGATCTCATTCCGCATCGCCGTGCTGTTCCTGCTCGGCCTGTACTACGTGCGGGGGCGGGTCAACCTGAAGATCATCGCCGTCATGCTCATCGTCTCCATCCCCTACATGCTGTACTTCAATGCGTATCGCATGCAGATGATGGAGGGCGGGTTCAAGAACCCTGCCGAAGCCTTTGCCAAGTTTGCCGAGAACCTCGACGTGGTGAAGAGCAAGACCGAACGCGAGGATGAGGTTGCCGAATCGAGCATCAGGTCGCTCAGCGGGCGCATCGACCACAAGGTCTACATCGACATCATCGTTGCCGGAACGGAAGGTGGCAAGGTTCCGATGCTCTACGGCGAGAGCCTCGGCTATTTCTTCACGTCGTTCGTGCCGCGTGCCCTCTGGCCCAACAAGCCCGTGACGACGACGGGCCAGATGTTCAATCGCATGTTCGGGTTGTCCGCATCCCGATATACCTACGTCCCGACGACGCAACTGGGCGACCTGTACTGGAACTTCGGCTGGCCGGCGGTGATCGTCGGGATGCTGGCGATGGGGTTCATCTTCGCCCGGATGGCCGGGGCCTTCCTCGACGAGTTCCGCATGACCCTCCCGCGCTTCCTGTGCCTGCTGATGGCCACTTACTACCTGTCGGTGTATTTCTCCGGGAACATCGCCACGGAGTACTCCACGTTCGTGCGGCTGCTCATCGTGATCTGGCTCCTTGACCGCCTGCTCCGGCAGATGGGCGTCTCGCGTCCGCCCCGCCGGCCCGAGCGGCCCCCGGGTGCCGTCCAGCGACCGGTTCCGGCCAGCCCGGCAGGGCCAGGCCAGGCACCGGTTGGCGGCCGTGCTACTGCCTCCGCGGCGGCCCGCTGATGCGCGTCGGTACAGTCCGGAAGCGCGCGACACTGGCGCTTGCCGCGGCGTTGTCCTGCCTGGCGACTGCTGTTGCCGACGTCCGGCCGGAGGATTTCCCCGGTTGCAACGCCACGCGCGGTGACGATACGGAGTGCTGGCAGCAGGCGCTGGATGCCGCAATTCGCGTGGAGGGCTACCCCTACTTTGGCGCCGTGGCCGCGACCGCCGGCAAGACCTACTACATCCGCGATACCCTCACGGTCACCAACGCCCACGGTGGCGTCATCGACGGGCACGGGGCCGTCCTGGAGTGGGCCGGGTCCCGGCGCTCCGTGCCGATGTTCCTCCTGACGAACACCCAGAGCCTCAGGGTCACCAACCTCTACATCCGCGCCGGTCCGGATGCGCCCCTGCAGGCCGCCTTCGAGTTCACCAAGGGCCTGCCGGTCCGCGTGAATCCCCGCTACAACATACTGGACCACGTGATCATCGACGGCACCAGCCTCAATGGACTCCAGTACGGTGTCCGGTTCACGGCCAGGAATGGCATCGACGAGGACAACGACCAGGCGACGATCATCAACTCCGGCATTTACAACGTCACGACTGCCGGGATCTCGATCGAGCATTCCCAGTCGCACGATCACCGGCTGCTGGCTGTCAATTCGACCGGTGCCACGGGCAACACGGCGGCGGCGTTCGTCAATGTCAAGGACGGGAGCTTCACGTCCATCGGTGGCTTCCACGGGCGGTTTGCGCTGGCGAACTACTACGTCGCCGGCTCCCGCACGGGAACGGCAATCATCAACGAGAACAGTGAGGGGAGCGCGGCCCTGCTCAGGACGCCTGAGGGCTCCGCCTCTTTCCTGCTGCCGGTCCAGGTGATCGGTGGCCGTTTCGCCATCGACGACCTGCAGCCCAGCGGCAGGGTCGTCGACTTCCACCGGTATGGCCCGTTGACGATCCAGGGGCTCAACATCACCGGCACGATCAGGCGCCCGGGCGCGGCACGGCCAACCATCTATTTCTGGCCCACCGCCGCGAGCGGGCAGGGCGGCTACGCGGAACTGGCGGTCACCGGCGTTGGCTTCGCGGGCATCGTTGCCGGGACCGGCTCCAACGCCTACGACCCGATCGTCACGAGCCCCATTGCACGCGTGACAGCTGGGTCGAACAGCTGCATTACCGCGAGTGGTGTCGCCACCCAGTGCGCCGGCCGGGCCGGCGGTGCATCGCCCTGGGTGCGCTTCGCCGACCTGGCTGAACTGTCGATACCCGGCCAGTCGTTCTATTGCGCCGATTGCGGCCGCAACGAAACCACGGATCTCTGCCGACCGGGCGGCAATGGCCAGTTTGCCCGGCGGCTCCCCCGGGGCTGGCTTTGCGACTGACCTTCACCGGTTTCATCACCCAAGCGCCAGGAATCCTTCCCGATGCACCAGATCCTCCAGGACCTCAAGCAGGGCGACACCATCGTCGAGCAGGTGCCCGTGCCGCTGGTCCGCCGTGGCCACCTCCTGATCCGCACGGGCCGTTCGCTCGTCTCGGCCGGCACCGAGCGCATGCTGCTCGAGTTCGGCCGGGCCAATTTCCTGGACAAGGCCCGCCAGCAGCCGGACAAGGTGCGCATGGTCATCGACAAGCTGCGGACCGACGGCATCGGGCCCACGATGCGCTCCGTCCAGGCCAAGCTCGACAAGCCCATCCCGCTCGGCTACAGCAATGCCGGCGTCGTCGTCGAGGTGGGAGCGGGCGTCACGCGCTTCCAGGTTGGCGACCGGGTGGTTTCCAACGGTCCCCACGCGGAGTACGTCTGCATTCCCGAGAACCTCTGCGCGGCGATTCCCGACAGCGTCGATGACGAGGCCGCCTGCTTCACGGTGGTCAGCGCCATCGCCCTGCAGGGCATCCGCCTCGTGCAACCCACGCTCGGCGAGACGGTGGTCGTGACCGGCCTCGGGCTGATCGGCCTGCTGGCCGTCCAGCTGCTCCGGGCGAACGGCTGCCGGGTGCTGGGCATCGACCCCGACCCGGGCCGCGCCGCGCTGGCGCGGACCTTCGGCGCGGAAACCTGCGTGCTGTCGGCGGGGGAGGATCCCCTGGAGGCGGCCCGGCGGGTATCCGCCAGCCGGGGCGTGGATGCCGTCGTCATCACCGCGTCCACGCAAAGCAACGAGCCCATGCACCAGGCGGCGCAGATGTGCCGCAAGCGCGGCCGCATCGTGCTGGTCGGTGTCACCGGGCTGCAGCTGTCCCGGGCGGACTTCTACGACAAGGAACTCTCGTTCCAGGTGTCCTGTTCCTACGGCCCCGGGCGCTACGACCCCGCCTATGAGGAGCAGGGCCAGGATTACCCGCTGGGCTTCGTGCGCTGGACCGAGCAGCGGAATTTCGAGGCTGTGCTGGAACTGCTGGCGGCGCGCCGGCTGGATGTCAGCGCGCTGATCAGCGAGCGCTGCCGGATCGACGACGCCGCGCGGGGCTACGAGCAGCTGGCCTCGGGCAGCCCGCTGGCGATCGTGCTGGAGTACCCGCCCGGTGCTGCCGGGCCCCTCAGCCGCACCGTTTCGCTCGCCGTAGGAGCGGCTTCAGCCGCGACTCAGGCAGTGGTCGCGCCTAAAGGCGCTCCTACCGCCGCCCCCCGCGTCTCCGTCATCGGCGCCGGCAACTACGCCGCCCAGGTGCTCATTCCCGCCCTGGCCGCCACGCCGGCCCGCCTCCAGACGCTGGTGAGCGCGGCCGGTGTCAGTGGCGTGCGCACGGGCCGCAAGCACGGCTTCGCCGCCGCGGCCACGGACTCGACGGCCGCCATCACGGCCGCCGATACCGACGCGGTGGTCATCGCCACGCGCCACGACAGCCACGCCGCGCTGGTCGTGCAGGCGCTGCGGTCTCGCAAGCACGTGTTCGTCGAGAAGCCGCTCGCGATCACCCGGTCCCAGCTCGACGACATCAGCGCCGCCCACGCGGCGGCGATCGCCGGCGGGTTCAGGCCGGTGGTCATGGTGGGCTTCAACCGCCGGTACGCGCCCCAGGTGGTGCGCATTCGCGAACTGCTGGCCGCCACGTCAGAGCCCAAGGTGTTCACGATGACGGTGAACGCCGGGGACATCCCGCCGGAACACTGGACCCAGAGCGATGCCCAGGGTGGCGGCCGGATCATCGGGGAGGGCTGCCACTTCGTGGACCTGCTGCGCTTCCTCGCGGCGTCGCCGATCCGCCGCACCCATGCCGTCCGCATGGGCCCTGCGCCCGGGGTCGTCGTGCGCGACGACAAGGCGGTGATCACCCTCGAGTTCGAGGACGGTTCCTTCGGCACGGTGCACTACCTGGCCAACGGCCACCGCTCGCTGCCCAAGGAGCGGCTGGAAGTCTTCTGCCGCGGGGCGGTCCTGCAGCTGGACAACTTCCGGCGGCTCACGGGCTTCGGCTGGCCGGGCTTCACGAAGCTGAATCTCTGGAAGCAGGACAAGGGCAACGAGGCCTGCATGGCCGCGTTCATCGCCGCCATCACCGCCGGCCAGCCGTCGCCAATGCCTTTCGCGGAACTGGTGGAGGTCACCGCGTCCACCTTCGATGCCGTCGAGGCCATGCACGCGCGGACATGACTGCCCCGCAGGATCCCGGAGCCCTGGCGCCACCCGGGCGAGACCTGGCCGCCGAGGCCGGTCCGGTCCGCCGGTCCGTGGCCGGCCGCCTGCCACTCTACTTTCATACCGTGCGTCACCTCCGGGCGGGGCAGATCGCGAGCCAGCTCAGGCGCCGCCTGGTCCCGCCGCGGCCGCCTGCCGCTCCACCCGCCGTGGAATTGCGACCGGCGGCGCGGCACGCCGCGTTCCTGCCCGGGCCCGAGCCGGCACCAGTGCCGGGCCAGATCAGTTTCGTCGGCCAGGGCAGGCCCTTTGCCGTCCGGCATCCGGACTGGGTGGCGCGGGACGCCCCCAAGCTCTGGCGCTACAACCTGCACTACTTCGACTACCTCGCCTGGCCGGGCCTCGATGCCGCGGCGAAGGCGGCGCTGATCGACGACTGGATCGCGCGGGTGCCCGTCGGCGCGGAGGATGCCTGGGAGCCCTACCCGGTCTCGCTGCGGGTGGTGAACTGGCTCAAGTATTTCCTGTCGCTGCCACCCGGTGGCGTGCCCCGCACCTGGCAGGACAGCCTGGCCCACCAGGTTGCCGCGCTGGAAGGCGACGTGGAGTACCACCTGCTGGCCAATCACCTGCTGAAGAACGGCAAGGCGCTGGTGTTTGCGGGCGCCTGCCTGTCGGGGCCTGCCGCCACGCGCTGGCTGGCACTGGGACTCGACATCCTGGGCAGTGAGGCCGAGGCCCAGGTGCTGCCCGACGGCGGGCACGTGGAGCGCAGCCCGATGTATCACTGCATCGTGCTCGAGGACTACCTGGACGTAGTCAATCTGCTCGCGCGAAATCCCGGATTCGTGCCTGCGGAGAAAGTTGCCCTGCTCGCCGCGGCTGCCCGGCGGGCCACGGATTTTCTCCGGGGAATCCGCACGGGCGCTGGCGACATCCCGCTGTTCAACGACGCGGCCTTCGGCATCACACGGAGTGCGGGCGACCTGCTCGCCTACGCCGACACTGTCTTCGTAGGAGCGG
>JBEBHH010000035.1:0-36255 GCA_040080965.1 Gammaproteobacteria bacterium | reverse complement strand
CGCCGACCCGGCTTCCCCCACCGGCCGCGGGAGTTACCGCGGATCGATCAGCCCCACTGCGTCCAGTCCTGGCGATTCGCCGCCACGTGGAAGAGCGCCGCGATGACCCGCCGGTCGTACTGGGTGCCGGCGCCGCGGAGGAGTTCTTCCAGCGCGGCATCGATGGACACACCCTGGCGGTAGGCGCGCACGCTCACCAGTGCCACGAAGGCGTTCGCCACCGAGAGGATGCGGCCGGAGAGGGTCATTTGCTGCTCCGTCAGGCCGCGGGGGTAGCCGCTGCCGTCGAGCAGTTCCTGCTTCTGGGCGATCACGTCCAGCACGGGGCCTTCGAAGTCCAGGCCCTTCAGCAGCTCGAGGCTGTAGTCCACGTGCTTGCGGAGCAGCTCCCGGTCGGCGGGGGTCAGTGGCTCGGTCTTGGTAAGGAGTTCGCTGGGCAGCATGATCTTGCCGATGTTGGCGAGCGTCGCCGCGAGGCCGAGCGTCTCGCGCTCGTCGTCAGGCAGGCTGAGCTCCCGCGCCACGGCCTGGGCGACCTCGGCCATGCGGCTGGCGTGGTGGGCGGAGAACGGGTCGTGCAGGTCGACCACGTCGGACAGCTTGCCCACCAGTTCCCGCAGCAGGTCCGCGTGCTGCTGCTCGGCCACCTTGAGCTCGGTGATGTCGCTCAGCACGAGCAGCACCAGCTGGCGCCGCTCGCCGATGCGCTCGACGGGGATGAGGCTCACCTGGAAGCTCTTCAGCGCGCCGCCGAGGGCGAGCGGCAGGACACGGTGCTGTGGCTGGCGCTGGCGGCGCACGTCCTCGCTGAGCCCGCCGATCAGGACCGCCGTGGCGTGGCCGAAGATGTTCGACAACCGCCCGCCGACGATGCCGGCGATGCTCGTCTTCGCCGCGGTCGCCGTGGCCTGGTTGGTGAATATCACCTCCTGGTCCCGGTTGATGAGCACGGTGAGCACGTCCAGGTTGTCCGTGATCGTGTGCAGCAGGTCGGTCTGGCGCTGGAGCTTGGCGGCCTTGTCCCGCAGCTCGTCCGCCTGGTGCCGCGCACGGACGCTGCTGCCGTGGCGCCAGGCAGCCACCGCCAGCGCCGCGATCGCCACGAGGAGCAGCGACAGCGTCGCCAGGAGGAACGTGCGCCGCTCGTTGGCGCCGCTCAGCGCCTCCGTGGCATTGACCTGCTGGGCGAGGACCCAGCCCTGTCCTTCCCGGCGTTGGTCGTCGCCGGCCTGCCCGCGGATCCGCCGGCTCACCTGGAGCACGGGGGTGCCGCGGTAGTTGTCGAGCTCGGCGAAGCCGTCGGGCGCGAGCACGGCGGACACCTCGGCGAGATCGGAGTCGGCGGCGGGGCGCTCGAGCGGCATGCTGCGGCGGAGCGCGTTGGCGCCCTCCCGCGTCGGGGAGAGGAACAGCACGCTGTCGTCCCGGCGGGCCAGGAGCAGGGTTTCGCTGTCCTCGGCAAAGGCGGGGCCGCGCCCGAGCAGGGGAAACAGCTCCTGGTCCGCGCCGCGCACGCCGAGGAGCACGCCGGCGGGGCCGCCACCGGCGGCGCCCGCCTGCAGCGCGCCGGGCACCGCGTTCACGGGCACGGCGATCACCACCATGGCCCGGTCGTCGGGGCCGAGCACCAGGTCCACCACGGGCCGGGACGGCGTGGCCAGCGCACGCCGGGCCACATCGCCGAAGGGGCCGGCGCCGGCATCGAGGCTGGCGCCGAGGCCCGGCGTGACCACCACGGCGTTCAGCTCCGCATCGAGCAGGGCCAGGCCGGACGTGGCCGGGCGCGGCACGTTGGCGGGCACCAGGGAACCGGCATCCGGCAGGTAGCCGCCCCGTTCCGCGGCCGCGACGATGAGGTTGCGCAGGTAGGCCTGCTGGGCCGGCTCGGCCGCCGCGGCAGCGGACTGGCGGGCCTTGACCACCTGCCACAGGTAGAGCTGCAGCGACGCGTTCTGCGCCAGCTCCTCAATCTCGCGGCGGTCGGCTGCCAGCAGGCGCGCGACGGCGTCGGCCTTGGCGTCCGCCACCAGCCCGAGCCGGGATTCCCACTGCAGCAGGTCCCGCTGCCGCTCGCCCTCTATATAGACATTGATCAGCAGGGCGCCGAGGCCCACCAGCACGAGCAGTGCGAGCACGGCGATCGCGACTGGCGACAAGGCAGGACGACTGGCGACGGCAGCGCTCATGTGGGCGGCAGGTGGATCCACCAGCGGGACTGGTTGATGGAGAACACGGGCACGTAGTGCACCACCTCCCGGTCCGGCAGCACCGCCTGCACCTGGTTGTCGAGGATCAGCGTGTCCCGCCCGCGGGCCACCGCGAGCACGGCGTGGGGCACGCGCAGGTTGGTGTCCTGGACGACGACGAGGCGCAGGTCGTCGGCCGGGTAGCCGAGCCAGAGCAGCGAGAAGAGCTTGGTGATCACGTAGTCCTCGCAGTCGCCGCCCGCGCCGAGGAACTCCCGCGGAATCGCCCAGTAGTCCTCGATGCCGTAGTTGTCGATGTCGAGCACGTACTCGCGGGTGTTGGCAAAGCGGTTCACGGCCTGCAGCTGCTCGTTCGCCGGCAGGCCCCGGGTCTTCTCGAGGAAGCGGCGCCACTCGGCCAGGTGGCAGCGGTTGAAGACCCGCGCCGTGCAGTCCCCCGCGTCGGGACCGTCCCGGAGGTCGTCCTTCAGGTGCCGTTCAAGGACCCGCAGCCACTGTGGAAAATCGGAGATCTGGTCCTGGGGCAGCTGCCGGTAGCCGAAGAGTTCGGCGGGAAATGCGGCCGCGCGAACAGACGCCAGACATAAGACGAGATACAGAACGACGGACGCCGGCCCTGGGAGCGCGTTTTGCCCCGCTGACCGCGGGGGAGCTGACAGGGTCGATGGAGTGTTGATACGAGGTGTAGTAGTTTTGCGCAAGGCCAAGAAACTACAACAAAAAGGCTTATGGAAAGCAAGCTTATGACCGTCGCCTCCCGGCGCACCGCCGGCGCCTGCCTGACCGCCATCATGGCCCTCGGGTTCGTCACCGCGCCGCTCGACCGGGCGGAGGCAGAGGAACAGGCGAGCGCCAGCGCGAGCAGCGTGCAACAGGACTTCGACGCGGCCATGCAGGCCATCGAGCAGGAGCGCCTGCGCACCGCGCGTGAGCGGCTCACCAACCTGCTCGCCGCCAATCCATCGCTGAGCCGCGCGCGGCTGGAACTGGCGAAGGTCCATTACCTGTCCCGGGACTACGCCGACGCGCGCCGGGAGGCCCGACTGGTGCTTGACGACCCGAACACGCCGCCCGCTGTGCGCGCCACCGTGCTGGCCTTCCTGGCCCAGATCGACGCGGACGAGCGCCGCTACTCGCCCCGGCACCTGTGGTCGCCGTCCCTCTACGCGGGCGTCATGTACGACTCCAACGTCAACATCGGCCCGTCCCGGGACGTCATCGATGTCGGCGGCCTGCCCTTCACCGTCGTGCCCGCGTCCCAGGAGACCAGCGACTGGGCCGGCGTGATCAACGCAGGCATAGCCCACACCTTCAACCCGGACCAGCGCTTCGACTGGGGCGAGACCCAGGGCAGCTTCGTGTGGCAGAGCGAGCTCAACGGCTACTACCGGGCCTATTTCGACGAGACGGACTTCAACCTGGGCGTGCTGACGGCCCGGACGGGTCCCGCGTGGATCGTGCCGGGCCACTGGCGGGCCTACGTGGCCGTGCAGGCCGACCAGATCTTCCTGGGAGGCGAGAACCTCGCGCTCTTCACCAGCCTCAATCCCGGCATCGCCTGGCAGGTCGGCGACGACTGGGAAGTGGCGCTGGACGCCTTCATCACGGACCGCAACTACCGGGGCGGCGACGAGGCGGGCCGGGACGGCAACTACCAGTCCGGCAGCCTCACCGTGGGCCGCTACTTCCGCGAACGCAGCCTGCTCGTGCAGGCCGGCGTGAGCTACTTCAACTTCGACGCCGACGCGGACGTGCTGAGCTACGCGGGGCCTGAGGTCTTCGCCGGCTTCATCAGCCAGGCCTGGACCAACGGCTCCATCTTCGCCCGGGTCGGCTACCGCTGGTACGACTTCGATGGCGTGCAGCCCGTGTTCAATACCGGCCGGGACGATGACGAGCTGCGGGCCACGGCCGGCTTCCAGCACGACTACCGGGAAGGCTGGCTGGCGGGCTGGTCGCTGGTCGGGTCCTGGACCTACACGGACAACCAGTCGGACGTGCCGATCTACGAGTACGACCGGCACCAGGTCAGCCTCGGGCTCTCCCGGGCCTTTTGATGACCGTGGCCACGTCAGTCGCGCCGCCAGCTTACGTTCAATTGAGAACTGGTTCGCAGTTTCCCGCGGTGCATCGTGAAGTAAAGCAGCGCTTGGTGTAGAAGACCTAGTCAACAAGAGAAGAATTTTCCGGCGCATCGCGCCAGGGAGATCGGGGAAATTTCCATGCTCAACAAGTTACTGGCCGTCGCCGCCGTCGCGTTGTTCGCGGTGTCGCTGCAGTCCCAGGCCGCGACGCCACGCTCGGATGCGGACTGCGCCCAGCTGCTCGAGCGCTGGGCCGGCGATCCCAAGGCCGCGCCGAAGAGCGAGATCAACGCGTGCAAGGACCAGCTCGCCGCCATCGCACCGGCCGCCGGACCGCGGGCAGAGCCCGCCGCCGTCGCTTCGGCCCCCGTGGACCCCTGCTCCGGGCCCGGCGCCGCCGGCTCCGTGCTCTGCTGGGGCCCCTGGGCCGCACTGGCGCCCGCGGCCGACGCGCCCCTTGCCTCCCTGGATTTCCCGGACACCTACCTGGACTGCGATGCCGGCTCGGAGCTGTCGGCCCAGTGCGTGCCAGCGATTGAACCCCTGCTGCCGGTCGAGGGCTGCCAGCCCGGCACGCCCTGCGGCTTCGCCACCATCGTGAGCGGCGTCACCAGCACCGGCGAGGCGGAGGACACCGTCTTCGGCCGCATCGACCTGGCCAGCGACGGCACGGACTTCGTCATCCGTCCCGAGGGCGGCGGCGAGATCACGTCGGTGCCCATGACGACCAACGTCCAGCCGCGGGCCGACGGCTACGAGAACCTGCGCGCGACCGGGCGGCAGGGCGACGTGAACTCGCGCCTGATTGCACGGATCGTGCGGGACGAGAGCGACGAGATCGTGCTCGCCGCCGACGTCTGGACCCACGGCACCCGGGACAACGCGCAATCGGGCTATTTCGCCTGGGGCACCGCCACCAGCCAGGCAGGCCTCGACGCGCTCAACGCGGGCAACGTGAGCCTGAACTTCAGCGGCCCCATGTCCGTGAACAACGCCACCACGGGCGACATGACCGTGAACTTCGGCGCCAGCCCGGGCTGGACCGGCACGTGGACCAACCCGGCCTGGAGCTTCGGCGCGGGCGGCACGGTGTCCGGCGCCAACCTGATCTCGGCGCCCGACCAGTTCACCAGCAACGTCACGGGCTCCGGCAACTTCGTGCAGGGCGCGATCGTCGGCGAGGCCGACGGCCCGCGGGGCATCACGCACATCATCGACGTCACCCTGGAGGGCCAGGGCCGCATCAAGGACGTGGGCCTGCTCCGCGATGTGGCGACCGGCCCGGAGATCGCCCCATGAACATCCGCCATTTCGCTGTCGTCCTGCTGCTGGCCGCGACCGCGGGCGCCGCCCAGGCCTCCAGCCTGGCCCTCGTGCCCTCCGCGGACACCGTGGCGCAGAACGGCGCGTTCACGGTGAACCTGGTGCTGGACGCCGCGGATGCGCCCGGCGCGCACCCGGGCCTTTACGGCGGCGAGATCGTCGTGAACTTCGACAGGACGCTGCTCACCTACGGCAATTTCGCGCTGGCGGGCGGCCTGTCCTTTTTCTCGGCGCCGGTGGTGGCCACCAACGGCAACAACCAGACCGTGACCTTCGGCTTCGACAATGCCCCCGACACCGGCACCGTCGGCACCTTCTCCTTCACGGCGACCGGCACGCCCGGCAGCATCGCGACGCTCGGCCTCATCGACGCCGACGACTTCTCCGGCAGCTTCGCGAGCTACGTGCCCACCTACCAGCGCTTCTATCCCACGTTCACCGGCACCCAGGTGACCATCTCCGCCGTGCCGCTGCCCGCCGGCATCTGGCTGCTCGGCACAGCGGTCGGCGCCCTCGCTGCGCGCCGCCGCTTCCGGCCCGCTGCTGCCGGAAGAGCCGCTGCCTGAAGTGCGGGCTGGCGTCGCGCTGGCCCTGCTTCTCGCCGCAGCGTCGGCTGCCGGCACGCCGGCGCAGGATCCCGACTGGCACATTCCCCTCGCGACGGTCACTGCCGGCCAGCCCGAGCCGGCGGACGCCGTGCGCCTCCGGGAGGCGCTCACCCGCTACCAGCAGCTCGACGCCGCCGGCGGCTGGCCCGCACTGCCCGCCGGCCTCGCGCTGCAACCGGGACAACGCGACGTGCGCGTCATCGCACTGCGGGACCGGCTTCGCATCACGGGCGACTCGGACGGCGCGCCCGGCACCGCGGACGCCTGGTTCTTCGACGGCAACCTGCAGCGGGCGCTGCAGGGCTTCCAGGCCCGCCACGGACTGCCGGAGTCCGGCGCGCCCGACGAACGGACGCTGGCGGCGCTGAACGTGCCCGCCGCGGACCGGGTGCAGCAGCTGCAGGCGACGCTCACCCGCTGGGGCTGGCTGCCCCGGGACTTCGGCCCGCGCTACCTGTGGGCCAACGTGCCGGGCGGCACCCTGGAACTCGTCGAGGACGGCGCGCCCGCGCTCACGATGCGGATCATCGCCGGCCACCCGGACCGGCCCACACCCAGCTTCCAGGACACCGTCACCGCGATCGTGGAGAACCCGCCCTGGTCCGTGCCGCGCACCATCGCGGTGGAGGACCTGCTGCCGACCCAGCAGGAGGACCCGACCTTCCTCGCGCGCCTCGGCATCCGCGTGATCGACAGCCAGGGCCGCGAGCAGGACCCGGCCCGCATCGACTGGCACCGGCTGAGCGCCGACCGCTTCCCCTACCGGCTGCGCCAGGACCCGGGCCCGCTGAACAGCCTCGGCAAGCTGAAATTCGTGCTTTCCAATCCCTGGGACATCTTCCTTCACGACACCCCGTCGAGGCGCCTCTTCGACCTGAACAGCCGCACGCTCAGCTCGGGCTGCATAAGGCTGGAGCAGCCGGAGGAGCTTGCAGCGCGCCTCGTAGGAGCGCCTTCAGGCGCGACCCCCTTCCCGCCCGAATCGAGTCCGCGAGTCTCGGGCGGGAGGGGGGTCGCGCCTGAAGGCGCTCCTACGACCCGCACCGTGAAACTCTCCCGTCCCATAGCGATATACGTGGTTTACCTGACGGCCTGGGTGACGCCCGACGGGGTGGTCAATTTCCGCCCTGACGTTTACGGGCGGGATACGGGGCTGCGATAATGCACGGCTTAACGCAGCACCCGCACAGGAAGTCCCCATGGCAGAACCCACCCTCACGCCGCCGGCTGGCGGCGCCAAGATCACCATCAGCAACGGCAGGCTGACGGTCCCCAACAACCCGATCATTCCGTTCATCGAGGGCGACGGCACCGGCCCCGACATCTGGCGGGCTTCCGTGCGCGTGCTGGACGCCGCGGTGAAGAAGGCCTACGGCGGCAAGAAGCAGATCCACTGGCTCGAGGTCTACGCCGGCCAGAAGGCCTACGACACCTACAACACCTGGCTGCCCGACGCGACGGTCGAGGCCTGCCGGGACTACCTGGTGTCCATCAAGGGGCCGCTCACCACGCCCATCGGCGGCGGCATCCGCTCGCTGAACGTGGCGCTCCGCCAGCTGCTCGACCTGTACGTCTGCCTGCGCCCCGTGCGCTGGTTCAAGGGCGTGCCCTCCCCGGTGAAGAAGCCGGAGGAAGTCGACATGGTGATCTTCCGGGAGAACACCGAGGACATCTACGCCGGTATCGAGTTCGAGGCAGGCACCGAGGGCAACCGGAAGTTCCTGGAGCTCTTCAAGGCCAACTTCCCGAAGGAGTACGGCAAGATCCGCTTCCCCGGCACGTCCGGCATCGGCATCAAGGCCATCTCCCAGGAAGGCACCGACCGCCTGTTCCGCGCCGCCATCGAGTACGCCGTTGCCAACCAGCGCAAGAGCATCACGATCGTGCACAAGGGCAACATCATGAAGTACACCGAGGGCGCCTTCCGCAACTGGTGCTACGCGGTCGCCGAGCGGGAGTACGGCAGCAAGGTCTACACCTGGGACCAGTGGGAGCGCACCAAGGCAGAGAAGGGCGAGAAGGCCGCCAACGAGGAGCAGAAGGCCGCGCTGGCGAAGGGCGCCGTGCTCATCAAGGACGCCATCGCCGACATCACGCTCCAGCAGGTGCTCACCCGCCCGAGCGAGTTCGACGTGATCGCCACCATGAACCTGAACGGCGACTACCTCTCCGACGCCCTCGCCGCCCAGATCGGTGGCATCGGCATCGCGCCGGGCGGCAACGTGAACTACATGACCGGCCACGCCGTCTTCGAGGCCACCCACGGCACCGCGCCCAAGTACGCCAACCTGGACAAGGTGAACCCCGGCTCCGTCATCCTCTCCGGCGAGATGATGCTGCGCTACCTGGGCTGGACCGAGGCGGCGGACCTGGTGATCAGCGCCATGGACAAGACCATCGGCGACAAGACCGTCACCTACGACTTCGCGCGCCTCATGGACGGCGCGAAGGAAGTGAAGTGCTCCGAGTTCGGCGACAAGCTCATCGCCAACATGTAGGAGCGCGTTCACGCGCGACCATCACGACCCGCGACGACTAAACAGAGGGCCGGCCCCGCAAGGTGCCGGCCCTTTGCATTTCTGCACCGCAAGTCGCGTTTTGGCGGATGCTCCGGCCCCGCTGTCGATGCTACGATTACTCGTATTACGCAATGTATTACACGAGGAATCACGATGTCCCTCATGAGCCTGCGCCTGCCGGAGGACCTCGACGCCCGTCTGGGCCGGGAAGCAGCCCGGGCCAAGAAGGCACGATCGGAAATCGCTCGCACTGCCATCGCCGAGTACCTGGCGCGGCAGGAACGCGAGCAGTTCATTGCGGATTACGTCCGGAGTGCGATGGGAGAGGATCGGGAAGAGGTCCTGGCCCGCGCCGAGGAATTCCTCCCCCTGGAAAATGAAGCCCTTGCGCTGGCTGAGTCGGGAGGCAAGTCCCGGCTGCTTGCGGCACGTGAAAAGCCCCCGGTCTATGGGCGCAAGAAGTCCAAGCCCAGGCGACGGCCGGGATGAAGCGCGGCGAAGTATGGCTGGCACGACTCGGCCCCGCGCGCGGAGCCGAGATCGGCAAGACCCGGCCGGTGCTTATCGTGCAGGACAATGCCCTGACCTCGGCAGGCTACCCCACCGTGGTCATCCTGCCGCTGACCACGAAGCTTCGGCAGAATCCCGGACCGGTCCGGGTGACCATCTCGCCCCGCGGGAAGCTGAAGGAGCTGTCCCAGGTAATCACGGCGGAGCCACGGGCCATAGACCGGCAGCGGCTCCTTCAGGGCCCGCTGACGCGCCTGCTGCCTGGGGAACTGTCGGCCGTGGAGAAGGGCCTGCTGACGGCCATGGGGATGTATCGCCCGGCCTAACCCCGGTCCAGCGGACTCCTCACCCCCTTCGCCCCCTTCCCCATCACGTGCGTGTAGATCATCGTGGTCTTCACGTCGCTGTGGCCGAGCAGCTCCTGCACCGTGCGGATGTCGTAGCCGTCCTCGAGCAGGTGGGTCGCAAAGCAGTGGCGGAAGGTGTGGCAGCTGGCGGGTTGCTGGATCTCGGCCTTCTGCACGGCGACCTTCACCGCCCGCTGGATCGTCTGGTCGTAGATGTGGTGCCGCACCGGCTGGCCCGAGTACGGGTCCCGGCATAGCACGGCCGACGGAAACAGGTACTGCCACCCCCACTGGCAATTCGCCCGCGGGTACTTCCGCGCCAGCGCCTGGGGCAGTGACACGCCGGGCGCGCCCCGCCTCCGCTCCTGCTCGAACCACTGCCGGAGCGTCTCCAGGTGCCGCCGCAGGTGGACGTCGAGGGCCGCCGGGATCACAGTGACCCGGTCCTTGCCCCCCTTGCCATCCCGGACGATCAGCTCGCTCCGCTCGAGCAGCAGGTCCTTCACCCGCAGCCGCAGCGCCTCCATCAGTCGCAGCCCGGAGCCGTACAGGAGGTTCGCCACCAGCCAGTGCGTACCGTCCAGATGGGCCAGGATGGCCCGGACCTCAGACCGGCTGAGCACCACCGGCAGGCGCCGGGAGGCTGACGCCCGGGTGATATTGTCAAGCCACGGCAGCTCCACCCCCAGGACTTCCCGGTACAGGAACAGCAGAGCCTGCAACGCCTGGTTCTGGGTGGACGCGCTGACCTTGCGATCCACCGCCAGATGGGTCAAGAATTGCTCCACGCCGGCCGGCCCAAGGTCCCGAGGATGTCGCCGATGGTGAAACGCCACGTACCGCCGGATCCACTGCAGGTACGCCTGCTCCGTCCGGTACGCCAGATGCCGGACCCGCATCCTCCCCCGAGCCACCTCCAGAAGCCCCGCGCCCTCCGCCACCACGCTCCCTATCCTTCCAGTGCCGCCGCCCACCGAACAGCGAGCCGCCATGAATGGAAACAGGAACCTGGACGGGCGTCGATCTACATATCCGGACAGAGTGACGGGATTTATCGCGTCACTTCATCCCCCCATGTTTAGTTAGAGGCCGCGCACATATTCCATACCGTTGTATGGCTCTTTCTCCATACCGATGGTAGTCTCCCGCCATGGCAGCCGATTTCGACTGGGACCCGGCCAAGGATGCCGAGAATCAACGAAAGCACGGCGTGTCGTTTGGCGAGGCCCAGATTGCCTTTCTCGATCCCGGCCGCGTCATAGCGCGCGACATGCGGCACAGCCAGGCTGAGCAGCGCTACTACTGCTTCGGCCGCGTATCAGAGGGTGTCCTGACGGTCAGGTTCACCTATCGAGGTAACGTCATTAGGATCATCGGCGCCGGTTTCTGGCGCAGAGGCAGGAAACTGTATGAAGCACATTCAAAAGTACACAGATGAGCCGCTCGGCCGGCTGGAGGTCATTGATGACTTTCTGCCGCCTCCCGACCAGCTCGTCCTGAAGGAAGATGGCGTCAAGGTCACCATCTCCCTCAGCAAGAAGAGCGTGGACTTCTTCAAGGCCCATGCCGCGCGCTCAAAGGTGCCGTATCAGAGAATGATCCGGAGCCTGCTGGACACGTACGCCGACCGCCATTCCGACCGGCCTCTAACCAAACGCTCGACCGGACGCGCGGCAAAGGGCACGCGCCGGTCAGCGTAGTCGTTAGGTGGCCACGCTCTTGGCATTCCTGATGAACCCCCTCAGGGGTGAGTCTCGCCTCCTGAGAGTCTTCTGGCTGTATGGCGTCTTGGCAGCAGTGCCTGCACTTATTGCGGCATTCATCGTTCCACAGTCGCTGGCATTGGGGCTCATACCCTTCGTTGTCGGCGTCGCCGGCGCCCTGTACTTTCAAATTGCGCTGTGGCGCTGCGCATACAACACCGAACGACGCTGGCTCGGCCCCGTCGTCCGGATCGCTGCCGCGCTTTCTACTGGTGTCCTCCTCATTATCGCGACCACCACCATCGTTCAGACTGTTTCGCCACCTAACTAATCGCTGGTGCGCACGCGTGGGCGATAAAGTGCCAATCCTAAACCGCCGCAGCCGCGGCGCTCAGCTGAACCGTTATGCGCCTCATTGAACGCATCATGCTCGCAACAATCCTTGCAATCGCTGTTGGCGCGTGCGAGCAGGATCACGTCTTCACGCCGCAGGAGATCGACGCCAGGCCACTTACCCAGATTGACGCGTTTGAGTCCGGAGATCAGATGGTTGTCCGAGCTGCCATCGAACACCTGAGTGCGGGTGGGGTTAACTCGGATGACTTCTATCTGACTCCCATCAAGCGCCGCTCGGATGGCTTGCTCGAGCTGGAGTTATGGCACAAAGCAGCGTTCGCGGAGCCGTTGGACGTCGGGAATCCAGGCGGGCAGAGTCGAACGCTCGTCTATGAGGCCAGGACGAACGCAATCGTTGAGGAATGGGCGTGGCAGTAGCGCATAACAACCGGTTGCAGCAGACGGTGATGGATAAAGTGCGAAGGAACGTAGGTCAGCGCGCCGCTGCTGAACCGGAACGTTAGGCGCCCAGAACTCCCGCAGGAGACAGATCGAATGTCTATGGAGCTACTAATCCTTTTCACACTGAAAGCTCCGCCTTCTGCACAAGAGTGGCAATCAGCAATGACCCGGAACGGGGTTCCTATCCAGATCACCGAACTCCTGGACTTAAACGAACACGAAGGCTTTCTTCCACTCACTTACGATTCCAAGAAGTCGGGCTTCTACCTTGGTCATCTCGACTACGACGAAATAGATACGGACTATCCGGAGATGGCACTTAGTGACGTAGAAGTGAGTGCCGTCTACTCTCTTGGGTTTGGCGGGAACTTCATGGAATGCGCGTCAGTATTCCATTCCGCCTCCACCCTGATATCCGATTTTGGCGCACGTGCCTTTGATACTGAGTCGCTGTCGTTTCTGGATGGGAAGGATCTATTGGCTAACGCCACAAAATGTCTTGAACTTGCTCAGGAGCAATAAGCGCGTGGCCTTGTACCGAGAGGACCGCCTAACCCATCAATGCAGCCGACCGCCCGCGGCGGCGGCTGATTTCAAACGTTAGAGGCCGCGCACATATTCCATACCGTTGTATGGCTCTTTCTCCATACCGATGGTAGTCTCCCGCCATGGCAGCCGATTTCGACTGGGACCCGGCCAAGGATGCCGAGAATCAACGAAAGCACGGCGTGTCGTTTGGCGAGGCCCAGATTGCCTTTCTCGATCCCGGCCGCGTCATAGCGCGCGACATGCGGCACAGCCAGGCTGAGCAGCGCTACTACTGCTTCGGCCGCGTATCAGAGGGTGTCCTGACGGTCAGGTTCACCTATCGAGGTAACGTCATTAGGATCATCGGCGCCGGTTTCTGGCGCAGAGGCAGGAAACTGTATGAAGCACATTCAAAAGTACACAGATGAGCCGCTCGGCCGGCTGGAGGTCATTGATGACTTTCTGCCGCCTCCCGACCAGCTCGTCCTGAAGGAAGATGGCGTCAAGGTCACCATCTCCCTCAGCAAGAAGAGCGTGGACTTCTTCAAGGCCCATGCCGCGCGCTCAAAGGTGCCGTATCAGAGAATGATCCGGAGCCTGCTGGACACGTACGCCGACCGCCATTCCGACCGGCCTCTAACCAAACGCTCGACCGGACGCGCGGCAAAGGGCACGCGCCGGTCAGCGTAGTCGTTAGCAGTCCGCGACAGGCAACCGATCCCGGCGTAAGATCTGGGCATGTATGAGGGAGACATAACGTGGCCACGTCCCTGAAAGACCTCGAGAAAATGGCTCACGCCCTCGCCGCCGAGGAACGGGCCAAGCTGGCTGAATCGCTTCTCGCGTCGCTGCAGGTCGCCCCGCTGTCCGACATCGAGGCACTTTGGGATCGGGAGATCGAGGCCCGGGTGGCCGCCTATGATCGCGGCGAGACGCAGACCTACGCCGCCGAGGACGTATTCGCCGAAGCACGGCGCTTGTCTCGGTGAGATCAGCCCGGTTCGTGCCGGCAGCGCGCCGTGAGTTCCTTGCCGAGATCGTCTACTACAACCAGGAGCAACCTGGGCTTGGTGCTCGTTTCACCGCCGCCGTCGAGGAGGCAGCTGCCCGCGCGCTTGCCTTCCCTCTTGCCGGGGCGCCGGCTGCCGGGAATACCCGGCGGGTGTTGCTCCAGGGCTTTCCCTTTTCCATCGTCTACCGCGATGAGGGCTCCGGCATCGTCATCTTCGCCCTGCCACATCAGTCGCGGCGCCCAGACTACTGGGCGGCACGGGTTCAGGACCGCTAGCCAATCACTCCAGCCGACGCGCCACGGCCTGCGGCCGCGCTGCGCGGCTGAGTTCAGGCGTTAGCGCCCAGGCAAAGCCCACCGATGGAGGAACTCCGGCAATGAGACGCTTTGCAGTTGTTGTTCCACTTCTACTTTCCCTGTCTGCGTGCAACACCGTGTACCAACGCGCCACCTCGCCCCAGACCGCCAGCATTCGCTTTCTGGCATCGCAGTACAAAGGCTACTATTCGACCATGAATGTGTACGCACACAATGATGAGAAGTGCGGAACTCCAAAGAAGATTGTCGGAATCGGCGGGGGCATATTCAATATGGGTGGCGCCAGCGAGAAGAATGCCGACATCGGAATGTCAAAGGATCCTTCAGGCCAATACGCTGCTGGGCAGTACTTCGAAACCACTGTTGATGCAGGGTCCAGGTTTCACTTTACGGTAACCGGTGGCGAGCGAAACTCCATCTGCTACGTCAGCAGTTCATTCCTGCCGGAACCACAGGCTGAATACGAGGTCACGTACTCGACAGACATGACCTATTGCTATGTGTCGATTGAAAAGATCTCCAGTGTCGGCACCACCTTCGCAAGAGCGCCAGAGCCCAGCAGCGAGCAGCGTCCGAAGGCATGCTCGTTCTTCTGGAACTAGCTTTGCCTGCTTTGGCGCACTGGTGTTAGCTGCCATGGACCTGTCGGAGTGATCATGAAAATTTCGGTAGCGACAACAGTTCTGGCCCCGATCGCATCGGTATGGAAGTCGTACACCAGTCCCGAGGACATCGTTCAGTGGAACGCGGCATCGGATGATTGGCATACAACCCGGTCTACCGTGGATCTCCGGCCCGGCGGTGCATTCTGTTCGCGCATGGAAGCAAAGGACGGCAGCTCTGGGTTCGATTTTGAAGGAACCTACACAAGGGTCGTCCCACACAGGCTGATTGAATACTCGCTCGGGGACCGGGCAGCGACGGTTGAGTTTACTGAGGGGCCCAGTGGCATTTCTGTCCGCGTCACCTTTGACAGCGAGGAAACGCACTCAATCGAGCAGCAGCGGGATGGCTGGCAGGCGATTCTGAATCGCTTCAAGCAGTATGCCGACGCGAAGGGCTGAGTTGCCGGGAGCCAGCCATTCGACCATGACTCACTATCTCATCTCGTTCCCCGCCTCGGCCATGAGTCACATTTCCGATGAGGATCTCCCGGCGGTGAGTGAGGCGTCTCGCGCAGTGATCCGGGAGGCAAAGGCCGCTGGTGTTTATGTGTTCGGCGGCGGCATCGACGAGACCGTCGCTCCAGTGAGGGTTACTGGAGAAGGAACGGTGTCCGTCGGATCCTACCCGGCAACGGGCACGCTCAACGGGGGCTTCTGCGTGCTCAGCGTGCGATCCCGCGAGGAAGCCGAGGCGTGGGCAGCGAGGATCGCAGGAGCGTGCTTGTGCGCCCAGGAACTCCGGCAGTTCATGTACGACCCCGAGTCGTGAGCGCTGGCTCCGCCCCGAGCGCGAGGCGCCCCGGGTGATCGGGCATCCGTCCGTGCTGCCCGGTGCAGACCACACGTTTGCCTACCGGGACGCTGCGGAGACCTACAGAAGTCAGGCCATCCCGTTCCTGGGCCGGCTGGATCGGCCTGTCGCAGCACTGCGTCGCCCCCGCGCACCGGAGTAGCCGATGCAGGGATACCCGGGCTCCCGTCTGTGGCTCGGCCCTCTCGCCGCCCTGCTCCTCTTTGCCGGGATCCTCGCGATCGGGCTTGTGATTCCCGGATACAGTCACGTCCGGCAGACCGTCAGCGAACTCGGGGAAGCTGGCTCTCCCGGGCAGCTGGCATTTACTGTCCTGCTTTGCCTGGTCGCCGCCTGCCTGGGTGGCCTGGCCACCGGCATCGCCCGCACACTACGGGCGTCGGCGCATTCAACCCTCCCCGCCTGGTTCGTCGGTGCAATGGCCCTATCTGTGGCGGGCGTCGGACTCTTCGCCTTCCCCCACCCGCTGCACAATTTCTTTGGCATGTCCGAGCTGGTTGGCTACCAGGCGCCGCTCGCGGCCGCACTGGTGTGCAGGCGGGCTCCGGCCTTGCGACCAAGCGCCGCGTTCTCGATCGTCATGTATGCGCTGGTGGTGCTGGCCCTTGCAGGCAGCCTCACGACCCTGGACCGGCACGGGGCGATCTGGGCGTTTGTCGAGCCCGTCTATGGCCTTGTGCAACGCGCTCTTTTCGCGGCATGGTTCTTCTGGTGCGCGGGGTTCGCAGTCCTGTTGATGCGGAGCGGCCGCGAATCGCGAGGACAGTGATGCCCGACGCAAGCCTCCAGCCCTTCCACGACTCCCGGCTCCCGGAACTGATGAGCTGGTTCCCCGACCAGGCGTCCTGCCGCACCTGGGGCGGCCCGGAGTTTCGCCACCCCTTCACCGAAGCGACGTTCCGGGAGGATGCCAGGGTTGGCACCCTGGCATCCTGGGCGCTGTTCACCGGCGACGGCGTGTTTGCCGGGTTTGGCCAGTACTACCTGCGGGCCGGGCGCTGTCACCTGGCCCGCCTGGCCATTGCGCCCGGTTTCCGCGGGCGCGGCCTCGGCAGCACGCTGGTGCGGGAGCTGTGCCGGCGAGGTTCCGCGGAGCTCGGCGCCGGGTCGTACTCGCTGTTCGTGCTTCCGGGCAATGACGGGGCGCTGCGGCTTTACCAGCGCCTCGGCTTCACGACAGCGCCCTGTCCGGAACCGGCGGCGGGCCTCGAGGGGATGGTGTACCTGGTTGCATCACACCTGCCCGCCCGTGCCCGGCAGGTACGCCCTGCAACGCCCGCGGATTTTCCCGCCGTCCTCGCCCTGAACGAGGAGTCCGTGCGCTTCCTGAGCCCGCTCACCCCGGAACGGCTCGCCAGCCTGCACCGGGCGGCGGCCCTGCACTGTGTGGTCGAGCAGGAGGGCCGCGTGATCGCCTTCCTGCTGGCGCTCCGGGAGAAGGCGGACTACGACAGCGTCAACTACCGGTGGTTCGACCAGCGCTACCCCTCCTTCCTGTACATCGACCGGGTCGTCGTCAGCCAGGGTGCGCAGGCGGGCGGCGCCGGCTCGCTGCTCTACGAGCACGCCTTTACCCACGCCGGGGCGTCCGGCGTGCCGCTGCTGGCCGCCGAGTTCGACGTCGAGCCGCCCAACCCGGCGTCGGCCCGGTTCCATGCCCGGTTCGGCTTCCGGGAAGTGGGCCGCCAGGCCATCGCCGGCGGGCGCAAGCAGGTGTCGCTGCAGGTCGCGGCCGCGCGCCGCTAGAATTGGCCCGATGGACCCGACGATCAACATCGAGCACTTCGAGATTGCCACCCGCTTCCGCGGCCCGCCGCGCTCGGGGAATGGCGGCTACACCTGCGGCCGCATCGCCCGCCACCTGCCCGCGCCGGTCACCGTGCGGCTCAAGGCGCCGCCGCCGCTCGGCGCCGGGCTCCGCCTCGAATCCGGCGACCGGCAGGCCCGCCTGTATTGCGGAACCACTCTGATCGGCGAAGGAGCGAGTGCACCCCTCGACCTGGCCGCACCGCCCTGCCCCGGCCCTGCGGCGGCCGAGGCCGCGACCCGATCCTTCGCCGGGTTCACCAGCCACCTGTTCCCGGGCTGCTTCGTCTGCGGAACGGAGCGCGCTGTGGGCGACGGCCTGCGCATCTTTCCCGGCCCGGTGGACGCCGCCGGAACGCTGGCCGCGCCCTGGACACCGGATGCCTCGCTGGCCGACGAGGCGGGCGCCATCCACCCCGAGTTCCTCTGGTCGGCGCTGGATTGCGCCGGCGCCTATGCGATCTTCCCCCTCCCCGAGGGGAGCGCCGTTGTCCTGGGTGAACTGGCCGCCGACATCCGCGGCCCACTCCAGGCGGGCGACCGGTGCGTGGTGACGGGCTGGCCGCTGGGCATCTCCGGGCGCAAGCGCGTCGCCGGCACTGCCATCTATGCGTCCGGCGGCCGCCTCGCCGCCATCGGCCGGGCCGTCTGGATCGAAGTGCCGCTGGACACCTGGAACTGACGCGGGCGTACACTCGGTACCGGTCAGCCAAAATCAGGAGAACGTCATGCCGAAGTACGTGATCGAGCGCGATATCCCGGGCGCGGGCAAGCTCTCTGCCAGCGACCTCAAGGCGATCTCCCAGAAGTCCTGCGGCGTCCTCAGCAAGATGGGCCCGCAGATCCAGTGGCTGCAGAGCTACGTGACCGGCGACAAGGTGTACTGCGTGTACATCGCGCCCAACGAAAAGGCGGTCCGGGATCACGCCCAGCAGGGCGGCTTTCCGGCCAACCGGGTGTCCGAGGTCATGACGATCATCGACCCGACCACCGCCGAGTGAGGTAGCCGCCCTGCTTCCTGCTGCGTTCGGCCCCCGGCGCTTCGTCGACGGCCGCCCCATGCTCCTCGGCGGCCTGCGGCGCCAGCACGGCTTCGCAGCCGCGGCGGACGGTATTCCCCTGCAATGGCGGGAACTGCGCGCCCTGGGCCGGTTGCCGGGCCAGGTTGGCGACACCGCCTATGGCGTGATCTGCGGCGCCGACGCCACCGCGTTCGAGTACATGTGCGCGGTGGAAGTGGCCGCCCTCGAGCCGTTGCCCCGGGAGTACGGGCGCCTGCGCCTCCTGCAGCAGCATTACGCGGTGTTCCAGCACGTGGGACCGGTGACGGGCATTCGCGGGACCTGGGAGCGCGTCTTCACGTGGCTCGCGGGCAGCGGCTTCGAGTCGGCACACAAGCCCGACTTCGAGGTCTACGGCAGCAACTTCGCTCCCGATTCCGGACTCGGCGGCGCCGAAATCTGGCTCGCCGTCGTCCGCCGGGGCTCCCGTGCAGATCCGGACTGAAGAGGAGCGGGACTGGCCCGCCGTCGGCGCGGTGAACGCGGCCGCCTTCGAGACCTCCGCCGAGGCCGCGCTCGTCACCAGCCTGCGGCAGCGGGCAGCGCCCGTCGTCTCGCTGGTCGCGGAAGACCGGGGCGTGATCGTCGGGCACATCCTGTTCTCCCCGGTGTCCCTGGCCGGCCACCCCGCGCTGAAGCTGATGGGCCTCGCGCCGATGGCCGTGGCGCCGGGGCACCAGCGGCGGGGCATCGGCTCCGCGCTGGTGCGCACCGGCCTGGACGCGTGCCGGGCGCTCGGCTACGGCGCCGTCGTCGTGCTGGGACACCCCGGGTACTACCCCCGCTTCGGCTTCGTGCCGGCCAGCCGCTTTGGCCTCCGCTGCGAGTACGATGCACCGGACGAGGCCTTCATGCTGGTCGAGCTTGAGCCGGGCTGCCTGCAGGGCGTTGCGGGCCTCATCAGCTATGACCCCGCGTTCCAGGAACTCCCATGAGCGCAGCCGAAAAGATCCGGGAAGAGATCCACACCCTCATCCCGCCGACGATCTACTTCTTCGTCACGCTGCACATCATTGCCTTAGTCCGGGTACTGATGCTGAAGGGCACCGGCATCACGCTGGCCACGTCGGCCTCGGTGACGCTGGGCGCCCTCGTCCTTGCCAAGGCCGTGGTGCTCGCGGACCTGCTGCCCTTCATCAACCGCTACCCGGACAGGCCCATCGCCTGGAACATCGCGTGGAAGACCTTCATGTACCTCATCGCGGCCTCGGGCCTGCACTACCTGGAGCGGCTCGTCGAGTTCTGGCGGGCGGCCGGCGGTTTCGTGGCGGGCAACGGGAAGATGCTGGCGGAGATGGTGTGGCCCCATTTCTGGGCGGTGGAGATCTTCATCGGCCTGACGATCCTGGTGTATTGCGCAATGACCGAACTCGCGAGGGTGCTCGGCGCGGACCGGGTCCGGGAGATGGTCATCGGCCCCGCCCGGGGCTGAAGCTTTTTGCGATACACTTTCTCATAAAACGTCGCTAAGATGCGCTCCCTGCCCAGGAGCGCGCCATGCACCAGACAGCCGACCCCGTTCTCGACCCGGAGATCATCCAGCTGCGCCAGGGCCTGGAGCGGCACCCGCTGTTCGCCGCCATCCGCACGCCCGCGGACCTGCGGGTCTTCATGCAGGTGCACGTCTTCGCCGTCTGGGATTTCATGTCCCTGGCGAAGCGCCTGCAGCGGGACCTCACATGCGTCGGCCTTCCCTGGCTGCCGCCGCCCGATCCCGCGGCCGCGCGCCTGATCAACGAGATCATCCTGGCGGAGGAAAGCGACCTGGGTCCGGACGGCACCGCGGCCAGCCACCTGGACATGTACCTCGGTGCCATGCGCGAGGTGGGCGCGCCGAGCGCCGTGTTCGAGGGTGTAATCAGCGAACTCCGCCGGGGCGCGCCGCTCGAGGATGCCATCCCGGCCGAGGCCATCCCCGACTTCGTCCGCGGCTTCGTCACCACCACGATGGACTCGGCCCTCCGCCGCTCCACGCTGGAAGTCATGGCCAGCTTCTTCTACGGGCGGGAGAACGTAATTCCCGCGATGTTCCAGGGCCTGCTCGACGACTGGGGCCTGCCCGCGGCCTCGGCGCCCCGCTTCGTCTACTACCTGGAACGGCACATCCAGCTGGACGGGGATGCGCACGGGCCCGCGGCCAGCCGGCTCGTGGCAAGCCTCCTCGGGCGCGATCCGGCCGCCCTGGACAGCACGCGGCGCGCGGCGGCCGGAGCCCTGCGGGCCCGGCACCTGCTCTGGGACGGCACGCTGCAGCTGGTGCGGGCACAACAGGGCGAGCGGCCCCGGAAAACCCGTCCTTTGCATTACACTTCCTAATGTTCCGTCGCTAAGTTAGTCTCTGGCAACCACGGAGGTTCCATCGCATGTTCGGTTCAAGTTTCCTCGGCGCCCGGGGCGATGCCCTGATCGACATCGGCATCCTGTCCATCGTGGCCGTCGTGCCGATCCTCCTCTGGTCCTGGAGCCTCGCCCGCCAGGGGCAGTGGACCCTGCACAAACGCGTGCAGCTCTCGACCGCCGCGCTCCTGGGCATCGTGGTGCTCCTCTTCGAGATCGACCTGAACCAGATGGGCGGGATCTTCGCGGTGACGGCGGAGAGCACCTACGCCGGCACGGCGACGCTCAACTTCTGGATCTGGATCCACACGGCCTTTGCCATCAGCTCCACCATCGTGTGGGTGCTGCTGGTGGCCGCCAGCCTGATCAAGTTCCCCAGCCCGCCGGAACCGAAGTACTTCACCACCCACCGCTACTTCGGCCGGCTCGCGATGATCCTGATGCTCGGGTCCGGCGCCACGGCCGTCCCGATGTACATCTACGGCTTCGTCTTCTAGGAGACCGCGCCATGTCCGGCCAGCCCGCCAAGCCCCCCGCTCTCGCGCCAGCCAAATACGGTGCCGATCCCGCCAGGCCCACGGCGCAGCTGGTGGACACCCAGCCCGCCCAGGATTTCCACCGCTTCGTGGCGCGCAGCTACGGCTACGTGCTGGAGAACACCATCCAGCCCTTTGCCCCAGGCGACATCGTGCTCGGCTGCACATACCTGAACGACCCGACCGACGATCACGCCGGCCTCGGCCGCATCCTGCAGTACGACGCCGACTTCAAGCCGAAGGGCGTGCTCTGGACCGAGGGCCACCGGCACCTGGTCATGGGCCTCACCTTCGACCCCCAGGGCACGCTCTGGGGCTTCGACATCCACACCCAGAAGGTCATCCGGGTGGACCGCTACGGCCGGCAGATGCCCGAGCACACTTTTGCGCACCGGGCCTTCGGCACCGCGGCCTTTGGCCGGGACGGCAGCATCTACCTGGGCGAGACCCTGAAGGGCACGAAGCCCTACTGGGGCTCGATGATGAAGTACGTGCCCGGCACGAACCGCATCGGCGACGGCCACGTCTACCGGTTCGACAGGGACCTGAACCTGGTCAACGACTACCCCACCGAGACCGCCGTCGAGCTGTCCGGCTTCAAGGGCGTGACGCACCTGTCGCTGCACCCGTCGGGCCAGTACATTGCCTACACGACGGAGACCGGGAAGCGGCTGATGCGCTACGACCTGGCCGGGTGCCGGCAGATGCCCGACCTCGCGACCGTCGAGGGCGGCACGCTCTACGACCGCAACTGGTTTATCGCCCTGGCCTACTGCCAGGACGGGCGGCTGCTGGTCACCCGGGGCGCCACGGTGGAGTGCTACGACGAGAATGGCAAGGTGCTCCGCACCTACAGCCTGGAGAAGTTCGGCTACGGCTTCGCGCAGGTCGCGGTGTGCCACGACCAGCGCCACGCCGTCGCGGCCAACATCTTCACCGGTGTCGCCTGCAAGTTCAGCCTGGACTCCGGGGAGATCGTCGCCCACGTGCAGACGGACCACGGCGGCCAGCGCCGGAGCCTGGCGGGCATCGCGGAGTTCCCCTACCTGTAGGGACGCTCCCCGGAGGACGGCCATGCTGATCAACTTCTGGTACGCGGCGGAACTGTCGGCCAGCCTCCGGGACAAGCCGGTGAAGGTCCGCATGCTCGGGCAGAACTTCGTGCTGTTCCGGGACAGCCACGGCCTCGCCCGGTGCCTGAGCAACGTCTGCATCCACCGCTGCGCCTCGCTGGCGGACGGCTGGGTGAGCGGCGACCGGGTGGTCTGCCCCTACCACGGCTGGGAATTCGCCGGCAGCGGCCAGTGCCAGCGCATCCCCTCGCTCGGTCCCGGCCAGGCGCCGGTGCCCGCCCGGGTGCGGGTGGATGCCTACCCGGTGCAGGAGCGCTACGGCATCGTCTTCGCCTTCCTGGGTGACCTGCCCGAGGCGGAACGTCCGCCGCTCATGCCCGTCCCCGAGTGGGACCAGCCGGGCTGGCGCTGCAACACCTCTGAGTTCTCCCTGAAGGCCAACTACCGGCGTGTGGTCGAGAACGCCCTCGATCCGGCCCACGCGGAATACGTGCACGTGGTCGGCCGGCGTGGCACGGACCCCGATTACTCGGTGCCCGCCTACGACGTGCAGGAGTCCGAGTGGGGCGCCGGCATGGAAGTCCGCTTCCGCAGCCAGGCCGGCGGCTTCTGGAAGTACTTCCGCGACCAGAGCCGGGAGACTGTCGCCGGCACCACGTTCCACGGCGCCTCCCAGTTCGTGACGCGCATCCACATCGACGCGAAGATGTCCGTCTACCAGTACGCCTTCGACACGCCAGTGGACCTGTTCACCACGCGATCTTTCCTGGTGAGTGCCCGCAACTTCTTCACGGCGCCTTTTTTCGATTTTGTGTCCGAGCGGCAGAACACGGTGATCGTCGAGGAGGACCGACGCGTCATCGAGAACCTGGAGCCGCCGGTGCCCTTCGAGAATTCCACGGCGGATTTCTCCGTGAAGGCCGACGCCATCCAGCTCAGCTACCGTCGCAAGCTCAGGGAGTGGGAATCCCGGGGCTGGCGCATCGACACCGGAATCCTCGCCGCGGTGCCGCCCGGCACCGGCCTGCACGTCATCCCCAGCCCCGGCCGCCGGGAGATGCGCGGCTGGCAGTTCCCGACGGTGCCCCTGCTGACCCCGCCGGAATCTCCCGAAGGAAACCAGGCCCTGCGGGCGTAAGGTACTCTCCACCAACCATCCGGAGGTCACGCCATGACGACGACCACGCTGGACAACGCTCCCGCCAACCCGATTCTCCGGGCCCTCTACCGGCCGCCACTGATCGGCATCATGGCCTTCACGGCCGCGCTGATGATCATCCCCCTCGCCCACGCGCTGATGGTGCTGACCGAGCACCTGTTCGGCGAGGAGCACCGCTACACGGCGGCCCTCGTCATGGGCGCCGCCGGCATCTACATCCTCTGGATCGGTGTGAAGCTGCGCAAGGAGGCGCTCGGCACCTGGCTGGGCTTCTTCGCCGGCACGCTGCTCTGGACCAGCTGGGTGGAGTTCGCCTTCATGTTCTACGGGCGGGTGCTCTACGGCGTGCCGGTGCAGATGGAGGGCGGCGAGATCATCCAGCTGCCCGAATACATGATGATGACCACGTCGGTGGGCGTCATGGGCACCTGCTTCTTCTACTTCTTCTTCAACAAGGACACCCGCTGCAACTTCTTCGTCTGGTTCCACAAGGTGCTCGGCATGCACATGGGCGAGCGGGTGAGCGGCCGTGACCGGAACTTCGCGGCGATCACGTTCATGGAAACGGTGTTCGTCACCTGGTTCTTCTACCTGGCCCAGCTCACCATCTACGATCCCGCCCTCATCGGCGCCAGGCACTGGGTCGCCTACGCCTCCTTCTTCGCCTGCTTCATCTGGGGCATCTACCTGTTCATCCGGCTCATGAAGTACCGGCGCGTTTCCTCGGCCGTGCGCTACGCGATCCCCACGTCCATCATCCTGTGGGTCGACGTGGAGTTCATGAGCCGCTGGGGCCTCCTGACCGAGGTCTGGATCCACCCGCAGGACTACGTGCTGGAGTGCCTGATGATCCTCGCCGGCTGCATCATCGTGACGATCCTCACCATGCGGAGCCCGAAGAAGCCGTCCGAACTGGAGGCCGCGTGAGCGCCCGCCGCCCGGCGCGCCTCGTGGCAGCCGCCGCGCTCGCCGGGCTCATGGCCAGCGGCCCGCCGGCAGCGGCGGAGCCGGCCGGCGCGTCGTTCGGCGCGGATGACCCGGCGGCGATCGGCTGCGCCCTGTTCACGGAGATGCACGGCAAGGCGCCAACCGGCACGGAGCGCCAGTTCTACAACTGGGCCCAGGGCTACTTCGCGGGGCGGAGTGCCGCGGCACCGGCCGCTGCCCGGGCCCTGCCGGGCAGCGGCCCGGCCCGCCGGGATGCCTTCCGGAAGCTGCTGGCCTTCTGCGCCGGCAACCCGTCGGCCAGTTTCGGCACCGCGGTCCTGGCAGCCTGGGACAGCGGAGGCTAGGGTGCGCCACCTTGCGACAAAGTGACGCAGCGCAGCCATTGCTGGTGGCGCCGGCCCGCGAGCAGACTCTTTAAAGATGCACTGCGTGGGGAGTCATAAGGAAATGAGCCGCTCTCGCCGCCGGACCCTGGCACTGCTGGTCCTCGGTACCGCCCTGCTGGCGGCCTGCGACAAGGCGCCGCCGCCGCCCGCGCCCGGGGAGGTCACCGTCGGCGTGCTCCTGGTGGCCAACGGCTCCAAGTCCTCCACCTGGGTGCAGATGATCAGGGATTTCACCGCGTCGATCCGTGAACCCATCCTGGCGCGCCCCGGCGTGAAGGACGTGCGCCTCGCCTTCATCGAGGAGACCAGCCCGGACATCGCCAGCGAGATGAAGGCGTTCGACGCCGCCGGCATCGACGAGGTGATCGTGGTCCCGCTGTTCATCGGCCAGGAGTCCACCCGGATCAACACCCACCTGCAGTTCCTGGCAGGGATGAAGTCCGAGTCGAAGGTCATCAAGCAGCTGCAGAACGAGGGTTTCGAGATCTACTACCCCCGGGCGCGGGTCAGCATGACCCCCGCCATCAACCAGTCCGAGGTGCTGAAGAAGAACATCCTGCGGCGCGCGGAGGCCCTGCGCGGCGAGGACAGCGGCGAGGACATGGCCGTCCTGCTGGTCGGCTACGGTGACCAGGTGTTCGGGCAGCAGATGGAAGAGACCATGGACGGGCTCGGCCGGTACCTCAAGGTCAAGACCGACATCGACACGGTGGCCTACGCCTTCTGCGGCAACCTGACGGACTATTCCGGCGCCCCCGTGGTGGAGGCCATTAATGAGCTGCTGGAACTGGAGCGGGAAGTCCTGGTGGTGCCGGTCCTGCTGGGCGTCGACGAGATGCTCCAGCTGAACACCATCCAGGCCGCCATCAACGCGGTGCCGACGTCGTCCAAGGTCCGCTACAGGCAGGACGCCGTGCTGCCCGACCCCCTGGTCAACGCCTGGGCCCTCGAGAAGATCGGGGAAGCCGTCCAGCGCATCCAGGACGCCGGCGGCAAGACGGTGCCGGCGCCCAGCCGGGTCTGCGAGCCGGACTGCTGACGCCATGGCCGCCGCCACCGGTTCCTGGCGTCCCGCGTGGCAGAAGGTCGGCCTGACGGCGCTGGCGGCAGCCGTCTACGCCTTCTTCTGGACCAACGGCCCGCTGCAGGAACGGGCACCGGTCTTCGAGTTCGAGGAGCACATGACCGGCTTTGCCGAGCCCGTGCGCTTCGGCGAGGAGCAGCAGACCTCCCGCTCGGGACTCACGGCGGCCCGCGAGGAGCACCCCTACTTCCACGTCATGACGGCGAAGGAGCCGCGGCCGCGGCTCTTCGCCGTGATCGGCGACGCGCGCACCAACCCGGGACTGAGCGAGGAGGTCGCCGCCCTCGTCCTGGCCGGCGCGAAGGCCGCGGCGGCCAGTCCGGACCGGGTCGGGCTGAAGACGGCCCTCGACCTGTACTACGGCGAGGAACGGGGACCGGACGGCCGGGTCGTCCAGCTGTACCTGGAGAACACCGGGCTCAACAAGAACGTGAAGGGCTATGCCGGGCCCATCGACATCGGCATGACCGTGGGCATGGACGGCAGGATCCGCTCCGTCAGGCACCTCCGGTCCCTGGAGACGACCAGCTACCTGCGGGACATCGAGAAGGCCGGCTTCTACGAGCAGTTCGAGGGCTTGCCCCTCGACAACAACTCCTACGAGGTCGACTTCGTGAGCGGCGCCTCGCTCACCAGCGAAGGCATCGCGCGTTCCGTGAGCAAGCTGGTGAGCGTTGCCCGGGAATCACCCCTCGAGGTCTACGTGGATACCCAGGCGACTGGCTTCGACGTCAAGGCCGTCCTGCCCGACAGCTGGATGCTGAGTGCCGCGCTCATCGGCGCGCTGTTCGTGCTGGTCAGCTTCCGCAAGGTGCGCCAGTCGAAAGCCCTCAGCCTGGCCATCTCCGTCGCCAGCGTCCTGTACCTGGGCTTCTACCTGAACAATTCCTTCACCTACGTGACGTACCTGCAGCCGTTCCTGGGGACGGGCTGGTCCTGGCTGCTGGGCGCCTACGCCACGATGGTGCTGGCCAGCGCCATCTGGGACCGCAATTCCTACTGCCGCTACGTGTGCCCCTACGGCAACGTGCAGCGGCTGCTGATCCGGATCGTGCCCTTCCGGGGCCGGCTGCCCGTGTCGAACCGTATCCTGGACCTCGTCCGGTGGGCGATCACCCTCACGCTGGTCATCGGCATTGCCTCCGGATTCCGGGACTGGGCCAGCTTCGAGCTGTTCCCCGACCTGTTCGGCGTCGAGATCCTGGACTCGCCCTGGTTCTGGCTGTCCCTGGCCGTCGTGCTGACGTCCGCCTACTTTCCGATGCTCTGGTGCCGAATGCTGTGCCCCACGGGGGCCGTGCTCGACGGCGTCGCGTTCCTTGCCAAGTCCCGGCGGCGCGTGTCCGCCGGCAGCCGGCCGGCCCTGGCCGGCATCCCGATCACCACCGAACCCGCGCGCGGCTGAACCCGCGCCCCGACCCGGCCCAAAGGAGACCATCATGCTCAAGCCACTCATCCCCGCGCTCAGCACCGCCGCCCTGGCAATGTTCCTCGCCGCCTGCGCGCCGAAGACGGAGCAGCCCGCCGCCAGCGCGGCCGCCGGCCCAGCCCCGCCCAAGATCGGCATCCTGCTGGTCAACCACGGTTCCCGGCAGAAGCCCTGGCGGGACATGCTGCTCGATCTCGAAGACAAGGTGGACGATCGTCTGCTCGCCCTGCCCAACGTGAAGGCCGTCCGCACGGCCTTCAACGAGTACACCGAGCCGTCGATTGCCGCCCAGATGAAGGCCTTCGATGACGAAGGCTTCGATGAGGTGATCGTCCTGCCGCTGTTCCTGACGGTGGGCGGCCACACCAACTCCGACATCCCCAACCTGGTTGGCCTCAAGAATGACCCGAAGGCCCTGGAGGCCCTGCCCAAGGAAGGGGTGCCCGTCTACCGGCCCAGGGCCCGGGTCACCCTGCTGGAGACCATCGATTCCACGGAATTCCTGAAGGACAACATCCTGCGGCGGACCAAAGCACTGCTCAAGGATGGCGACGGCTCGAAGTACGGCGTGACCCTGGCCGCCTACGGTGACGACAAGTTCAATCAGCAGTGGGAAGCCCTGATGGGCGAACTCGGCAAGCACCTGAAGGCCAACGCCGGCATCGACACGATCAACTACGCCTGGAGCGGGCACCTGGTGAACTACTCCATCGACCCGACGCGGAAAGCCGTCAACCAGGTCCTGGCCACGAAGGAGAAGGACATCGTGATCTCCGTCTACGTGGCCTATGACCACATGTTCCAGAAGGACGTCATCGGCGAGGGCGTGCGCAAGTCGGACCGCCCGCAGGACGTGCTCTACAACGAGCCGGAGGCAATCCTGCCCGACGAGAACCTGAACAACTGGGTCGTGGACACGATCCGCGAGACCCTGACGACGGGCCGGCTCGCGGCGCTCAGTGCCGGCGCCTGAGGCTGTCGCCGCAACCGTGACGGCGCGGCGTATATTGGCGCGATGGCCCACGCTGAAGCCCACCGCACCGACACCATCGGCTGGCTCCGCGCCGCCGTGCTCGGCGCGAACGACGGATTGATCTCCACGAGCAGCCTCGTGGTGGGCGTGGCTGCCGCCGCCGCGACCCGCGACCCCGTGGTCGTGGCGGCGCTCGCCGGGCTCGTGGCCGGCGCCCTGTCCATGGCCGCCGGCGAGTACGTCTCGGTGAGCTCCCAGGCGGATACCGAGCGGGCGGACCTGGACCGGGAGCGCGCCGAGCTCGCCGCAGATCCCCAGCGCGAGCACGCGGAGCTGGCCGGGATCTACGTGGGGCGCGGCCTCACCCCCGAGCTCGCGAAGCAGGTCGCGGACCAGCTCACCGCCCACGACGCGCTGGGCGCCCACGCCCGGGACGAGCTGGGCCTGTCGGAAATCACCCGCGCGCGGCCGATCCAGGCGGCGCTCGCCTCCGCCGCCGCCTTCGCCACCGGTGCGGCGTTGCCCGTGGTGCTCGTGCTCCTCGTGCCGCTCACCGTGCTCACGACCGTGGTCATCGGCAGTTCGCTGCTGCTGCTCGCGGCGCTGGGCGGACTCGCCGGCCGCCTCGGCGGCGCGTCGCTGCTGAAGGGGGCGGCCCGCGTGACCTTCTGGGGCGCCGTCGCGATGGGGTGCACCGCCTTGGTGGGCAGGCTGTTCGGCACCGTGGTGTGATCCCTCGCGGCTGTGATTGAATAGCCGCTGACCCCACGGAGAATCGCGATGCCGCAGACCCGGCTGACCACACTGATGCTTCTTTCCGGCCTGCTCATGACGGGCCTGCTATTGCCCGAACTGGCAGCGGCGGCCCGCTACAAGCTCGATCCGGACCATACCTTTCCGAGCCTGGAGTTCTCCCACATGGGCCTCTCCGTGTGGCGCGGCAAGTTCAACCGGACGTCCGGCACCTTCGAGTACGACAAGGCGGCGGGCAAGGGCACCGTCAACGTGAGCGTCGAAACGGCCAGCATCGATTTCGGCCTCGACTCCATGCAGGAGTACGCCATCAAGCCGGACTGGCTGGACGTGGCGAAGCACCCGGTGATGACCTACGCGGGGAACCTGGTCTTCCAGGGCGGCCGGCCGGTGACCGTGGACGGGCAGCTGACGCTCCGCGGCGTCACCCGACCCCTGCAACTCACCATCAACAGCTTTTCCTGCATCGATCACCCCTTCTACAAGAAGGAAGTCTGCGGCGCCGACGCGTGGGGCGTGCTGAACCGGGCCGACTTCGGCATGACCCAGTTCGCCGAGGGCGAAGCCGGCAAGGTCCGGCTGCTGATCCAGGTGGAAGCCATCCGGGAGGACTGAGTATGTTGCGCAGGATCACGGGAGTACTGCTGCTGGCCCTGGCGCTGGTTCTCGGCTGGGCCGCGACCCAGCCGGACAGCTTTCGCATCGAGCGGAAGATCACCATCGACGCGCCGCCGGCGCGGATCTTCCCGCTCATCAATGACTACCGGGGCTGGGCACTGTGGTCGCCCTGGGAGAAGAAGGACCCCGCGATGAAACGCACCCACAGCGGCGCCGACACGGGCGTGGGCGCCGTTTACGAGTGGTCAGGCAACAGTGAGGTGGGCTCGGGACGGATGGAGATCATCCAGTCGGTGCCGGACTCCCGGATCGCCATCGACCTGCACTTCATGACGCCCTTCGAGGCGCGCAACACTACGGAATTCATGCTCGAGCCGAAGGACGGCGGCACGGTGGTCACCTGGGCAATGTTCGGGCCATCGCCTTTCATCTCGAAGCTCATGGGCCTGTTCATGAGCATGGACACGATGGTGGGGGGCGATTTCGAGGCCGGCCTGGCCGCACTGAAGGCCCGATCGGAACAGGACGGGTGACGCCGACCGCCAGGCCGTGAGCATCACCACCATCCGCCGGGCAGGACCCGAGCACGCGGCTGACATCCGTCGGCTGCTGGCGGTGCAGCTGGCCGACCACCACATCCGGATCGGCGCGGACGAACTCGCAGACGCAATCGACGGCGTGATCGACGTGCCGAAGCGCGGTTTCTTCCTCGTTGCACAGCGGGGCGGCGTCACTGTCGGGGTCGCCTACGTGTCCTTCATCTGGGCGCTGGAGCACGGCGGGCCGGCGGCCTGGCTCGAGGAGCTGTACGTCGTGCCGGAACACCGGCACGAGGGCATCGGCACGCAGCTGCTCCGGGCCGTCATCGCCGCGGCGGAAGCAGCCGGCTGCGCCGCGCTGGACCTGGAGATCGACAGCGACCACGAGCGGGTCCGGTCCCTCTACGAGCGGCACGGCTTCGCGCCCCTGCCCCGGAGCCGGGTCGTGAAAAAGCTGCGGCCGGGCTGACACCGGCCCCATGCAGATCCGGCGCGCCACCCCCGACGACATCCCGGCCATGCACAGGGTCCGCCGGGCCGTCCGTGAGAACGCGCTGCAGGATCACTCCCGCGTCCAGCCCGCTGACTACGAGAAGCTGCTTGCCGGCACCGGCCAGGGCTGGGTCGCCCTCGTCGGGGACAGGCTGGTCGGTTTCGGCATCGCGAACGCCGCGAACCGGAATGTCTGGGCCCTGTTCGTGGACCCTGACTTTGAAGGCCGGGGCATCGGCCGCCGGCTGCACGACGAGCTCCTCGAGTGGCTCTTCGGCCTCGGCCCGGAGCCGGCCTGGCTCACCACCGAGCCCGGCACCCGGGCCGAGCAGTTCTACCGGGTGGCAGGCTGGCAGGACGCGGGACCGGCGCCCGGGGGTGACCGGCGCCTCGAGTTCCACCGGTTCGACGACGAAGCGTGATGCCGTCGAGGGTTTGACCCTGTGTTCCGTTGACAATCCGGGGCTTACGGCCTAGCGTTCACCCTTGGTGTAACCAGCGAGGACTGCCCGATGAAGACCCGTTTTCTGCGCCAGGCGTTGGTTGCCGTCCTGGGCACCGCCCTGCTGGTGACCTCGCCCCTCGCCTCGGCCGACACCGTCCGGTACGACGATCCCACCTACTCCAGCATGCTGATCGACGGCGCCATCGCCCGGCCCCTGGGCCTCGGTGCGACCGTGGTGGGCACCGCCATCTGGATCGTCACCCTGCCCTTCAGCGCCCTTGGCGGCAACGTGCGCGAAGCCACTGACAAGCTGATCGTCGAGCCGGCGCGCTTCACCTTCACCCGCCCGCTCGGCGAGCTCTGACAACTTGGGGACAGATTTAATTTCCCGATGACGGGAAATTAAATCTGTCCCCGGTTTTTTTGGACCAGCGCGAGGAACTGCTCGCCGAAGGCGGCGAGCTTCCGTTCCCCGATGCCCGACAGGGCCCCGAGTTCGTCCAGCGTCTGCGGACGACGGCGCACCATCTCCGAGAGCGTCGCGTCGTGGAAGATCACGTAGGGCGGCACGTTCTGCGCTTTCGCCAGGTCCATCCGCAGCGCGCGCAGCGCAGACCACAGTTCCTGGTCCGCCGGTGAGCTGAAATCTGCCGCCGCAATCCTGGCGGCCGGCGATTTGCCCGACTTCCCCGTCCGGCCGCGCTTGACCGCTGCAACCGCCGGCTCCCGGCGCAGCCACAGCGACTCCTCGCCCCGCAGCACCGGCCGGCACGCATCGGTCAGGTGCAGCCCGCCGTGCCCGTCCACGTCGACGGCGAGCAGTCCCCGGGCGATCAGCTGGCGAAACACGCCGCGCCAGCCCTTTGCGTCGAGGTCCGTGCCGATGCCGAACGTCGTGATCCGGTCGTGGCCGAAGCGCTGGATGCGCTCGTCCTCCTTCCCGAGCAGCACGTCGATGAGGTACATCACGCCGAAGCGCTGTCCCGTGCGGTGCACGCAGGAGAGTGCCTTCTGCGCGACCACGGAGGCGTCCCAGGTTTCCGGCGGGCTGAGGCAGGTGTCGCAGTTGCCGCAGGGCGCGGGCAGCACTTCGCCGAAGTAGGCGAGCAGCGCCTGGCGGCGGCAGCCAGTGAGCTCGCAGAGGCCGAGCATGGCATCGAGCTTGTGGCGCTCGACGCGCTTGTGGACCTCGCCCGCCGTGGACTCGCCCAGCATCTGGCGGAGCATGATCACGTCCTGCAGGCCGTAGCTCATCCAGGCGTCGGCGGGCAGACCGTCGCGGCCCGCGCGGCCGGTCTCCTGGTAGTAGGCCTCCACGCTCTTCGGCAGCGAGAGGTGGGCCACGAAGCGCACGTTCGGCTTGTCGATGCCCATGCCGAAGGCAATGGTGGCCACCATCACCAGCCCCTCCTCGCTGATGAAGCGCGACTGGTTCGCCGCGCGCACGTCGGCCGACAGGCCCGCGTGGTAGGGCAGCGCCGGCACGCCCTTCTCGCTGAGCCACCCCGCCAGGTCCTCCGTCTTCTGCCGGGACAGGCAGTAGACGATGCCGGCTTCGCCGGGGTGCTCGTCCCGCATGAAGCGCAGCAGCTGTTCACGGGCGTTGCCCTGACCCTCGTGGATGCGGTAGCGGATGTTGGGCCGGTCGAAGCTGCTGATGAAGAGCCGCGCGTCCTTCAGGGCAAGCTTCTCGATGATCTCCACCCGGGTGCGTTCGTCGGCCGTCGCCGTCAGTGCGATGCGCGGCACGTCCGGGAACCGTTCTGCCAGCACGGCCAGCTGGAGGTACTCGGGACGGAAATCGTGGCCCCACTGGGACACGCAGTGGGCCTCGTCGATGGCGAACAGCGCCAGCGGCGGGCCATCGAGCATGTCGAGCGTCCGGTCGAGCAGCAGGCGCTCGGGCGCGAGGTACAGCAGGTCGAGTTCGCCAGCGCGGAACTGCGCCTCCACGCGGCGGGCTTCGTCGGCGCGCTGGGACGAATTGAGGAACGCGGCGCGGACGCCCGCCTGGCGCAGCGCCGCCACCTGGTCCTGCATGAGCGCGATGAGCGGCGAGATGACGATGCCGGTGCCGAAGCGCACCAGGGCCGGGATCTGGTAGCAGAGCGACTTGCCGCCACCGGTGGGCATCAGCACCAGCGAGTCGCCGCCGGCGACCAGGTGGGCCACCACCGCGTCCTGGGGCGGCCGGAACTGCTCGTAGCCGAAGACGGAACGGAGGATGTGGACAGCCTGGTCGGGCATGGGCCGTTGACTTTCGTCCCTGACAATCAGGGCCGCGCAGTTTACAGGCCTTCGTGCCGGCTTTCCGGCCCGCTTTCTGGTCAGTTCGTCAGCGCAGGTCCACGTCGGCCGTGGGACCGAAGTACATCTCGACGCCAAGCCCCACGCCGGGATTGATCTCCCGCTCTTCGTAGAGTTCCTCCCGGGGCCAGGTGACGCTGGCCGACACCTGCAGGAACAGCCACTTCCGGTACATGTTCCGCCGGTAGCGGGTTTCGAAGCCGTAGTTCTGGATCGGCACGTCGGCGCCCGTTTCACCCCGGAGCAGTGCCGTGTAGCTGATGGCGCGCCGCTGGCCGAGGCTCTGGTAGACGGAAACGTCCGTGCCCCACTCCAGGGCCTCCGTGTCCTGGGCCACCGTCCCCGTGTTGTTCCAGCGGAGCAGCACCTGGTCCGTGGCCAGGTGATCGAGCGACACCTGGGTCGTGGCGCCCCAGCCCCGGCTGTCCCGCCAGAAGGGCGTCTCCCGGAAGCGCAGCATGGTGTCGCCCCGGAAGATGAAGTTGTGGCGGTAGGTGGCCTTGACGTAGGGATCCACGGGCGTGTTCAGGCGCACCCCGACGCCGAAATCGAAGCCGTTCTCGAGGCCGCCCTGCTTGGAGTAGCCGAGGCCCAGCAGCCAGGCGTCGTCCTCCACCGTCTGGAAGCTGGTGGGCGTCGGGCTCTGGCTGTCCACCGGCCGTTCCTCGAGCAGCTCCTGTTCTTCGCCGCGGCCGAGGGTCAGCCGCAGGCGCTTCTTGAGGTTCGGGAAGGCGTAGCGCGCGCGGAGCCGGACCTTGGTCTCGAGTCCGTCCCGGTCGTCGTAATTCTCGAAGAGGCCCAGGCGGCCGAAGGTCTCGTCGGAGTCCTGGTCGTAGCGGGGATTGCCGAACAGGCCGTCGAACCAGAGGGCCGCCCCGCAGACGCTGCCGTAGACGCCCCGCTGCACCTTGTCGATCCAGGCGTTGTTGTAGGACCCGGGTTCGTTGCAGCGGAGGTCCTCGTCGGGCATGGGCAGGTCGGCCACGATCGGGGGGCCGACGTCCGGGCCGGCGGCTTCCTGGCCGGCTTCCTGGGGCTCCGCCCACACGGGACCTCCGGACAGGACCCAGAGAACGACGACACAGACGCTGCGGGTCAGCAGGGTGGACATCGGTGCACTGTGCCTCCTCCCTGAGGGCAATGCTGCGGGCAATCACGCAATTCTGGGCCGGTCCCGGCCCGGGGTCGGTGCGATGCCGGTCACACTCCGCGAGGGGTCCAGCCTAGGGCGGCGTGGCCAGCGCCGCGATCTCCGCGAGATAGGCGGCTTCCTCCGCCCGACAGCGGGCTTCGCTCCAGCCCAGGTGAGTGGCGGCCACCCGGAGCGCGCCGGACACGGAGCCCCGGCCGAGGTCCGGGCCCAGGCCCGCCATGCAGCGGCGCAGGAGCACATCACCGAGGCTGGCGGCGAACTCCGCCCGCACGGCAAAGACCACCTCGGCGCCGAGCGCCCCGCCAGCGGGGCCGACAGGCTCGCCCAGGTCCGGCGTCTCCTGGGCGAGCGCCGCCACGAGCGGCGCACGGCTGCCGTACACCGCGTAGAGGCGGTCGTGGCTGGCGGCCGGCAGGCCCGGAAACGTGGCGAGTTCCCGGAGGACCTCGTCACGGCCGGCGTCGCCGCCGGGCAGGGGCACCCGGTCGGTGGTGCAGGACCGGGCATCGAGGTGCAGCCGGGGCAGAACCTGGTCCAGCACTTCCTCGGCGAGGTGGCGGTAGGTGGTGATCTTGCCGCCGATGATGGAGGTCAGGCCCCGGGCGGAGCGGCCGTGCTGGCGGATGAGGTGGCGGCGCGTGATGGCTCCGGTTTCCCGCAGGCCCTGGCGGGGCAGCGGCCGCACGCCGCAGTAGGTGTACAGCACGTCGTCCCGCGCGAGCCCGCAGCCGGGGAACGTGTTGCGCGTCTCCGCGAGCAGGTAGTCCACCTCGGCGGCGGTCGCCCGCAGCGTCGTCGGCTCGTCGTCGCAGCGGGTGTCGGTGGTGCCAATCAGCACGAGACCGTTCCAGGGCAGTATGAAGAAGGGACGGCCGTCGGAGCGGGCCTCGGCATAGCAGGCCGTGTCGCGGAGACCGGGCACGGCGCGCACCACGATGTGCGTGCCCTTGGTCGGACCCAGGAAACGGGGCAGCGGCCGGCCGGCGGCTGCGAGGATGCGGTCCACCCAGGGACCGGCCGCGTTGATGATCGCCTTAGCGTGCCGGGTGGAGCGCTCGCCGGTGAGGGTGTTCCGCACCTCGACGCCGGTCACGTGGTTGCGCTCGAGCAGCACCTTCTCCACGGCGGTGTGGGTCTCGATGCGGGCGCCGGCCGCGGCGGCGCCCAGCGCGTTCTCCACCACCAGGCGCTCCACGTAGGTGGCCTGCGCGTCGTAGTAGACGACGGCGCCGGTCAGGCCGTCGGACCGCAGGCCCGGCATTTCCGCCAGCGCCTCGTCCCGGGAGAGGCGCCGGTGGCCCGGCACGGAGCGGCCGATGGACAGCAGGTCGTAGACGTAGAGGCCGAAGTCCACCGTGTTCATTCCGCGGCGGGCATCCGCGTAGACGGGAATCATCAGCGGCAGCGGCCGGACCAGGTGGGGCGCGTTGCGCAGCAGGTTCTCCCGCTCCTGCAGGGACTCGTGCACGAGCCCGAGCTCGCCGAACTCCAGGTAGCGGAGCCCGCCGTGGATCAGGCGGCTGGACCAGCGCGTGGTGCTGTTGCACAGGTCGCCCTGCTCGAGGAGGCAGGTGCGGACGCCCCGGAGGGCAGCGTCCCGGGCGATGCCGGCGCCGTTGATCCCGCCGCCGACGACGATGAGGTCGAACTGCACCGTAGGAGCGGCTTCAGCCGCGACCGGGGTTCCGCGGGAATCGAGTCCGCGAGTCTCCCGCGGAACCCC
>JBEBHH010000034.1:0-37185 GCA_040080965.1 Gammaproteobacteria bacterium | reverse complement strand
CCACCCCAGTTGGCCCGTAACCCCGTCGAAGGGATCGCCCTGTGAGCCGCGCCCGCCTCAACATCTTTCTGGAGCGGGAGCACGAGCGTCGGCTGGCCGAACTGGCCACGATGCGGGGCTTGTCCAAGTCGAGCATCGTGGGGGCGGCCTTGGCGGCGTTCTTGTCGCCGGAGGGTGCCGATCGCCGCGAGGCCGCCATTGCCACGCGCTTGGACCGGCTGACTCGCCAGTTTGAACGGCTGGAGCGCGACCAGCAGATCGGGATCGAGACGCTGGCGCTCTTCGTGCGCTACACGTTGGCCGCGAATCTTCCCATTCCGACCGAGCACCAGGAGCGCGCACGCGCCCAGGGCGCGGCCCGCTTTGCCCAGTTCGTCGAGCAGCTGGGCCGGCACCTGCAGCGGGGCGGGAGTCTGGTCAAGGCCGTGCACGCCGAGATCCGGCCGGAGGACGCGGAGTTCCTGGCACCGGACCCGAGCCCACCCGAGGACGTGCCATGACCGGGCCGCTGATGTCGCCACTCACGTCCGCCGCCCAGGTGCTGGACCGGCAGAGCCGCATGCTACGTAGTGCGCTGGGGCCGGTCATTGCCGGCGCGCTGGCCGATCCGGACATCGTGGAGATTCTGCTGAACCCGGACGGCTCCCTGTGGTTTGACCGGCTGGGGGCGGGTCGCACGCCCTCGGGCATCACGATGCCGGCGGCCGCGGCGGAACGGATCATCCGGTTGGTGGCCTCCCACGTGCACCAGGAGGTGCACGCCGGCGCGCCGCTGGTCTCGGCGGAACTGCCGGAGACGGGGGAGCGCTTCGAGGGCGTTCTGCCGCCCATCGTGCGCGCGCCAACCTTCGCTATCCGCAAGCGTTCCGCCGGTGTCATTCCGTTAAGCCGCTACGTCACCACCGGGGTGCTCACGGCCGGTCAGGCGGAGTTCCTGCAAGCGGCCGTCTGGAGTCGGGCCAACATCGTGATTGCGGGCGGCACCTCCACCGGCAAGACCACGCTAGCCAACGCCCTCCTTCAGGAGGTGGCGACCACGGGCGATCGGGTCATCGTGCTGGAAGACACGGTGGAGCTGCAGTGCCTCGCGGATGACCACGTACCCCTGCGCACGCGCCCCGGCATTGTCTCCATGGCCGACCTGGTGCGTTCCACGCTCCGCCTGCGCCCCGATCGCATCGTGGTGGGCGAGGTGCGGGGCAGTGAGGCCCTGGACCTGCTCAAGTCCTGGGGCACCGGCCACCCGGGCGGTATTGCGACGCTGCACGCGGGCTCGGCCCGCGGCGCGTTGACCCGCCTCGAACAACTCATCCAGGAATCCGTCATCACCGTGCCCCGGGCTCTGATCGCCGACGCGGTAGACGTCGTCGTGTTCATCGCCGGGCGCGGCCAGCGCCGGCGGGTCGAAGAGATCGTCCGGGTCGTCGGGCTCACCCCGGACGGGTACCACCTGGAGCCCATCGAAACACCCCCGGGAGATGCTCATGCTGAAACTTGATCGTGGACTGCCGCCGTTCGTGCGGCGGGCGCTGTTCCTGCCCCTGTCACTGCTGATCGTCGCCCAGGCTCAGGCGGCCGGGTCCAACATGCCCTGGGAGGCGCCGCTGCAGGCGGTTCTCGACTCCGTCCAGGGACCGGTGGCCCGGATCATCGCGGTGATGGTGATCATCGTGACGGGCCTGACGCTGGCCTTCGGTGACACCAGCGGCGGCTTTCGGCGCCTGATCCAGATTGTCTTCGGCCTGTCGATCGCGTTTGCGGCCTCGACGTTCTTCCTGAGCTTCTTCAGCTTCGCCGGCGGGGCGCTGGTCGCGTGACCGACCTGACCGACGGCTTTGAGGTGCCGCTGCACCGGTCATTGACTGAGCCGATCCTGCTCGGCGGTGCGCCCCGGCCGCTGGCGATTGTCAGTGGCACGCTGGCCGCCGCGGTGGGCATCGGGCTGCAGTTCTGGGTGCTTGGGGCCGTGCTGGCGGTGGTGGGACACACGCTGGCCGTGTGGGGGGCGAAGACCGACCCGCAGTTTCTCGAGGTTTTCGCCCGGCACCTCAAGTACCCGACACATCTGGAGGTCTGACCGTTGTTGTCCTTGACCGAGTATCGCCAGCGACCGCGAGCCCTGGCTGACTACCTGCCCTGGGCGGGACTGGTGGCCCCGGGCGTGGTCTTGAACAAGGACGGCGCCTTCCAGCGCACGGCCCGATTTCGGGGACCGGACCTGGACAGTGCCAGTGAGAGTGAACTGCTGGCCGCCACGGCCCGGCTCAACAACGCCCTGAAGCGCCTCGGCTCCGGATGGGCCCTGGGCGTGGAGGCCGCCCGGCGGCCGGCGGCGGCCTACCCGGTGGAGGAGTTTCCGGACGCGCTGTCCCTGATGGTGGACGAAGAGCGTCGGTCCGCCTTCGAGTCGGCGGGCACTCACTTCGAGAGCGCCTACCACCTGACGCTGGTCTGGCTGCCGCCGCCCGAGTCCCGGGCGCGAGCCACCCAGTGGCTGTTCGAGCAGCCGGCGCGGGCCAGCGTCGATTGGCGGGAGCAGTTGGCCGCCTTCGTGACCGCCACTGACCGGTTGCTGTCGCTCCTGGAACACGCGCTGCCCGAAGTGCAGTGGCTCACCGACGCGGAGACACTGACCTACCTGCACAGCGCCGTCTCGACCACTCGTCACCCGGTGGCGGTGCCCGAGGTACCGTTTCACCTGGACGCGCTGCTGGCGGACGCGCCGTTGGCCGGGGGCTTGAGCCCGATGCTGGGGAGCGAACACCTGCGGGTGCTGACCGTCCGGGGCTTTCCGGCGACCACCTGGCCGGGGCTGCTCGACGACCTCAATCACCTGGGCTTCGCCTACCGCTGGACCACGCGCTTTATCTGTCTGGACAAGGCGGCCGCCGAGCGGGAACTCACCACGCTTCGCCGCCACTGGTTCAGCAAGCGCAAGGGTCTGGTGGCCATGCTTCGCGAGACCCTGACCCAGGAGGCGAGTCCGCTGGTGGACTCTGACGCCGACAACCAGGCGGCCGACGCGGACCGGGCGCTCCAGGAGCTGGGTAGCGACGCGGTGGCCTACGGCTACGTGACTGCCACGGTGGTGGTGAGCGATCCCGACCCTGCGGTGGCGGACGAGCAGCGCAAGGCCGTGGAACGGGTGATCCAGGGCCGGGGCTTCGTTACCGTCCCCGAGTCCTTCAATGCAGTGGAGGCCTGGCTCTCGTCATTGCCGGGGCAGGTCTATGCCAACGTCCGCCAGCCCCTGATCTCCACCCTCAACCTGGCCCACCTCATGCCCTTCTCCGCGGTGTGGGCGGGGCCGGAGCGGAACTCCCACCTGAACGGCGCGCCGCTGATGGTGACCCGCACCGGCGGGGCCACGCCGTTTCGGCTGGTGACCCACGTGGGGGATGTGGGGCACACCCTGGTGGTGGGCCCGACGGGCGCCGGCAAGTCCGTGCTGCTGGCGATGCTCGCCCTGCAGTTCCGCCGCTACCCCGGGGCGCGACTCTTTGTCTTCGACAAGGGCGGTTCGGTGCGGGCCACGGTCCTGGGGCTCGGCGGCGAGCACTACGACCTGGGCGCGGAGGGCGCGATTGCCTTTCAACCGCTGGCTCGCATTGACGACGCCACCGAGAAGGTTTGGGCAGCCGAGTGGCTGGCCACGCTGCTGATCCATGAAGGTGTGGACCTGACCCCCGCCGTCAAGGACGCTGTGTGGTCGGCCCTCGGCAGTCTCTCGTCCGCCCCGCCGGTCGAGCGCACGCTGACCGGGCTCTCGATCCTGCTGCAGTCGCACGACCTGCGCCAGGCGCTCCAGCCCTACACGCTGAGCGGCGCCCACGGGCGGCTGATCGACGCGGAGCAGGACCGGCTGGGGGCGTCCGACGTGCAGGGCTTTGAGATGGAAGCCCTCATGCACGGCAAGAGCGCCGTGCTGCCAGTTCTGACCTATCTGTTTCACCGGCTCGAGGCGCGCTTCGACGGCGCGCCGACCTTGCTGATTCTCGACGAGGCCTGGGTGTTCCTGGACGATCCGGCCTTCGCCGGGCGGATCCGCGAGTGGTTGAAGACGCTCCGCAAACGGAACGTATCGGTGATCTTCGCCACCCAGTCCTTGGCCGACATCGGGCGCTCGTCGATCGCGCCGGCGCTGATCGAGAGCTGCCCGAGCCGGATCTTTCTGCCGTCACCCCAGGCGACGGAGCCCCAGCTCAAGACCATCTACCAGGGCTTCGGGCTCAACGACCGGCAGATCGGGATCATTGCCCGGGCGACACCGAAGCGGGAGTACTACTACCAGTCGGCTCTCGGTGCCCGGCTCTTTGATCTGGACCTGGGGCCCATCGCCCTGGCGTTTGCGGGCGCTTCGACCCCCGCCGACCAGCGGGCCATCGACTCTATATATGCCTCACTCCACACGCCGCCTGCCGCGGCAGAGTTTGCCGCGGCGTGGCTTCGGCACCGGGGCCTGGCCTGGGCCGCGGTGCTCGCCGAGAACTTTTCTGCCATCACTGCAAACGGGAGATCCTCATGAAGACCATTAAGCATGCCGTCGCCCTCATGGTTCTGGTTGGCCTAACCGCCGGACCGGCCCATGCCATTTCCGTCTTCGACGCCTCCAACTTCACCCAGAACCTGTTGACCGCCACCCGCACCCTGCAACAGGTGAACAACCAGATTCATCAGCTGCAGAACGACGCCCTGATGTTGCAGAACCAGGCCCGCAACCTGCGCTCGCTGGATTACAACGCGCTGAACGACCTGCGGGTCGCCTTGGCCGCCACCGACCGGCTCATCGCTGAAGCCCGCGGTCTGGCGTTTGCGGTCACGCAGGTTGAAACGCAGTTCGCCGCGCTCTACCCGGACCAATACGACCCCAACCTGCCGGGCTCGCGGCTGCTGACCGACGCCAGGGAGCACCGGCGGAACTCGCTGGAAGCGCTGCGCACCGCCGTGCGGGTCCAGGCCCAGGTCCAGGAGAACTTCCGGACCGACGAGTCGGTACTCGGGGATCTGGTCACGCGCAGTCAGGGCGCCGCCGGTGCCCTGGAAGCAGCGCAGGCCGGCAATCAGCTCCTGGCGCTCTCGATCCGCCAGCAGCTGCAGGCCCAGCAGCTCGCCATCAGCGAGGGCCGGGCGGTGGCGACGGAGTCGGCGCGGACCGTGGCCGCGGCCGAGCGGGCCCGGGCCGTGCGCGTGAAATTTCTGGGTGGCGGCACGCGCTACACGCCCGTCGCCGTCGAGATGTTCGCGCCGTAGCCCTTCACTCACCCGCAACCACCCGGTTATCCCCCATGGACAATCTCGGCGTCATCGACCGCTTCCTCGCGATCTTCACCCAGTACATCGACTCGGGCTTCGGCCTGTTGGGCGGGGAGGTGGCCTGGCTGACGGGAATCCTGGTGGCCCTCGACGTGACGCTCGCCGGACTGTTCTGGGCGATGGGGGGTACGGATGACGTCATCGCCAAGCTCCTGAAGAAGATTCTCTACGTCGGCGCTTTCGCCTTCATCCTCAACAACTTCAACCAGCTCTCCGGGATCCTCTTTCACTCCTTCGCCGGACTCGGGCTCACGGCGACGGGCTCGACGCTCACGGAAGCGGAGCTGCTGCAGCCGGGGCGCCTCGCCGCCGTGGGTGTGGAAGCGGGTCGGCCGTTGTTGGCCCAGATCGGCGACCTGGCCGGTTTTCCGGAAGTGTTCCTGAACATCGACAGCATCGCCGTGCTGTTCCTCGCCTGGCTGGTGGTGATCGTCAGCTTCTTCGTGCTGGCGGTGCAGCTCTTCGTCACCTTGATCGAGTTCAAGCTGACGACGCTGGCCGGTTTTGTGCTGGTGCCCTTTGCCCTGTGGAACCGGACGGCGTTCCTCGCCGAGCGGGTGCTGGGCAACGTGGTGGCCTCCGGGATCAAGGTGCTGGTGCTGGCAGTGATTGTTGGCATCGGCAGCAGCATCTTTGGGGAGTTCACGGCCCCCACCGGCCCCGACCCCAGCCTCGACGTGGCGCTGGCCACCATGCTGGGCGCGCTGGCGCTCTTCGGGCTCGGCATCTTCGGTCCCGGAATCGCCGCCGGCCTGGTTGCCGGCGCCCCGCAACTCGGCGCCGGCGCGGCGGCCGGCACGGCGCTCGCGGCGACGGGCCTCGCGGTGGCGGGTGGCGCCGCCGTGGCCGGTGGTGCGCGCCTCGCCGCCGGTGGGGCGAGTGGCGGCCTACAGGCCGCCAGCACGCTGACAGCCCGCGCGGCCAGCACCGGGGCGGCCATGACGGGGCGAGCCGCACCCGCGTCCGGTGCCGGCAGCGCTCTGGCCGGCGCGTCGAGTGCCACGACAGGCGGCCCATCGGCCGCTCCCAACAGCACTGCGCCGGGTTGGGCGCGGCAGTTGGCGTCTCGCCAAACCATGACCCACGGCATCGCGACTGCGGCCCATACCGTGCGCGGCGCGGACGCCGGCGGTGCCGGTGCCAACCCTTCCCTACGCCAGGAGGACTGAACCGTGCGCTTTCGACGACCCAGTGTCCGTTACTCGACCACCCCACCGCCGGCCACGCCCTACCAAGCCGCCCAGCAGCTCTGGGACGAGCGTATCGGCGGCGCCCGCGTCCAGGCGCTGAACTGGCGGCGGATGGCCTTCGGCTGTCTGATCCTCTCGGGATTCATCGCGGGTGGACTGCTGGCCCAGCTTGGCCGCTCGACCATCACACCCTACGTGGTGGAAGTCGACCGGCTGGGTGCCGTGCGGGCCGTGGGGCCCGCAAACGAGACCTACCAGCCCAGTGAGGCGCAGCTCGCCTATCACCTGGAGCAGTTCATTCGCCGCGTGCGCGCCCGATCCATCGATCCGATCGTGCTCAGGGACAACTGGCTGGGTGCTTACGACACGGTCACCGATCGGGGCGCAGCGACGCTCAACGATTACGCCCGGACCAACGATCCTTTCGCCCAGGTCGGGCAGACCTCGGTGGCGGTGGAGGTCACTAGCGTGGTCCGGGCCTCGGAGAACTCGTTTCAGGTGCGCTGGATCGAGCGCGCCTACGCCAACGGGGCGCTGGCCACCACCGAACGCTGGACGGCCATTCTCACTGTGCTGCTTAAACCACCGCGCGACGAGCAGCGGCTGCGCCAAAACCCACTGGGAATCTATGTCGATGGTCTGAACTGGAGCCGGGAGCTGAACGCGACCGGTTGAAGGAGTATGTCTGTGCGCAATCTCTTGCTGTTGTTGTCCCTGTCCGGTGTTCTGGTGGCTTGTGCGTCGCCTCCCCCGTTGGAAGTGCCACCTGACGAGCTGGTGCCGGCCGCGCGGCTCCCGGAGCCGCCGAAGCCGGTTGAGGTGGTAGAGGTCCCAAAGCTGCTGCCGCTGCCGGGCCAGCTGAAGCCCAGGCCGCCGCTGTCGGCAGCCGCCGATCCGCGCGGCGCGGTGAGCGTGGCCCACGAGTCGGCCCGGGTCGAGCCGACGCTCGACAACTACGTCAACGCCACGCAGCTCTGGCCCTTCAGCCCGGATGCGTTGTACCAGATATACACCAGCCCCGAGCGGGTGACCGATATCGCCCTCGAAGCCGGCGAGACGTTGGTCTCCGTGTCTGCGGGCGACACAGTCCGCTGGGTGATTGGTGATACCAGCAGTGGCTCCGGCGCCGACCAGCGCGTCCACGTGCTCGTGAAGCCGGTTCGCCCGGATCTGACCACCAACCTGGTGATTCACACCAATCGCCGCAGCTATCACCTGGAGCTGACTGCCACCCCGGACACTTGGATAGCGGCAGTGGCCTGGCGCTACCCGCTGGACCGGCTCGCCATGCTCAAGACCCGTACGGCCACTGCGGAGGCCGTGGCGCCCGTTGCCACCGGCGTGGCGCTGGAGCAGCTGAACTTCCGCTACAGCATCAGCGGCGACAGCCCGGCCTGGCGGCCCCTGCGGGCCTTTGATGACGGGGAAAAGGTCTACATCCAGTTTCCGGCCGGGGTCAGTGATCTGCCGCCGTTGTTCACGGTCGGGCCGAAGGGTCAGGTCGAGCTGGTGAACTACCGCAGCCGACCGCCGTACTACCTGGTGGACCGGCTGTTTGAGGCGGCGGAGTTGCGCCTTGGGGCTGATACCCAGCAGGCGGTGCGCATTAGCCGCCTGCCGGCCGCGGAGCGTCGGTAATGAGCGACTCCAGTTCGGGGACGCCCACGGCGAGCGAACCGGCGCCGAGTGCAGCGGGCGATCAGACTAAGGAGCCGGCCGACCACCTCGCCCTGCGCGCGCCGCCGCGACCGGTGGTGCGCCTGAATCGCCGCAATCTGATGATTGCGACGGGGGTTGTGGGTTTCGGGGTCTTTGCCGCGACCTGGTGGGCACTACGGCCGCAGACTCCGCGGGCAGCGGAGGCTGAAACGGCCCCGCGAGCGGAGCGAGTACCGCGCCCGGAGGGCTTAAGCGCCCTGCCGCGGGACTATGGGAGTCTGCCCAAGGTCCCGGTGCTCGGCGCGCCCGTCGGCGAACTCGGTCGGCCGGTGGTGCGGGCGGAGGAGGAGGCCGGCTTTGATCGGGCCACCGCTGGGGACTCCTACTTGCCGGATCCCGCCGAAGACGCGGCTCGCTCAGGACGTCTGCAACAGCACGACGAAGAGCTGGCGGCGGCCAAGGCGCAGGTATTTTTTCAATTGGCCCAACGGCGCGGCGCGAACCCGAGTGAGGGCACTGCGGGCCGCGAAACTGGCGAAACCTTGGGCGTCGGCGGACCAAATCGTCCATCAGCAGAAGGCGATGCCGGGTCGGCCGGGAATGGCCAGACCGCCAAGCAGGCGTTCTTGGACAAGGCCCTGGACCCTTCCATCTACGCGACCGGCACGTTGCAGGTTCCCCGCTCACCCTACGAAGTAATGGCGGGCACGGTGATCCCTGCCGCCTTGCTGACGGGCATTAACTCGGACCTGCCGGGCCAGATCATTGCCACGGTCACCGGGAACGTCTTCGACACGGTGAGCGGCGAGCATCTGCTGATTCCGCAAGGTTCACGGCTGCTCGGCCAATACGACAGCCAGGTGACCGGGGGCCAGCGGCGCGTGTTACTGGTCTGGACGCGGTTGCTGCTGCCAGACGGTTCCTCGCTGATCCTGGACCGACTGCCGGGCGTCGATCTCGCCGGCTATGCCGGACTGGAGGACGGGGTTGACCAGCATTGGAAGCAGGTCTTTACTGGGGCCGCGTTGGCAACGTTAATTGGCATCAACACTGAATTGGCCTCGCCGAATCGCTCGGGCGACTCGGGCTCAATCATCATCGCCACCCGCGACAGCGCCCAGGACACGATCAACCAGATCGGCCAGCAGCTAACGCGCCGCAATCTGAACCAACAGCCGACGCTGACTATTCGCCCGGGATTTCCGGTGCGGGTGATTGTCAATCGGGATCTGGTATTGCGGCCCTATGGATTAAACGAAGCGAAGGAGGCACTACTGTGAAGCTGCGCCTCGGACCGCTGCCAGCCGCCAAGCCGGTTCGCCTCACCGTGGCGGTTTCCGTGGAACTCAAAGAGGCCTTGGACGACTATGCGAGGCTGCACGCCGACATACACGGCCAGGCGGTCACGCCGGAAGCCCTCATTCCCGTGATGTTGCAGACCTTCATGGCGAATGACCGAGGGTTTCAGCAGGCGCTGCGACAGAAGCCATAGTGCTGCCTCGCCATGGGCGCGTGGCAATGACACGCTTTAGAGCGGCGATGCCGGGGTGTCGATTGTCCGCGCTATACAGGAGTGCGACGGGCAGACGCGGGTTACGCCCCTCGACGGCGCGGGTGGACACGGCCCAGCCCAGCCCGTCCTCAAGCCCGGACGGCACCAGACCGATGCCAAAGTTCATGCCGATCGAGGTTAATAGACCCAGGCACGAGGGGAAGCGTCGCACCGGCGGTATACCCGCCGTAGTCCCAACCGCGAGTTCGTGAAGCCAGCGCTCGGCCGCCGGGGCCCAGGCTTCCGCCACCAGGAGCTCATCCACCGCGAGGACGTCAGCCACGGGAACGTGGGTCCGCCGAGAGAATGTCCACTCGTTAGTCGAGGCGACCACGAACCGCTCAGTCCAGCAGTGCACCCGGGCAATAGCGGGCGAGGCCACCGGATCAAGTGCGATGCTCACGTCGACCGCACCATCTTCGACGGCATTCATTGCCTCCGTCGGTCCCAGTGGGACGACCTCGATCACGAAGTCGGAATGGCGTTCTCGTAAGGCCGACAGGCACATGGTCACGCGAATTGTGGCGACCGCATCGCAAACCCCGATACGCAACTGAAGCCTGCTACTCGCAGGAGCAACACCACTGAGGGACTTCAGGCGCGCCACCTGGGCCAGGATCGCGCGGGCTACCGGGAGGAGTGCAGTGCCAGCCTGGGTCAAGTGACTGCCGCGCGAGCTGCGCTCCAGGAGAGCGGTCCTGAGTTGCGCCTCAAGGTGGCGAATGGACCGTGACAGGGGCGATTGCTCTATCCCAAGCCGCGCGGCAGCTCGGCCAAAGTGTCGCTCCTCGGCGACCGCCACGAAATGCCGCAGGTGACGCAGTTCCATGGCGCGTCTTATTGCAGGCGCGGTCCGTCTCCACAACGTACTCAGTCGCATCCAGTCGCAGTAGGATTGCTATTCTCAGTGCTTGAATCTCCTTCTCGGTTAGCAAGCCCAGAGAACTGCGCAACGCTCGATGCACAGCACAACGTTATTTGCTAGTTTAGTTGGGCCCAAAGTGCCGGTCGGCAGGCGCACGTCCGTATTGCGAATGTTGGTAGCCGAACTCGCAATCTCCACCTTCCCGTCGATGGCTGTCGAATAATCAATGAATCCGGTTCGCGTCAGCGATTGGTCGGAGTGGTCCCGACAGCAGCGCGTGCCTCACTTCGCAGGCAGTGATGCCGGCCGCCGGGCTAGGTCCGCTTCCAGTTCGGCAATCCTGGCCTCAAGCGGCTCGATCACTCGGCTCATCTCCTCGCGTGTGAAGCGCTCGGTGATGTGCTGCGGGCAGTTCCAGTCGAAGCCCTCGACGCTGATAATGAAACCCCGCTCGATCCTCGCCCGGTAGTCCGGCACCTCCAGGCGGGACAGCGCCTCCGGTTCATCCAGCCCGATGATCCGCGCCCGGCCGAACACCTTGAGGCGGGTCTTGTTCGGGTAGTCCATGAAGAACAGCGAAACCCGGTTGTTCGTCATCAGGTTCCCGACGCTCACGTACTGCCGGTTCCCGCGGAAATCCGCGAAGCCGATGGTGGCTTCGTCCAGAACCCGGACGAAGCCGGCGGGGCCGCCCCGGTGCTGCATGTAGGGCCAGCCCGTCTCGCTGACGGTCGCCATGTAGAACGAATCCCGCGCCGAGATGAAGGCGGCCTCCCTGTCGGCGAGTCGGTCGTTCACCGCGTGGGGCACGGCTTCCATCCGCGCATAGGCAGGACGGCTGCCCTGTTCCTCCTGCACCTGCCTCACGGTGGGTGTAAACGCGATCCTTGCGAAGTGATGCGGCATGACGTGGTCCCTTGCTACAGGCCAAGGTCCGAAAGGCCCGCGTGATCCGCAGGCCGCGGGCCCGCCGGCCAGCGGAATTTGCGCTCAACCTCGGCGATCGGCTGATCGTTGATGCTCGCAAACCGCAGCCGCATCCGCCCCCGCTCGTCGAAGTCCCAGTTCTCGTTGCCGTGGCTGCGGAACCAGGATCCGGCAGCGTCGCGCCATTCGTAGGCGAAGCGCACGGCAATCCGGCTCCCGGCGAAGGCCCACAGTTCCTTGATCAGGCGGTACTCCAGCTCGGTGGACCACTTGCGTCCCAGGAAGGCAACGATCTCGGCCCGGCCCACCGGGAACTCCGCGCGGTTCCGCCACCGGCAGCCTTCCGTGTAGGCGAGGGACACCCGCTCCGGGTCCCGGGAGTTCCAGGCATCCTCCGCCATCCTTACCTTGAGGACCGCCGTCTCGTGGGTGAACGGCGGCAGCGGTGGCCGGGCGTCAGCGCGGGTCATGTCGTTCATGGTGGCTCTCTCAACGTGCGGGATTGAAGTGAGGAGGGGCGCGACTTCGGCCGCGCCCCTCCTGCCGTCCGGGGTCAGGCTGCCTTCCTGAGCTCGATCCTCGGGAAGTCGATGTCGACCTGAGTCGACTTTCCCAGCAGGTTGGTGAAGATGTTCAGCGCCACGTGGGTGATGATCTCGACGATTTCCGCGTCCGAGTGGCCCGCTCCCCGGACCGCGTCGAACTCCGCCTTGCTCACCTGGCCGGTGTGCTCGACGAGCGCCCGGGCGAAGACCAGGGCGGCACCGGCCTTGGCATCCGAGGACCGGCCGGCCCGGTTTTCGAGCATCTCCTGGTTGTCGAGGCCCGCCTTGCGGCCGATGGCGGTGTGGGCGGACACGCAGTACTGGCAGGCATTCTGCTCGGCGACCGCCAGCGCGATGCGCTCGCGGGTCTGCGGGTCGAGCGCGCCCGCCCCGGCGATGCCATGCAGGCCGAGGAAGGCGCTGAGCGCCGCGGGCGAGTTCGCCAGTACCCGGATGAAGTTGGGCACGGCGCCGAGGGCACCCTGGACGGCGTCCAGCAGCTGCCGGGCCTCGCCGGTGGCGGTCTGGGGATCGATGACGGCAACACGAGCCATGGAAGTTTCTCCTTGATGTGAGGGTTGGCGCGGGGCACTGCGCCCCGCGAGTCCACAATCTGACTCATGTCGCTGGTGAAAAGAATGCCCGACATGTGCAACACTCTATTCCGTGTAGAGGAAGAATGATGGATCGCTTCCACGAGCTCGAGGTCTTCGTCGCGGTGGCGGATGCGGGCAGTTTCGCCAAGGCGGGCGCGCGCCTGCGGCTGTCGCCTCCCGCGGTGACCCGCGCGATTTCCGCCCTGGAGAACCGGCTGGGTGCCCGCGTCTTCAACCGCACGACCCGCAGCCTGGCCATTACCGACGTGGGCCAGCGCTTTCTGGAAAGCGCGCGGCGCGTCCTCGATGACCTGGAGGCGGCAGAGAAAGAGGCCGTCGGCGCGTCGGCCATGCCCCAGGGCCACCTCACCATGACGGCGTCGGTGACCTTCGGCCGGTCGGCGGTTGCGCCGGTGGTCAGCAGCTTCCTCGAGCAGCACCCGCGCGTGTCCGCGTCCCTTCTGCTGCTGGACCGGGTCGTGAACCTTATCGAGGAAGGCATCGACATCGCCGTGCGCATCGGCTCACTGCCCGACTCGAGCCTCGTCGCCCGGCGCATCGGGACGGTCAGCCGCGTCCTGGTTGCCAGTCCGGACTATCTCGCGCGGCGGGCGGCACCCGCCGCACCGGCCGACCTGCGCCTGCACGCGTTCATCGCCTTCACGGGGCTGGTGCCGAACCGCGAGTGGCGCTTCCAGGACCGCCAGAAGCACGGCAGCGTGCGGCTGCAGCCCGCCTTCGAGATCAACGATGCGGCCGCGGCCATCGAGGCCGCCGAGACGGGCCACGGCATCACGGCCGCATTGTCCTACATGGTGAGCGACCGGATCCGCGAGGGGAAACTGGTGCCCGTTCTCGCTGACTTCGCGTTACCGGCCCAGCCGGTGCACCTCGTTTACCCCCATGCCCGCCTCGTCGCACCGAAGCTCCGCGCGTTCGTGGACTTCGCAGCGCCCCGGCTGAAGGCCGTCCTTGGCGAGTCCTCGCCGGATGATCGCAACTGACTTCAGTTGCGCCCGGCCATGACGCCGCCGTCGACGTCCCAGATCGCGCCCGTCACCCAGCTGGCGCTGTCGCCGAGCAGGAAGGCCACCGTCCGGGCGACATCATCCGCGGAGCCTATCCGTCCGATCGGATGAAGGCTGTCGAATGACGCCAGCGTGGTGTCGACCTGGTCCGCGGGGAGGAAGGCGGAGTAGATCGGCGTCCTGACCACGGCCGGCGAGACAGCGTTGACGCGGATGCCCTGGTCGGCGAGCTCCATCGCGAGGTGCTGGGTCAGGGCGTGCAACCCCGCCTTGGCCATGGAGTATGCCGACGACGGCGTGGCCTTGATGGCCTGCCTGGCCCACATCGAGCCGATGTTGACGATCGCGCCGCCGCCGTGGGCAGCCATGTTCCGGGCCACGGCCTGGGTAACGAAGAACGTGGCGCGGTTGAGGTCGAGGTAGCGGTCGTAGTCGCTCCAGTCGTGCTCCAGAAACGGCGTCGGCTTGAACGTGCCTGCCGCGTTCACCAGGTACCGGACGGGATGGGCGGGGTCTGCCACCCACTCGATGAGGTGACGGATGTGGTCCGGGAGATACAGGTTCGCGAGCAGTGTCTGGACCGGGCCGAGCGGGGCCAGCTCCCGCCGGGCGGCCTCGAGTTTCGCCGGAACGCGGCCCGTGATTACGGTGGGTATGTTCTGCGTCAGCAGCAGCCGAGCGGTGGCCAGGCCGATGCCGCTGGTGCCGCCGACGACAAGCGCGGAGGCCGGATTTGGGTGCGTCATGATAATTCCTGATGTCGGGTTGGGATGAACTGTGTGGCGAGGTGTCACCGGTGTCGGCTGAGGTGCGCATCGAGCAGCGCCGCGAGGTACACGGGAGCCTCGTGCATGGGGAAATGCCCGGCGTCAGTGATGAAGTCGAAGCCCACGTTCGCGTACCAGGCGCCGAAGGTGGTGCGGTACTTCTCCTCGCTGAATCCGGGCAGATCCTGGCGGCCGCCGATCACCTGCAGCGGTGTCCCGGGCTTGACTGCGGCGACCTCGGCAGAGAAGTCGCCGTCGATCCACATCCGGTAGTACGCGCGCATTGCTTCGGCGTCGGACGTGGCGACGTTGTCCCGGGCGAGGGCTTCGGTCCACCGTGCTGGCAGTCGCCCGCCAGTGAGGCTCGCGATGCCCTGCGCCGTCAGCGGCACGTCGTGAATCAGGTTCCACAGGAACTGCTTGGTCGGGTCGTCGGCGGGGAAGCCATCGGCGGTAACCGGTGTGATGGCGACGGCGCTCTTGATCCGGCGCTCTGCCCGCGGCCAATCGTCCAGGATCAGTCGTTGCACGATCAAACCGCTCATGGAGTGCCCGACCACGTGGAAGCGCCGCCAGCCCAGGTGATCGGCCAGGTGCAGGGCGTCCGTCGCTGCCTCCCGGGCGGTGAACGAGCCGCGGAACGTCCTGGATCGGCCGTAGCCGCGGAGGTCGGCAAAGGCGTACGTGAAGGCGCCGGTGTCGAGCCAGGGCTTCACGGCGTCGAAGCTCCGGGCATTGCCCATCCAGCTGTGGAGCACCACGACCTTCTCCGGGCCGGTGCCGTGCAGGTCGTGGGCCAGTATCGTGCGTCCGACCGGAGGTACCGGGCAGCCACAGTTGGCATGGGCATCGTGACGAGTGGATGAAGCGCTCATCGTGAATGGTCCTTTCTGTGCGGGGGGATCGGCGGCGCTGCCGGTCAGGCCTTGCCGTTGAAGCGGGCTACCGCCTGGGCGGTGGTCCACACGGCGTTGGCCATGAAGCGGAAGTTGGTCAGCGCGGCCAGGTAACCGTCGCCCTCGGGGAGGATTGCGGCTGCCGTGGCATCGCGCACGACGGCCACTTCGAATCCGCCTTCGAGCAGCGAGCGCAGGTGTGATTCGACGCAGAGGTTGGCGGACATGCCTGCCAGCACCACCTGCTCGATGCGGTTCTTCCGCAGCTGGAGCACCAGGTCGTTCTGCTCGGGGCCGTAGACCTTGTGGGGCGAAGCGATGATGGTCCTGTTGTCCAGGATGTGCGGCTTGTACTGGGGCATGAAGTCCGCGCCGGAGCCCTCGAAGCCCTCCAGGGAGTACGGGCTGGTCCTGTTGAACATGCCGATCTTGTGCATCAGCTTCTCCAGCGCCCCTTCGAACCGCCAGCCCTTGTCCGTCGGGTAGTAGTGGTGGGGCGAGACCGCAACCGTGATGCCGGCGGCCTTCGCCGCCACGAACAGGCGGGCGAGGTTCTCCACGGTGTCGTGCTGCTGCACGCTGGCGCCAACCGCACCCCAGGCGACGCCTTTCGGGCTGAGGAAGTCGACCTGGGGGTCGATGACGACCAGGGCAGTACGGGTCAGGTCGAGCTGCATCGTCGAGGGCGGCAGCATCGGCGTCGATGGGTCGGCATACGGGTCGGCCGCCGGGGCCGCCGCCGCCGGGATCGCGACGGCGGCGGTGGCGAGGGCTGCGGCGCCGCCGGCGAGGAACTGGCGCCGCCCGGGCAGGGTGTGGGAATGGGAACTCATGAGGGGTCTCCTTGTTCGATGAAGGGAACGGGGGTTACAGCGCCGGCGCGGGCGGGAAATCCAGCGCCGTCTGGTGGACCCGGTTGAACAGGTTGGTGAACACCGTCTGCGCGATGGTCTGCACGATCTCGGCGATCTGCGCGTCGTTGAACCCGGCGGCGCGGATGGCGGCGAGGTCGGCATCGGAGACGCGGGCCTCCGGCTGCAGCGTGTTGCCGACGAAGGTCAGCAGGGCGGCGAGGCGCGGTTGTTGGACGGTGCCGCGGCGAATGGCGACCGTGTCGGCCTCGCTGAGACCCGCCTTCTTGCCGAGCAGCGTGTGGGCGGCCAGGCAGTAGGTGCAGCCGTAGGCCTCGCTGACGGCGAGCTTGATCGCCTCGATGTCACCGGCGCCGAGCTGGCCCTTCTTCAGGAGACCGTCGGTGTGGAGGACCCCTTCCAGGGCGCTGGGGCTGTTGCCGAGACCCAGGTAGATGTTGGGCACCGCGCCGATGGCGCCCTCGATGGCGTTGAAGAGAACCTTCGTGGGGCCGCTGGCGGTCGACGGGGCGACGACGTTGAGTCTGGACATGGCATTGCTCCTTGTGGATGTCGGGTCGGCGGACCGCGGCGCGGGCGCCGGCTTCCGTGTCAGGAAGCGGGAGCAAAGATAGTCCCGGGTAATCAGACGAGAAATGCTAGAAAGTCGCTAGAATATGTCCGGACGTCCAAATCCGGAGCCAACCATGGATGTTCTGAGCGACGTGCTGACCTCCATACATCTCGGCGGCGGGGTGTACTTCCGATGCGAGATGACGTCGCCCTGGGGCATGGCGATACCGAGCACGCCCGTGGCGGAATTCCACGTCATCGTCCGGGGCCAGTGCTGGCTGCGGTTGCCGGGCCAGCCGGCGGTGGCGCTGCAGGCCGGTGACGTGGTGGCCTTCCTGCACGGCGGTGAGCACGCGCTGGTGGATGCGCCGGATAGCAGGACACAGCCCGCCGAGAAGATCCTCGAAGGACAGAGCCTCGACAATTTCGGGCCCGTCCGGCACGGCGGCGGGGGGCCGCCGGCGTCAATACTCTGCGGCTACTTCGAATTTGATCGCGACAGCCTGCATCCGCTGGTGGCGGCCCTGCCGCCATTCATCCATTTGCGCGGCACTGGAATCGCCGAGGCCTCCTGGCTGCAGACGGCGCTGAATTTCATGATTCACGAGACCATGGCCGCCAAGCCCGGCGCCGAGGCCGTGGTGGCCCGCCTGGCGGGTGTCCTGTTCGTGCAGATGGTGCGCGCCTACCTGGAGCAGGCGGAGTCGCCGCCGGCGATGCTGGCCGCGATTGCCGATCGCCAGATCGGTGCGGCGCTGGCGCTGATGCACAAGCAGCCCGCGCGCGGGTGGACCCTGGAAACACTGGCGCGGGAGGCGGGCCTGTCCCGGTCGGCGCTCGCGGCGCGTTTTCTCAAGCTCGTTGGCGAAACGCCAATGCAGTACCTCACGATGTGGCGCATGCAGCTGGCGCGACGGCTGCTGGTCGAGTCGGCCCTGGGCACGGCAGCGGTCGCCGAGCGGGTCGGGTATCAGTCGGAAGCGGCTTTCAGCAAAGCCTTCAAGAAAGCTGTCGGCATCGGCCCCGGAGCCTATCGCCGGGTGCGGTCGCAGTAGCCGTTATCCGGCTAGCCGGGGCCAATGCGGGATTTTCGCCGTGCGACGACCGGTCCCTTGCCCACGGTCCGCTTGAACGCGCGTCTGAAAGCTGCCTCGCTACTGTAGCCGAGTTCGTTCGCCACCGCGGCCACGGACCGTGTCCCGCCAAGGAGCCGCTGAGCCGCAAGCTGCATGCGCCACTGCGTGAGGTATTGCATCGGCGAAACCCCCACGGTGGCCTGAAAGTGCGTGGCCAGCGCTGTTCGTGACAGGTTGGCAGTGCGCGCCATTCCCGCCAGCGTCCAGTTGGCGCCCGGGTCCGCGCAAAGAGCCTTCAGTAGGGCTCGGAGCCTGCTATCGGCGAGTGCAGCGAGCAGGCCGCCATTGACTTTGCCGGTGTTGATCTCGTGGCGGAGGACATAGATGAACAGCACTTCTGCGAGGCGGTCCAGGACGGTCTGACGCGCTGGCCGGTTCTCCAGTCGTGCCTCACCGCCCAGCAGGGCCGCAAGTGCCGCCACGTCCTCGCCAATCGCCGCCTGACTAACCACCACGATGTCCGCCAGGGAGGCAAGCAGGGGATTGCCGTGCGCGCCCTGCAGGGAAAAGGTTCCGCACACGAGTTTGGCAACAGTACCCGGGCCGGATTCAAACAGCTGGGTCCCCGGGCCCGGTGGGTGGCGGCTCGCACTGAGCGCATGGGCCTGGCCGCGCGGGAGCAGGAGGATGTCCCCCGTCTGCAAGAGCAGGGGCGCGGCTCGGCCAGGCCCGAAATGCAGGTAGCACGTGCCACTGGCAACCACGTGGAACTCCGCAAGCGGGCTGGCGGGTACTTCCATGCGCCACAACCCGCAGCTGCTGGGCGTGGCGTAGACGTGGGCCCTGAGCTCGAAAACAGCCATCAACTCCGACAGCAGGTCGCCGGCGGGACGATCGGTCATGTGATGTGGGTTCTCGGTCATTTTCCCGGCGTCATTGTGGCTCTAGATTGCCGTCTAGCGCCTTCCCGGTCGCGATACTGAACATTTTCAGCACTCGCACCCGCGACGACAAGTGAGGAATCCATGAGTACCTTCGAGTTCCATTCGCCCGCAACGGCACCGGACGCGGCGCGGCCACTACTTGAAAAGGTGGCAAGTCAGTTCGGCTTCGTCCCGGGTCTCCTGGGAGGGCTCGCAAATTCGCCGGCGGCCCTTGAAGGCTACCTGACGTTGGCTGGCGCCTTCGAGAGGTCATCCTTGACGCGTGTCGAGCAGCAGGTGGTTGCCTTGGCGGTCAGCGTCGAGAACGCCTGCGAGTTCTGCGTCAGCGCCCACTCGTTCATCGCCCGCAACCTCGCCAAGGTGGATGTGGATACCATCCAGGCGCTGCGCAACGGCGGCAAGCTGACCGATCCGCGTCTCGACGCGCTGGCGACATTTGCGCGGCAGATCGTCGCCCGGCGTGGATGGGTTGACGACCGCGACATCTCGGACTTCGAAGGCGCTGGCTTCGACCGGGCGCAAGCTCTCGACGTCGTTCTTGGCGTGTCGCTGAAGACTCTCAGCAACTATGCCAATCACATCCTCAAAACTCCCGTGGACAGCGCCTTCCTGGCCGACCGCTGGCACCGGGCTACATGAACTCAGGAGCAACAGATGTCTGACCTCTATTCAGGAATTGCCGAATTGAACGACCACACGCTGGAATCAACCCTGTCGGCGGCAGATCGCCCGGTGTTGATCGACTTCTGGGCGGAATGGTGCGGTCCTTGCCAGGCACTGGGGCCGGTGATCGAGCAGTTGGCCCGTGATGAGGGCGCTCGGGTACTCGTCGCGAAGGTCAACGTGGACCGAAGCCCGGTTGCCGCGCGTTCCTTCAACGTACGCTCGATTCCGACCGTCGTGCTGTACCGGAAGGGCAAGGCGGTGGAAACACTGGTTGGCCTTCAACCCAAGTCGGCGTACAGCAACGCCATCAGCCGCGCGCTGGAGACGTGATGGGGTCGAGGCGGACCACGCTGGAGTAGCCGAGGAGTCGCTCGACCTGGGTACGGGAAATCAGGCCCCTGACTTCGACGCCGTTACCAGCGGAGTCCTCGATGACCACGAGGTGGGTGAGCGATGCCGATGTCATGGCGTCAAGGAGGCTGCCAACGGTGGCAGCCTCGACGGCCTTCACAGTCAACACTTCCAGGTCTCGCCACGGCGTCATGATGTCACCCACATGGATATCCCTCCGGAGGCAGGGGCTGTGGTCGCAGCTTGGACTGAGCAGGAACTGCCCGGGGCGCTCCCCCTGGATGTCATAGGCCGTTATCAGGCCAACCAGTTCATCGCCGTGTGCAACCAGGAGGGCGCGGACCCCGAGGTGGATCATGTCGCGCAGCGCAAGATCGACCTGCACATCCGATTCAATCGTCAGCGCCGGTTCGTGCCGGAAGTCCGTCATCGCCAGCGACGCAGGATCGTGAATGCCGAGCGAACCCGGGGCACTACCGGGTCGCCGCGGCAGATTCGGGGCCGGAGTAACCCGGGCAATGGGAAGTGGGGCATGATGCATGGCAATTACTCCGCAGACGGCTGTGCCTGGATCGTGAAGCAGCGACGGGCATCTCAACCGCACCGCTACTCTTGCCAATTGGACGGAAACCCGGCGGATTCCTTACGGCAGTCCTTTGCCACGCCACACGTGGCGGTCGCCGCTGGCTGGACAACGAGGTAAGCACGTGGCGAGCCGGCAGATCACGGGTGACGTTCTGACCGATCCGACCGAGCTGCGCGCGCATCACGACGCTCTCTACCGTTTTGCCATTTTGAACGTGCGCAATCCGACGGAGGCCGAGGACCTCGTCCAGGCGACGTTTCTGGCGGCGCTGCAGGCGCGCGCGTCCTTCCGCGGTGGCTGTACGGTCCGCACCTGGCTCGTCGGTATCCTGAAACGCAAGATCATCGATGCCTACCGTGCCCGCCAGCACGATGAGGCCGTGCCCGAAGCCGGCGGCGAGCAGGCCGATGAGGGCAGTGATGCCGACTGGCTCGACGCGCTGTTCGCCCGCAACGGCTCGTGGGTGGTGCGTCCCCAGGCGTGGGACGATCCAGACCAGTCGCTCGAGCGGCAGGAGTTCTTTCAGGTCCTGGAGGCCTGCCTGCAGGCGGTCCCTGGCGTGGCGGGGCGGGTCTTCATTCTCCGGGAGGTGATGGATCTCGAACCTGATGAGATCTGTAAGGACCTGGAAATTTCCAAGTCTAACTACTGGGTCCTCATGCATCGCGCCCGCCTGCGCCTGCGGGGATGCCTGGACAAGAACTGGTTCGCGGGTCTCCGGAGGTCTTGATGACATCGTGCAGGGACATATCGGCTCTGGTGTCGAAGTCGCTGGATGAGCGGCTGACCTGGGCGCAGCGCCTGCAGGTACGCGTGCATCTGGCCATGTGTTCCGCGTGCCGGGGTTTCGAGCGGCAGACCCGCTTCCTGAGCCACGCCTGCAAGGCGCTGGGGAAGCGCTTCGAGGCCGAGGCGCCGGACGAGCGGGAACGCACCGACGACTGAGAGCCACGCCGTCCGGCAGAGGTCTTTGTCTCGGCTGTAAGGAGTTGGCCAGTCCCGCGACTAATGCCTGGAGTGACGATGTCCGGCAGGGTCAAGTGCCCTGGCTGGCGCAGCGCCAATAGACCAGCAATCCGACTGAACTACAGGAGAACCAGACCATGACGTTGATCAACAAGAGTTCCGGCATTCTCGTGGCGACGGCCGCGGCAGCCATCTTCGCCGCCGGTTCCGTGACGGCCGCCGACTCGGGTGCCAATGCCCAGAAGGCCGAGGTGCAGTGCTTTGGTGCCAATGCGTGCAAGGGGCAGGCCGCCTGCAAGACGGCGCAGAACGAGTGCAAGGGCCAGAACAGCTGCAAGGGCCAGGGCTTTGTGATGGCTGCCAGTGCGAAGGCCTGTGCCGACCAGGGCGGCAAGCTCACGCAGGGCTGAGGAACCGGGGCGGGTTCCCGGGCCTCCCTGGACCAGGGGGCCCGTCCCGGGATTTTTAGCAGGCATCAAGGCATCCTGATCAGAAAGTGGGTAGATCGATGACTGACACCTGCACGGGCTTTGGCCTTGGGTTGCGCCGCGAGCATTACCGCGAATTCCTTGACGCCAGGCCGGCGGGCGTCGACTGGCTCGAGATCCTGACCGAGAACTACCTCGTTGCCGGCGGCAAGCCCCTGCACTTCCTCGACGCCATTCGCCGCGACTATCCGCTGGCCATGCACGGCGTATCCCTGTCCATCGGCGGCAGCGACCCGCTGAATCTCGATTACCTGCGCCAGGTCCGGGCACTGGCCGACCGCATCAGCCCGACCTGGGTCTCGGACCATCTCTGCTGGACCGGCGTCGGCGGCCGCAACCTGCACGACCTGCTGCCGCTCCCGTTCACCTGGGAGGCCGTCCGGCACGTGGCAGAACGCATTCGCCAGGCCCAGGACGTGCTGGGCCGGCAGCTGCTCCTCGAGAATGTTTCCAGTTACGTGGCCTTTCCCCATTCCACGCTGACCGAGTGGGACTTCCTGCGCGAGGTGGCCGAATCGGCCGACTGCCTGATCCTGCTCGACGTCAACAACGCCTTCGTCAGTGCCCGGAACCATGCATTCGATCCGGTCACGTTCATTGATGCCATGCCCGCCGCTCGCGTCCGCCAGATTCACCTTGCCGGGCACTTCGACCGGGGCGACGTCATCATCGATACGCACGACCGACCGGTCTGCGGGGATGTGCTGGAGCTGTATGCCTACACCGCCGGGCGCCTCGGACCCGTGCCGACGATGATCGAGCGCGACGACGAAATGCCGGCGCTTGCGGAGCTGGCCGCCGAACTGGCGGTGGTGCGCAGCATCGGTGAGCAGGTCTGGGAGCGCGCGGCATGAACACCCCCACCCTGGCCGACGTCCAGGCCCGCTTCCAGGCCTTTGTCCTGCGGGACGAGGACGGTCCCCCGGCGGGACTGGACGCCGTCGGCGCGGGCGTCTACGCGGAGGGCTATTTCCTCCGGCTTTCCGAGGCGCTGGCCAACGACTATCCCGTGCTGAAGCGGCTGCTGGGCGACACGGCCTTTGCGGATATGGCCCGGACCTATGCGCTGGCCTGGCCGTCCCGGCATTACTCCGTGCGCTGGTTCGGTGAGCAGCTGCCGCGCTTCCTGCGCATCACGCCACCGTTCTCGGCGGAACCCTACCTGGCGGAACTGGCCAGCCTCGAATGGCTGATGGGCGAGGCATTCGATGCCGCCGACGCTCCGGTGATCGGGGTGGCAGAGGTTGCGGCACTGCCGGCCACCGACTGGCCGGCCCTGATCCTGCACTTCCACCCCTCGGTCCGGCGCCTGAAGGCCCACCACGATGTGGTGGCGCTCTGGCGGGGTCGTGCGGCGGAGATGGGGGCCAGCGCGGACGGTCCCATTCCAAAGCTCCAGCACGTCGTCGTCTGGAGGCGCGACCTGGAGGTCTACTTTCGGCCACTGGATCCGGGCGAGACCCTGGCGCTGGATGTGCTGGAGGGTGGCGGTAGCTTTGCGGCAGCCTGCGAGGCGATGTCCGCCGCAGTCGGTCCCGGAACAGAGCCCGCGGCGCTGATCGCGGGGTGGCTCCGGCAGTGGCTGGCCGAAGGGCTGGTTGCCGGAGCGTTCGCCTGATGACCCGCCATCACCGCCGCCTGGGCCTTCTGATGCTTCTGCTCGTCGCGACCCCGGTGCTGGCACTGGCGGCGTCACCCGATTGGACCCCGTTCGCCCGGGTTCTCGATCGGCACGTCCGCGTCGACGGCGGCAGTACCTGGGTCGACTACAAGGCCCTGCGCAGCGATCCCGACTTCATGCGATCGGTGCTGCTGATCGGCGACACGCGGATGCCGGACACCGCCTCTCGTGATGAGCGCCTGGCGTTCTACATCAATGCGTACAACATCCTCACCATGAAGGTCGTGGCCGACAACTGGCCGGTGGACAGTATTCGTGACGTGGGCAATCTGCTGCAGCCCGTGTGGAAGATGCCCGCCGGGCGCGTGGGTGGCCGCACCGTCAGCCTGGATGACATTGAGCACGGGGTTATCCGTCCCCTTGGGGACCCCAGGATTCATTTCGCCATCGTGTGCGCCTCGCGGAGCTGCCCGGACCTGCGCCGCGAGCCGTACACGGCCCTGCAACTCAGCAGCCAGCTCGACGACCAGGTGCGACGATTCCTGGCCGATCCGCGCAAGGGCCTGGATGTCCGGCTGGGTGCGGTCCGTGCCTCGCGCATCTTTGCCTGGTTCGAGGAGGATTTTGCCAAGGCTGGCGGACCCCTGCCATTCATCCGCCGTTATCGCCCGGACGTTCCTGAGGGACGGCAGTTCCAGCCCGACCTCGTCTATGACTGGTCGGTGAATGGTCCACCGACTGTTCGTTCCGGTGGCTAGGGGCGCGCGTATGGCAGTCGGGAAGATCTCTGCGACCAATGCGCGGGGACGACTGTGGCTTCTGGCGTTGCTGGCCGTGGCCGCTGGCGTGTTCGTGAATGCCGGCGGTGCCGACTGGCTGAGTCTCGAGCAACTGCAGTCCCGCCGGTTTGAACTGCTGGGCTATGCCCAGGCGCACTTCTGGAGTCTGTTCGTCATCTGGGGTGCCGTGTACATGGCGGCTGCGGCGTTCAGCATGCCCGGGGCGACGGTGCTGTCGCTGTTTACCGGTTTCCTGTTCGGCCGCGGTCCCGGTACGTTGCTCATCGTGGTGGCGGCGACCGCCGGCGCGACGATCCTCCTGGTTGCCGCCCGCTACCTGTTTGCTGACGCGGCGAGAACCCGGCTGGAGCGGAGCCCCAAGGCCGCGCGCCTGCTGGCAGGATTCGATAAGGGTGCCTTCAACTACCTGTTGTTCCTGCGGCTAGTGCCGGTCTTCCCGTTCTGGCTGGTCAACCTGGCGTCGGCGGTCACACGAATTCCGGTTCGCACGTATGTCGTGGGGACGGCCGTGGGGATACTGCCGGGCAGTTTCGTCTTCGCCAATCTCGGGCGTTCGCTCGGTTCCGTCGATTCGCTCAAGGGCCTCGTGTCTGCCGAGGTGCTGATCGCGCTGGGATTGCTGGGCGTGCTATCGCTGATTCCGCTGGTGCTGAAGCGCCGGCGTGGCGACCTGCCACGGGGCGCAAGCTGACGTGTGATGCACTATTGCCGGATCGCAACTGGGGAATCAGACATGACGAAAAGAACTTCTACCTGGCGCCGCCTCGCGCCGCTCCTTCTGCTCGCGACCCTGGCTGGCATGCCCGTCCAAGCCGGGCAGGAAGCGGGTCCCGGTGATTCGCCGCCGACGGTCCTGATCACCGGCGCGAACCGCGGTATCGGCTTCGCGTTCGCCAAGCACTATGCCGCGAACGGCTGGCGCGTCATTGCCACGGCCCGGGATCCGGAGGCCGCAGCGGAGCTGCAGGCACTTGCCCGGGGCAACCCGGCCGTGACCGTTGAAGCGCTGGATGTGACGGACCTGAAAGCGATCGATGCGCTGGCGGCAAAGTACCGGGGCCTGCCGATCGACATCCTGCTGAACAATGCCGGCATCCTGGGGGGCCTGGAGACCCAGAAGCTCGGCCAGCTGGACTACGCCGTGTTCGATCAGGTCATGGCGGTGAACGCGCTGGCGCCCATCAAGGTGGCCGAGGCCTTCCTCGACAACGTCGCGGCCGGGCGCCAGAAGAAGATCATGACGGTCACCAGCAGCCAGGGCTCCATCGGCGGCGCGCGGCCGGGCGGAGGCTATTTCTACAGCGCCAGCAAGGCTGCCGTGAACATGCTGATGCGCAAGCTGGCGCTGGACCTCTACCGGCGGGGAATCGTCGTTGGGTTGCTCGATCCGGGTGCGGTGGACACCAATCTGATGCAGCCAATCAAGGCCGCAGGATTCCCGATACCTCTCAGCGCAGCCGACGACGTGGTGAAAGACCTGGCGGCGGTCATCGACACCTTCAATCTGAAGAACACCGGTTCGTACCTGACGTATCAGGGCAAAGTTCAGCCCTGGTAGGGCATTGGCAACTCGGCGGGAGAAGTTGATTGACGAAACAGCAGCACACCGGACATCTTTCGCGCCGGACCTTGACCACGGGTCTGGCGGCAGTCGCGCTCGGCATGGGCGTACCCCGCCTCAGCAGCAGCGCGTCGCGCCCCGCCGCGGGAGTGCTCCGGACACCGGATGCCCGGTTCAGGGATCTCCCCGGGTACGACTTCAAGCCCCACTACCGGGATGTCGTCGACCCGCGCTTTGGGAAGTTGCGGATGCATTACGTGGACGAGGGGTCCCGGCGGGCGCCCGTCATCCTGCTGCTGCACGGCCAGGGATCCTGGGCCTACCTGTACCGCCGGATGATTCCCGTGCTGGCGGGGGCCGGCTATCGCGTCATCGCCCCGGACTACATCGGCTTCGGTCGCTCGGACAAGCTGCTGCGCCCGGAGGATTACGGCTTCCAGAACCATATCGACTGGCTGACGGCCTTTCTCGGGGCGATGGAGTTCACGGACGTGACGGCATTCATGTTCGACTGGGGCGGCTACTTCGGCCTGCCGATTGCGGCGGAGCACCCCGAGTTCTTCAGCCGGATCGTGCTCAGCAATACTCTGCTACCGAAGGGCATGTCCCAGGGTCGCGACTGGTTCATCAAGTGGCGCGAGAAGCAGCTGGCCCTGCCGAGATTTCCCCAGGGCGAGATGGTGAATGACGGCGTCGTGCACAAGCTCAGTCCTGAACTCATCACGGCCTACGACGCGCCGTACCCCGACGAAACCTACAAGGCCGGGCCGCGCCGGTTCCCGATGATCCTGCCGATCCTCGATGACGACCCGGCGAGCATCGCCAACGCGGCGGCCTGGGACAAGCTCGCCACCTGGCAGAAGCCGGTGCTGACGCTGTTTAGCGCGAAGGGCGCGGGCATGCGGCCGGAGCCGCTCCAGGCCCATCTGCCGGGAGCCCGGGGTCAGCCCCATGCCCTCATCGACGAGGCCGGATTCTACATCGTGGAGGACCAGCCGCTGATCCTGGCACAGCACGTCATCGACTTCGCCAAGGCCTGAGCTGTTGGCCCTCCGGAACGGCGCCGGCCTAATCCAGCTTCAGCCGCGGGGCCAGCACAACGACGACCTGGAGCGCAACGTTCACCCGCCTGACTGGGTGAACCCCGAGCCTGCGGCACGGTACAACCTCGTCGTGATCGGTGCCGGTACGGCCGGGCTGGTCTGCGCCGCCGGAGCCGCGGGCCTTGGTGCCCGGGTGGCACTCGTCGAGCGGGAGCTGATGGGCGGCGACTGCCTGAACGTCGGCTGTGTGCCGTCGAAGGCCCTCCTGAGCTCTGCACACCGCGCGGCGGCAGTCCGGGACGCGGGCCGGTTGGGAATCCATGTTCGCAACGGGTACGAGGTCGACTTTCCCGGAGTCATGGAGCGTATGCGTGGCCTGCGAGCCGGAATCAGCCAGCACGACTCCGTGCAGCGCTTTGCGGGCCTGGGTGTCGATGTCTTCCTCGGCGAAGGCGCGTTCGCCGGCCCGGACGCGGTGAGGGTGGGCGACCAGGTCCTCAACTTCAGCAAGGCGGTCATCGCGACCGGTGCCCGGGCCGCGGCATCCCCTATTGCCGGCCTGGATCAGGTGGAGTACCTCACCAACGAGAGCGTGTTCTCCCTGACCGCGCTGCCAGGACGCCTCGGTGTCATTGGCGCGGGCGCAATCGGTTGCGAGATGGCCCAGGCCTTTGCCCGGTTCGGCTCTGAAGTATTCCTCATCGAGGCCGCGCACGGCGTACTGCCCCAGGAAGAGCCCGTGGCGGCCGAGCTGGTCAGGGCTGCCCTGGCCAGGGATGGCGTAAGGGTCATGTGCTGCGGGACGGAGATTCGCGTGGGCAGGCAGGATGACGGGATTCACATCGGCCTGGCATCCCACGACAGCGCCTACGACGTGGTCGTGGACCAGTTGCTGGTTGCCACCGGCCGGTCACCCAATATCGAGGGCCTCGGTCTGGAGGAGGCCGGAGTGCAGTGGCACAAGAAGGGCGTGACGGTAAACGACCGGCTGCAGACCTCGAATCCGCGGGTATTTGCCGCGGGCGATATCTGTTCGCCGTTCCAGTTCACCCACGCCGCGGATTTCATGGCCCGGATCGTCATTCAGAACGCCCTGTTCGGAGGCCGGGCGCGGGCCAGCGCGCTGGTGATCCCCTGGTGCACCTACACGTCCCCGGAGCTGGCCCATGTCGGTCTGAACGCCCGGCAGGCGGAAGAGCAGGGTATCGACGTTGATACCTATACCCAGCGACTTGACGGTGTGGATCGGGCGATCCTCGACGGCGATACCGGGGGCTTCGTGCAAATCCTCGCCCGGAAGGGCACCGACCAGATCGTCGGCGCTACCATTGTCGCCGCCCGGGCTGGTGACATGATTGCCCATCTGTCGCTGGCCATGACCCACGGGCTGGGCCTGCGGAAGATCGCCTCCACCATCCACCCGTATCCCACCCAGACGGAGGCCATCCGCAAGATCGGTGACCAGTACAGCCGCACCCGCCTGACGCCGTTCGTCAAGGCGCTGTTTGACCGTTGGCTGAAGGCAATGCGCTAGCTATGCATCTGAAGGGCGCAGGCGACCAAGTCGTGGCCGCCTGCGCCTTCAGTTTCTTGGCAGAGCTCAGTCACGCAGCCGGCTGAAGGTATAGTCCTGTGCTTTCTGCGGCTGGTGGCAGGCGAAACAGGCGGAGGCCGCGTTGGCGCCCACCACCCGGTTCGCCGGATCACCGCCGCCGAAGCCCTCGAAGCCCCACCCGCCGGTTGCGGCGAACTTCTTGGCGTCCTTGTGCATGACACCCACGACTTTCCGGGCGCCTTCCGTGACGGCATTGCCATCGTGCACGGCTTCGAGTAGGTCGAAGATGATCACGGCCCCATCCGGGAAGGCGTTGCTCCGGTAGCCCTCGAGTGCCTTGTCGTTCGCGTAGAGGTGATGAATGCCACCAAAGGCGCCATACAGCGGATGCCCTTCTTCGATCACCATGCTCTTGACGTGGTGCCAGTCGCGGTAGCCCGCCGGGTAAGGCACCTCGGGTTCCGCGGCCCATGCGACAGTGGCGGCGGTGATGCCCAGCAAGATCAGGGTCTTCGTTTTCATGTAAGGACTCCTAACTAGATAAGTCAAGTAAACCCCGGTAGCATCGAACGGGGGGCTAAACCGCCGTCAGGCGGCGGATTCGTGCTCCGCGCAGTCGACGCGCAGGTGCCGCTCGGCCATGGGTGCGCCGACGAACGCGCAGTAGTGCGGCGTCGCCGTGCAGGGCGCCACGTTCTCGCGGAAATGCCGGCACGTCACGCAGGTGCGCTGCGGGGCGATCAGCTGGCGCTGCTGAAGTTGCCGGATCATCTTGACCACCAGGCCGAGCAGGGCCTCCTGCTCGCTCTCGGACAGTCCAGCGACGACCGGCGCGAAGTTGCTTGGCCATGCCTGTGCAACTCGATTGCCCTTGGGAGTCGCCTTCAGGGCCACGGCGCGACCGTCTGAGGCGTCCGCAAGCTTGATCACGAGCGCCTTCCTCTCAAGGGTCGCCACGGCGTCACTGGCGGTGGCCTTGCGCACACCGACGTGCGCAGCAGCGGCCGTGAGCCGGGCGCCCTCCGGACGATTGGCGACAAACCGCAGGATGTCCGCCTGGGTCGGTGACAGGCCAGCGCTCTCGGCGGCCTGCCAGTCGAGCTGACGGGCGACGGCGGCCAGTCGGGTCAGGCCGTCGGCCAGCCGACGATCGAGGGGATCTGTAATCTGGTCGAACTTCATAGATAGGAATCCTAACTAGAAATCATGCCATGTCAAGACCACCCGGGGGAAGCAGGGCGAAACACCGCCCCGGGAAGTCGCAGGTCAACTCGACCGGAGGGCGGTGATCAGTGGACAGGACACAGGACCGGAATGAGTGCTGCACTCGCCTAACAGCCGGCTCAAGGCTCGTTCCATTCTGGTGAGATCCGCCACCCGTGCACGCACATCAGCGAGCCGGAGCGCGGCGAGGGCAGCGGCCTCGCTGCAGTGGAGGCCATCCTCTAGCCTGAGCAGCTGACCCACCTCGTCGAGGCTGAAGCCTAGGTGCTGGGCAGCCTTGATGAACCTTACCCGCGCCACATCCCGGGGCCCGTAGCGGCGGATTCGGCCGTAGGGCCGGTCGGGTTGCGGCAGGAGCCCCTTGCGCTGGTAGAACCGCAGTGTCTCGACGTTGACCGCCGCAGCCCTGGCGAATGCCCCAATCGTCATATTGTGCGGCTCAGCCTCCATCGCCATTGACTCCGTACCTGACTACGGTCCTACGTTAGCTCACTGGGGAATTGGCTCCAAGGAGCCTCGGATGCTGGCAGAGAAGAACTCCCGTGGCGTACTCCTGACCGGTGGCCTTGCGGCGATATTGGCCTCGACCTGTTGCCTGGGGCCGCTGGTACTGGTGACGCTCGGCTTCAGTGGGGCCTGGATCAGCAACCTGACCACGCTGGAGCCCTACCGGCCCTGGTTCATTGGGTCGGCACTGGCCGCACTGTTCATGGCAGGGCGCAGGATTTACCGCCCGGCCCGATCCTGCGCCCCCGGCGAGGTATGCGCCGTGGCCAGCGTCAGGATCGCGTACAAGCTCCTCTTCTGGCTCGTCGCGGTGCTCGTCGTCATCGCAATTGTCTTTCCCTACGTCCTGCCGCTGCTCTACTGAAGTTCCGCACCGAGGAGATCTCCATGAAAAGACTTCTGGCGCTTGCCGCCCTAGCCCTCACCGCAAGTCCGGGAGCGGGGGCCGCCACGACCATGGTCACGCTGGCCGTGCCCGGCATGACCTGCCCGGCCTGTCCGCTAACCGTGAAACGGGCGCTGAGCCGGGTCGACGGCGTATCCATGATCGAAGTGAGCTTCGAAAGGCGCGAAGCCATCGTGACTTTCGATGATGAAGTGACGACTATCGCGGCGCTGACCGAGGCGACAAGGGATGCCGGGTACCCGTCATCGCCAGCGACTGGCCCCAAGAAATAAAAGCCCGGAATTAAAGATGAGGATTGCCATAATTGGCACCGGTGCTGGCGGCATGGCCGCCGCCATCAGCGCGGCGGAGCGGGGAGCCAGGGTGACGCTCATCGAGCATGGCGTGATTGGCGGTACGTGCGTCAACATCGGCTGTGTGCCTTCGAAGATCATGCTCCGGGCGGCGCAGGTTGCCCGGGTGCGCGCAGCAAGTCCGTTCGACTCCGGCGTGAGCCCCGGTGATCCGCGAATCGACCGCGTGGCCCTGCTGGCTCAGCAGCAGGGCCGTGTCGACGAACTGCGGGCCGGCAAGTACGAGGACGTGATTGCGACCCACTCCAGCATCTCACTGGTGCGCGGCGAGGCGACCTTCAGGGATGGCGCGACGCTGGCCGTATCGTCCCCGGATGGGAGTGAGCAAGAGGTGGAATTCGACCGGGCCCTGATTGCCTCGGGAGCCCGCCCCGCTGTGCCACTCATTCCCGGATTGACGGCGACGCCGTACTGGACCTCGACCCAGGCCCTCGCAAGCGGAGCGATCCCGCCCCGGTTGCTTGTGATCGGCTCATCGGTCGTCGCCGTGGAACTGGCCCAGGCTTACGCGCGCCTGGGGAGCAGTGTCACCGTCATTGCCCGCAGCACGCTTCTGTCGCGGGAGGATCCCGCCATAGGCGATGCGCTGGGTCAGGTGTTTGCGGAGGAGGGCATTCGTGTCCTGCATCGCGTGCAGGTCCAGTCTGTTGCATACCTGAGTGGCACCTTCATCCTCGAGACCTCAGCTGGCTCGCTCCGGGGCGAGGCGCTGCTGGTCGCCACCGGCCGGGCCCCGAACATTGAGACATTGGGGCTCGATCGTATCGGCGTTGAAACCGGCGAGGCTGGTGGAATCGTGGTCAATCAGTTCCTGCAGACCAGTGTGGCGCAGATCTATGCCACCGGCGACTGCACCACTCAGCCGCAGTTCGTCTATGTGGCGGCGGCCGGCGGTGTGCGGGCGGCCGAGAACATGACCGGTGGCAGGGCAGTCCTGGATCTGCGCACTATGCCGGCAGTGGTGTTCACGGATCCGCAGGTCGCCACGGTGGGCCTGTCAGAGGCCGCGGCCCGCCTCAAGGGGCTCGCAACGGACAGCCGTTTACTCACACTCGACAACGTGCCCCGGGCGCTGGTCAGCTTCGACACGCGCGGATTCGTAAAGATGGTCGCCGAAGAGGGCACCGGGAGGCTGCTGGGCGTCCAGGCGGTGGCCGCCGAGGCCGGTGAACTGATCCAGGCGGCCGCGCTTGCAATCCACCACGGCATGACGGTCACCGACCTCGGCAACCAGATGTTTCCCTACCTGACGATGGTCGAGTCGCTGAAGCTGTGTGCCCAGGCATTCACCAGGGACTTGAAGGGCTTGTCCTGCTGTGCCGCCTGACGGTCGCGCGCACGGTACTCATCCCTCGCTGCTTGATCAGGTAGTACGCCGCAGGAATGACCACCATTGACAGCAGCGGCGCGGTGACCATCCCGCCGATCATCGGTGCTGCAATCCTTTCCATGACTTCCGACCCCGTGCCGCTGCCCCGGAAAAGCGGCAGCAGGCTGGCGACAATCACGGTAACCGTCATCGCCTTGGGCCTGACGCGCAGGACGGCACCCTCGATCAGTGCGGCACGGAGATCGTCAAGGCAGTTTAGCGCCCCCCGCTCCTCACGCTGCCGCACGGCCAGGTCCAGGTAGATCAGGGTCACTACGCCGAACTCCGCGGCCACGCCAGCCAGAGCTATGAAACCAACCGCTGATGCCACGGACAGGTGATGACCCAGCAGATAGACGAGCCAGATGCCGCCGATGAGCGCCAGCGGGAGTGTGAGAAGAATCAGGACCGCCTCAGTGGCGCGCCGGAAGCTCAGGTAGAGCAGCAGAAAAATGATGCTCACGGTCAGCGGGATGACGACTTGCAGCCGCGCGGCCGCCCTCTGGAGGTATTCGAACTGCCCCGACCAACTGACGGTGTAACCGCCGGGGAGGTTGACCTGCTCCGTGACCGCCCGCCGTGCATCGGCGACGAATGAGCCGAGATCCCGACCGCGAATATCCACGTAGACCCAGCCATTCAGCCGAGCGTTCTCGCTGCGGATGACCGGCGGGCCATCGACGACCGATACCTTGGCCACCTGGCCCAAGGTCAGCGACTCCCCCCGCGCGGTCACGAAGGGCAGTTCAAGCAGCTTCTCGACCGAGTCCCTCAGGTCGCGGGGGTAGCGCACGCTGATGGGATACCGGGCGAGGCCCTCCACCGTCTGGCCGATGGACTCGCCACCGATGGCCGTGGCGACCAGGTCCTGGATATCCATCACGTCCAGTCCGTAGCGGGCCGCTGCCAACCGGTCCGGAGCCACGTCAATATAACGGCCACCGGACACCCGCTCAAAGAAGGCTGAGGTGGTCCCGGGCACTGCCTTGACCACGGCTTCAATCTCGGGCCCGAGTTGCGCGATGACACGGAGGTCCGGGCCAGCGATCTTGATGCCCACCGGGGACTTGATGCCGGTCGCATACATGTCGATGCGGTTGCGGATCGGCTGCACCCAGACATTGCCCATGCCCGGAATCTGCAGGGCCGCATCCATTTCCTCGACCAGGCTCTCGGGGGTGATACCTGGGCGCCACTCGCTCCGCGGCTTCAGTTGCACGGTCGTGTCGATCATCTCCAGCGGTGCCGGGTCAGTGGCGGTATCTGCCCGGCCGATGATACCGAACACGCGCTCTACTTCAGGAAACCGGCGGATGATTCGGTCGGTCTGCTGCAGGATCTCCGCTGCCTTTCCGGCCGAAATCCCGGGCAATGCCGTGGGCATGTAGAGAAGATCGCCTTCATCGAGTGGTGGCATGAACTCGCTCCCGAGTCTGGTCGCCGGCCAGATCGTGACCAGCAGGGCCACGACCGCGCCGCCCAGTACCCACACCGGCCGGTCCAGGACTGCCTCGATTAAGGGCCGGTAGCCGTTTATCAGCCAGCGATTCAGCGGATTGGCCAGTTCGTCCCGGATGCGACCCCGGATGAGACCCGTCATCAGCACGGGAATCACTGTAACCGACAGGGCGGCGGCGGCGGCCATTGCATAGGTCTTGGTATAAGCAAGGGGAGCGAACAGCCGGCCCTCTTGGGCCTCCAGGGCAAAGATCGGCAGGAATGACAGCGTGATGATCAGCAGGGCAAAGAACAGTGCCGGCCCCACCTCGGTGGCTGCATCGCCGATCAGACGCAGGCGCTCCGCGTTACCGGGTTCGGCATTGGCATGCGCGTGTCGCCAGGCTTCAAGATTTTTGTGGGCGTTCTCGATCATCACCACCGACGCATCGACCATCGCGCCGACGGCAATCGCGATGCCGCCCAGGGACATGATGTTGGCGCTGATGCCCTGCGCACGCATCACGACCAGCGCCGCGAGAATACCGAGTGGCAGCGTCAGGATGGCGACAAACGCAGAACGGAGGTGCAGCAGGAAGACCGCGCAGACCAGGGCGACGACGATGAATTCCTCGATTAGCTTGTCGCGGAGATTGGCGACCGCCCGCTCGATCAGGCCGGACCGGTCATACGTTTCCACGATCTCTACGCCGGGCGGCAGGCTGTGCCGCAATTCGCCGATGCGGGCCTTGACTGCGCGCAAGGTGGCCAGCGCGTTCTGTCCGAAGCGCATCACGACTATGCCGCCGACGACTTCTCCTTCACCATCCAGCTCGGCGATACCGCGGCGGATTTCCGGACCCGTTTGCACCCAGGCGACATCCCGCAGCAGGACGGGAGTACCGGCGCCGTCGAGCCCGACCGGGATGGTCCGAAAGTCATCCAGCGACTGCAGATAGCCGCGGGTCCGCACGGCGTACTCGGCTTCGCCGAGTTCCACCACCGAGCCGCCGGCCTCGGCGTTGGCCCGCCGTACCGCCGCAGTGACGCGCTCCGGAGTGACCTGCAGGGCCTGCAGGCGAACCGGGTCGAGCACGATCTGGTACTGCTTGTTGAAGCCGCCAACCGTGGCGACCTCCGCCACGTTCGGCACCGTCTTCAGTTCGAAGCGCAGGAACCAGTCCTGCAGGGACCGCAGTTCGCTTAGATCGTGGCGTCCGCTCCGGTCGACCAGGGCGTACTGGTAGATCCAGCCGACGCCGGTCGCATCCGGGCCGAGGGCCGGCTTCGCCGCGCCCGGCAGCCGGCCCTGGATCTGGGACAGGTATTCCAGGACCCGGGACCGGGCCCAGTAGAGATCGGTGCCATCGGCGAATATCACATAGACGTAGCTGTCGCCAAGGAAGGAGTAGCCCCGCACCGTCACCGCGCCCGGCACGGACAGCATCGCGGTGGTCAGCGGGTAGGTCACCTGGTCCTGCACGACCTGTGGAGCCTGACCCGGGTAACTGGTGCGGACGATAACCTGCACATCGGACGGGTCCGGAATCGCATCCATGGGCAGCGTCATGGCGCTCCAGACGCCAGCCGCGACGAGCGTCAGCGACGCCAGCAGCACCAGCAGCGGATTGGCGAGCGACCAGCGGATCAGGCGGGCGATCATCGACTGGCTCCCGGCAGCAGGCGATCCAGGGCGCCGCGCAGGTTGGCCTCCGAGTCGAGCAGGAACTGGCCGGAGATGACAACCTTGTCGCCAGCCTTGAGGCCGGCCCGGATTTCAGTCAGGTCGCCCTGCTCGGCCCCGGCCTCCACGGCGACGGGGCGAAAGTGGCCCTCAGGCTCCGCCAGGATGACGGCGGTGCGTTCTCCTGACCGGATCAGGGCCTCGCTTGCTATGAGCAGCGCGGCGCGGGGTTCGCCCTCGATGGACACCCGTGCTGACATCCCGGGCTTGATTTGAAGCTGTCGGTTCTCCAGCACGATGCGGACCCGCAGCGTGCGGGTTGCTGGCGACACTTCCGGGTACAGGTAGTCCACATGCCCCTGAATTGGTTCGGCGCCTGCGCTGGCCAGCGTAACGATGGCCGCCAACCCGGGCTTGAGCCACGCGCCTTGTGCCTCCGGCACCTCTGCCAGGACCCAGACCCGGGACAGGTCGGCAAGGTTGACCAGCGGCATGCCGGCGGTCACTGCCGCGCCTTCCCGCACCAGCAGCTCCGTCACCACGCCACTCATCGGTGCGAGGACATCGACCTGGCGATCGGCAGCGCCTCGGCGGGTTATCTGGTCCAGCTGCCCCGACGGCACGCCGAGCAACTCGAGCCGGTGGCGCGCCGCAGAAGCCAGCGCCTGATCGTTGCTGCGGAGGCTCAGCAGGTACTCTTCCTGCGCTGCCAGCAGCTCCGGGCTGTAAAGCCCCGCGAGGCGCTGACCCCGTTGCACCCGGTCACCGGCCGCCCGCACGTCGAGGCGCTCGATCCAGCCCCCCGCGCGGGTGGTGACCACGGCCAGGCGCCGCTCATCGACGTCGACCGCGCCTGTCACGGTGACCCGGGGCGCGAAGTTGGACTGCACCGCCGCCGCGGTGCGCACGCCCAGGTTCTGGGTAACCCGGGGATCGATGGAGATACCACCGTCATCGGCGGTGGTCCGGTACTTGGGCACCAGAGCCATGTCCATGAAAGGCGATGGTCCCGGCTTGTCGAACTGCACCTCCGGGCGCATGGGGTCGTACCAGTACAGGATGCCGGACTTCGGTACTGCAGGTCCCGTCGACTTGGCGGCATCGTTCTCGCCGCGAGTGAACCACCAGCCAAGGCCCGCGACGATGCCCAGCACCAAAACCCCCGCAAGCTTTTGCCCCGTAGTCATTGCCCGTCCTCCGCCTCGAAGTACTGGATCTGCAACCGGTCCCTTGCGACGTCGACAGCCAGGTCGAGTCGCATCAGCTCGACATCGAGCAGGCCCCGCCGGGCATCCAGGACGGCGGTGAGTGGCGTCTTCGCCGAGCGGTAGGCTGCAAGCGCCGACTGGACCTGCGCGTGGCTCTGGGGCAGCAGGCTGTCTTCGTAGCGTCGCAACCGGTCGGTACCGGCCTGCCACTGGCGATACGCACGGGTCAGCGTGGCCGTCGCTTCACGCAAATGATCGTCGAGTTCAGCCTCGCCGGCAGTAAGCCGGGCGCGGGCGGCACTGCTCGATCGGTCCTGGCGGTTGCCAGGGAGTAACGGGAGATCGACGCCCACCATCAGGGTCACGAGATCCGGGAACTCCAGCCGATGGTCATAGCGCAGCTCCACACGCCAGTCCGGTCTCGTTCCCAGACCCGCCAGCTGTGCCTGTGTCGTGGCGATTCGCACGGCGACCTCGGGTGCTGCCAGCTGGGGGTGCTGCGGAAGCTGCGCCAGGAGTTCGCTCAGAGGCGGCGGATCAGGCAGCGCCGGTACCCCTTCAGGAATCGGCCGAGCCGC
>JBEBHH010000092.1:0-2874 GCA_040080965.1 Gammaproteobacteria bacterium | reverse complement strand
GGCCTGGGCCGGGCGGGCGGGTCAGGATCCGCAGGCGGTGGCAAACCTGTTCACGCTGTTCACTTCCCGCGAGTACGGCGATCTTTGCGGCGCCGTGCCCAAGTGCGGTCAGTGCGAGGTGCGGACCTGCAAGCGGCTTCGCTACAGGTAGGAGCGGCTTCAGCCGTGACCGGAGTCTCCGGTCGCGGCTGAAGCCGCTACTACAAGGTCGACGACGCCAGCTGCACGCGGCCCGTGGTCACCGAGCTGGCCCGCTCGAAGGCCCGCTCCGCGTCGCTCTCGCGGCCGAGTTCCTGGTAGCGCAGGCCGAGCTGGTGCCAGGCTTCCGCGGCGCCCCAGGCAGCGATCCGAGAGCCCGACTGCATGGCGCTGGCGAACAACCCGGCGGCCCGCTCCAGCTTCGTCAGCGCGAGTTCCCGGTCGCCGCCGAACAGACGGGGCGTGGCCCAGTCGGCGAGGCCATCCTGCATGACCACCCAGGGATTGTCGGGGGCCAGGCGGCGGGCTTCCGCCATTTGCCGGCGGGCCTCCAGGCCCCGGGTCATGGTGGCCATCACGCCGTACAACGTGCTCATGCCGTTGCAGGAGCCGAGCAGCGCGCGGGCTTCCGCGTGCCGGGGCTGCCGGCTGACCACGCCCTGCAGTTCCGTGATGCAGTCTTCCAGGTAGCCGCGGGCGGCGGTGCGGTCGGCCTCGGTTGCGAGGGCCTGGCGGAAGCGGGCATAGGCGGCGTAATAGGCAGCGCTGGCGGCCTCGGCGGCGGGCCGCTGCGGGGTTGAAGCCAGGCGCAGGAGCTCTGTCCGGGCGCTTTCGACGCTGGCCATGTTCCGGTCCTGGTAACCCTGCTCGATCCGGGCGCGGAGGTCCTCGAAGGGCTCGGCCAGTGCCGCGGTGCTGGCCGCCAGCCCGCTCAGCAGGAGGCCCGCCGCCGCGGCCACGCGGGCCCTCGCCAGGCCTGATCCGTCTGGGCCCGGGCGGCGAAGTAGTACTGATATGAGGCGATTTGCCACGGCGCTGGTTCCCTGTACTGGTGCATGGTCCGCCCGGTTTCGCCCGCAGGGTCGCCGGTGCTGCTTGTGGAACAGGGTTTCGCGCCGCGGCGGTAAGTGGTTTCACGGATCCGCCGAAGGGCACCTTATGACCTCTGGCACAGCACCGGGCGGACGGTAACGGGTTAGCATTGGCGGTCAGACAGCCGCCTGATTTTCCTGGAGCAAGAGCATGTTCATCAATTTCTGGTATCCCATTGGCCTGGCCTCGGAAATCAACGGGGAGAAGCCCTTCCGGGCGCAGGTTTTCGGCCTGCCCTTCGTCGCCTTCAGGGATGAAGCGGGCGCCGCCCACGTGGTGTCCGACACCTGCGTCCACCGGGGCGGCGCGCTACACAAGGGCTGGATCAAGGGCGGCAGGGTCGTCTGCCCGTATCACGGCTGGGCCTACGGCGGTGACGGCAAGTGCGCCAAGGTGCCGTCGCTGGGCGACGAAGGAAAGATTCCTGCCCGGGCCAAGGTTGACGCCTATCCCGTGCAGGAGCGCTACGGCATCGTCTTCGCCTTCCTCGGTGACCTGCCCGAGGCCGAGCGTCCGCCGCTGTACGACGTGCCCGAGTACGGCGCGCCGGACTGGAAGTGCCAGACCTACGTGCTGAACCTGAACGCCTACTACCAGCGGTCCATGGAGAACGGCATGGACCCGATCCACAACGAGTTCGTGCACCCGCTGCAGGGCGCGCCGAAGATGGCCATCGAGTACCAGCGCAACCAGACGCCCATGAGCGACATCCCCTGGGGCGCCAAGTTTTTCCTGCCCTTTGGCGAGAAGCAGGAGAACACGACGCTGGCCGGTGACCGCCAGGGCAGCCGGACCGGCGCCGCGGGTTCCTGGTACCAGGGCCCGAACCAGCTGGTCACCTGGATCGAGCTGACGGCCACCAACGCCTTCCACCAGTACCTGTTCGAGCAGCCCATCGACGAGAACCACACGCGGATCTACTTCCTGAACCTCCGCAACTGGCTGATGGACGACAAGCACGACAAGCGTATCGAGGATCTGACGATGCAGATCGTCCACGAGGACATCGGCATCCTCGAGAACCTGAATCCCGTGCGCACGCCCGACACCAACAACAAGGAAATCCTGCTGCCCAGCGATCACGCGGTGTTCCGCTACCGGGAGCACTGCAAGGAGTGGGAAAGCCGCGGCTGGCGGGTCGACATGAAGGCGCTGGGCAATGCGCAGGGCGACGTGGCCTATGCGATCCCGTGCCCGGCCCGCCGCGAGTCCGGCAACTGGGTGCTGGACGCGGTGCCGCTGGTGACTCCGCGGAGCGCTGCTAGCGCAACGCCAGCGATCCGCTCGGCCTGACGACCGGCGGTTCGGCCGGCCGGAACAGGGGCGCCAGCCCCGCCGGCCGGACCTGGTCGAACACCAGTCCGACCCCGTTTCCCGCCACTCGGGCTACCATCGCCTTGCAGGTCATCAATCGGCTGCTGGCGCCGCCCGGCGGAGTCGCCTCGAGCTGGACCAGGGAGTAGAGGGGAAACGCCTCGGGCGGGCCCTCGATGAAGGCGCCGCTGATGCTGACGCTGGTCAGCCGGGCCACCACTGACCCCGTCCAGCCGCGACGCCGGACCAGCACGGTCATTTCCAGGCTTCGTCGGACCCCGCAGCGGTGTTCCATGTCCTGATCTCCTCTGGCCAGCCGAGGCAGCCGGCCTCCTGGAGGCAGGAATTGCATGTTTCGTGCCAGGGGTCTCGCCCTCCCGGAACGCGCGGCAGGGCGCCAGTTTCCCCGGCTCTCCGGGCGGATTCCGGGCCACCCGGGGGCAAGGCGGGGGACCCGGCGCGCCGACCTGGTGCAGCGCGCGCCGGGGA
>JBEBHH010000033.1:0-37667 GCA_040080965.1 Gammaproteobacteria bacterium | reverse complement strand
GCCGCGCACCGCGCCGCCGATCAGCTCCGCAAGCCAGGCCCTGCTCACCCAGAGCCGCGGGCACCAGGCCGCCGGCCGCTACGAGCAGGCCGCAGCCTCCATCGAACGCGCGTTGCGCATCGAGCCGCGGCAACCGGTGCTCTGGCTGGAGCTCGGCACCATCCGCCTCAAGGAAGCCGACTTTGTCCAGGCGGAGAGCATGGGACGCAAGGCACTGAGCCTGGCCGCGGGCGACGCCGCGCTGACCGCGCGGGCCGAGCAGCTGATCGCTACGGCGAAGAAGCGCTAGTCGCGTCGACTCCGGTCTCCGCCTCTGCGCGCAACACGTAGAGGACCCGGCCAATGAAGGCCTGGCGCCACTCGTCCCGGCTCGTCACCTGCGCCGGTGACGGCGCGTAACCAGCGACGTCTTCCGGCGTGAGTACGCCCCGGGCCGCCGCGAGGCTGACCACCGTGTCGAGCTGCTCCCGGAGCACGGCCACCTCGCCTGCCAGGGCCATCACCATGGCCATCACCCGGTCGACTTCGACGTTCTCACTGAACTGTGGCCGGGCGCCCCGGGCCACGTGCTGCATCCTGACTGGCATTCCCGCCGCTCTCCCCGCTATCTTCACGCAACGATTCGGACACTGAAGTTCCTTCCTACCACAGGATCGAGGAGTCGCACCACATGCTGCCCACGTTTCCCCCGCAGGCGCCCCACGCTGTCCTCCCCGCGTTTGCGGCCGAGGACAATTCCCGCCAGCTCTTTGCCCGCGACCTGCGCCGGCACGTGATGTTCGACCTCTTCGGCGCCGTGAAGAACGTCCACGACCGGGAGGTGAAGCCCGCCTTCGAGGCGCAGCGCGGCCGGGCTTTCCGCGACCGCGCCGAGCTGCGCGACGCCATGTGGCAGCAGGGCTTCCTGCGGGCGGCCTGGGGCGTGCAGCGGATCAGCCAGGAACTGATCTGGGCGTCCGTACTGCCGGCCGTGGAGAAGCAGGCCGACCGCATCAACGCGCTGGTGGCCGAGCACAACCGGAGCCCTCAGCTTGGCAGCCTGCACCTGGACGCGTCGTTGTCCGTTCCGGACTACCTGCGCCAGGTGGACATCCACGTGATGCCCGGCAGCTACCAGGGGGAGTACGGGCCGGACGACGCGAGCCAGGGCGCCCTCTTCGAACGTGGCGCCTTCCTCTACAACCTGGGGATGATGGGTCCGCTGAATGACGGCATCGGCACGCTGCACGCGGCCTACGTCCGCAGGCTGTTCCCGGACCTTGAGCCCCGGCGCATCCTGGACCTGGGCTGCACGAGCGGCCACCAGACGCTGCCCTTCTGCGCCGCCTTCCCCGACGCGGAAGTCCACGCGCTCGATGTGGCCGCGCCAATGCTCCGTTACGGCCACGCGCGGGCCGAGGCACTGGGCAAGGCGGTGCACTTCCACCAGCAGGATGCCACCCGCACGAACTTCCCGGACGGCCACTTCGACCTGGTGGTGTCCAACATCATGCTGCACGAGACCTGCGCCGCGGCCGTGCCGGCGATCATAGCGGAGTCGTTCCGCCTGCTGGCTCCGGGTGGGGTGATGTCCCATCTCGACATCCCGGACTACAACGCCAACCCGGACCTGCTGTTCCAGATGACGGTCGACGCTGACCACTTCCACAATAACGAGCCCTTCTGGGGTGCGCTGCACGACCTGGACCTCGTGACTCTGGCGAAGCAGGCCGGCTTCGGGCCGGACAGTGTGGGCAAGTCAGTCGCGCCGATGGGCGCCCTGGCGTGGATGCTGCTGACGGGACGAAAGGCGGTCAGGGCTCCTCGTCCCAGTGAAAGCGATGGAGCACCCGGTGCAGGATCGGCGTGAAGACCAGCGCGGCCGTCACGATGAAGACCAGGCCCGCGTAGAGGGCGTAGATCCCGGCGAACAGCTTGCCTGCCGGGGTCTGGGGTGGGTTCACGGGACCCATGCCGCCGAGGAGCATGGCCGAGTTCAGGAAGGCGTCGATCCAGGGCAGGTCCTCGTAGTGGGCGTAGCCGGCCATCCCGAGGCCCAGCGACCCCGCCAGCAGCCCGATCGCGACGGCCAGGTGCGCCAGCAGGCGCCGGAGGAATACGGACCTGGGCAGCGGCTGCTCGCGCCGGGACTCGTACACGGCTAGCGCTTCCGCCGGGCGGCGCCGGCGACGAGGCGCTCGGTGGCGACGATCGCCCGCACGTGCTCGCCCTCGCCGATGCTGCCGGCTTCATCGAAGGCCTCCACCCGGAAGCGGTACAGCTTGCCCTCCGGCCCGAGGTAGGTGGCCACTGCCCGGACCGTCGCGCCCACCGGCGTCGGGGCCGTGTGGCGCACGTTCAGCGACACGCCGACGGAGAGTTCACCCGCCTGCAGTGCCGCCTTCATGACGCGGGCCGCCGCCAGCTCCATGAGCGCGATCATGCGCGAGGTGGCGAAGACCTCCGGGAACGCGTCCTCCGGGGAGATCGAGAGCGCCCGGGCCGTGTCGCCCGACTGGACGGTGAAGCTGGCCTCGGCGGAATCCCCGGTATTCATGGCGTCACTGCCCTTCCCTGCTCAGGTGGGCGAGCGTACCGGCGTTCTGCTCCCAGCGGCGGCCATCGAAGGGCCGGATGACGAGCTGCGCCGGCCGCGGCTCGAGGCAGCACACGTTCACGTCGAAACCATCCGGGTTGGAGCGCGGGATGTAGAACACCTTGATCCCGCAGGTCCGGCAGAACCGGTGCTGCGCCGTTCCGGTGTTGAAGGTGTAGGTGGCAAGCGCGTCCTCGCCCTTCACCAGCCGGAATGCCGACCGGGGAACGATCAGGTGGAGATAGCCGGACCTGGAACAGATGGAGCAGTTGCAGTCCTCGCAGGTGACCGTCTCCGGCGCCTCGACCTCGATCTGCACCGCGCCGCAGTGGCATGAGCCCTGGTAGAGCATGGCGTCAGCCCCGGAGTTCCCTGGTCATGAACACGCTGTACGGGTCTTCCACATAGTCGGCGAAGGGCTGGCAGAAGGCAAAGCCCGCGCTGGCGTAGAGGCGCCGGGCGGGATCGAAGGCGGCTGCCGAACCCGTCTCCAGGCTCAGCCGCACGTACCCGCGGCGGCGCGCCTCATCGATGATGTGCGTGAGCAGGGCCCGGGCCACGCCCTTCCGCAGGTGCGTGGTCACCGTGCGCATGGACTTGATCTCGCCATGCGCCGGATCCAGCTCCTTCAGCGCGCCGCAACCGAGCAGCTCGCTGCCCTCCCACGCGGCCCAGAACGTGACGTCCGGTGCGCGGAGCCCGCTGATGTCCAGCGCGTGAATGCTCGCGGGCGGCGAATGCAGCGTCATGCTGTGCAGGTGTTCGGAGAGCAGGCGCCCGACCTCGGGGCCCTGCAGGTCGTCGATCCTGATTTGCATGGGGCCGATGATAGTCATGGGTCCGTTACGGAGGGTATTGCCGTCCAAAGAGGATGGCATGGCCCATGCCCATCAGGCCCAGGTTCCGTAGGAGGCTGCCGGCTGTCTGGAGGATGTCCGGCGAGGGAGCCAGGGCCAGCACCAGGTTCAGCACGATGCCCGCGAGGAACAGCAGCACGGCATACCGGGGCAGCCAGCCGGCCCGGAGCACGGAGCCGCCGAACAGCAGGCCGCCCGCCACCATGAGCCCGCCGTGGAAGGTGTAGACGACGCCCAGGTCCGTCCAGAGTGCCGCGTAGTCCGGGATGCCGGCCTCCAATGCGTACAGGGTCGTGTAGCTGAAGTAGGTGAACGCAGCCCCGTAGAGGATCGCGCCGAGGAGCGCGCCCACTCCCGGCTTCGGCTCATGGATGGCATACAGGCCGAGAAGCAGCCAGGGCATCGGCAGGAAGGCGGCGTAGTTGAGCCAGAGCTGGCCGGCGCTGAAGCCGCCCTGTTACCACTCCCACAGGTCGGTGGCCGAGTGGAGTGCGGGCGCGATGAACACGGCAAACCCGACCACCCGGTGAAGGGCGCCGGGCCCCGGCGCAGGGATCAGGTGGCCGGGCACTTGTCGCCACACCCGGACGGCGCTCCCGGATGCGGTGCGTCCGGGGGCAGGAAAGCATGGCGGAACGTGAATGCTTCTTCGGTTGGACCTTGTGCGTGCAGGAGCTCCGGCCTGGCATTGGAGGACTTCGCTGGATACGTTACGGCAAGGGCCGTGGCGACCCGGCCGATGAGTTCCCGGTGAGATGAATGCCGATGCGCATGTTGAAGGCTGCAAAGTACTCGTCGTGCGTCTTGCATGCTCGGGCACCTAACGCTGCGGCTCAGTCGCGGCGAACCGGAGGTGCGCTGTCGGTCTGGAGCCGCTACGAACACAACTGGAATGGGTCCGCCTTCAGCAAAGGCGCTGGAAACGTTGAGCGGCCCCAATACAACGCCACCGCCAAGCGCGAATCGGGATAGAGAACCGACAGAGATGCCGTCCCTGGTGAATATCAATGGCCCATTCCAGCGACGATACATAAAACCCATCGCCATCATTCCCGCGACGGCGACCAAGTAGAACGCGGCATCGGCAACAGCTGTGGTGAAGGCAACTCGCATGCCTCCGTAGACAGCGAATGCAGTCGCGAGAATGCCGAGAATGGAAAGGAGTCCTTGACGGAAGTAGCGCATGGTTTAACGCCAAAGCTCAGGCGCGCGCTCGTAGGGCGCGTTAACCTGCAGCGAGCCGTTAGGCATCGCTCCGTGGCGGGCGTAACTACTTCAGACGCTCCAGCTTGCCTTTGCGGCAAACAATGTTCTTGTAGTCCCACTGCACTTCGCGGCACTCAGCGAGCCAGCCTCGCAAGGCCACCTTATCTACTTGATCAACCGACGCGAAGCGTGCTTCAGCAGCCTTGAACTTGCCCTCCGGACTGAGGCCTGGTGCCGCAAAGGACTGGCCGCTCCAGAAGAGTAGGCGAACGCCACCCTTTAGCTTGCTGTAGCCAACCACGGGATTGCCGTCGAGGAACCACACAGGGTGTGCGTGCCAGACCCTGCTTTCGGCCTCTGGCAACGCAGCGTCAATCTCTTGGGCAAGTAGTTCGCAAGTCTGCTGATCCTCCGGAGACTGGGCACGGTTGTACAGGGAGGTTTCTTGGTGCATGCCTGGAACGCCTCTAGTGGTGTGTGCGATGCCCAACTATAAATAGACGACCCAAATGGGCCAACGCAATGGAAAAAAGCGTCCGATAACCTGCTGACAGCAAGGGCAGCTCGTTGACTATCCAAACTATCCCCTACTCCATGTCACCTAAACTGCCAGCTGCAAAAGTAGCGTGCAATCCCAGGTTCACAACCCCGGCCGGAACACCATCAGCCAGAAGATCCCCAGCACACCCGCGAACGAACCGATGGCGAGTCGTGTCCAGCGACGGAACAGGGCGCCGAATTCGTCGGGAAGTGCAAGAGACGTGCTGTGCGCGGCGGCCAGGTCCCGCATCTTCAGCTCCGCTTTCACCAGGTACACCCAGCACATGCCCGCGACGATATAGAGCGCCGCCACGGCGTAGAACCACGTTGACTGCAGCGGGTAACCGAGCTGAAGCATCAGCAGGTAACCGGTAGTGGGCTGAATGACCGCCACCGGTGCCGCGATGAACCACTCTGCGCGGACTGCATTGCGGGTGGTTACGGCAATCGCGGCCGGGTTGCCCGACCGCACGGTCGTCACCATGAACCAGAAGGCGCCAACCCCGACGCCGAACATCAGGGCGGAGCTGACGACGTGAAGCAGGCGGATCATGGTCGCGCCTTAAGGCGCTCCTACGACGTCGCAGCCCCGGTGGACGACGTGATCTGCACGTCCGTGATGTTGAACAGCGACTTCCAGTCCTTGGCGATCAGCAGGTCCATCAGTTCGGAGGGCTTGCCGGCCTTCTTGCGGTCCATCTCGGCGTCCAGGGTGATCAGCGCGTCGTCCACGCCCGGGCCGAAGAGGTAACGCAGGTACTCGGTGGGCACCCGGGGCTCGTCGCTGAAGCGGCCTTCCGCGTCGAAGGACGCCGGCAGCATCGGCGGCACGTAGTAGACGTTGGGCCCGGTGCCGAATTCCGGGTGCAGCGGCAGCGCCACCTTCCACTGGTACACCAGCTTCGCGATCGGGCCGTCCGCGTCCTCCAGGTAGCCCACGAAGCGCAGGCGTCCCGGGCACTGGCGGGCGCAGGCAGGAGCAACGCCCTGCTCCACCCGCGGGAAGCAGAAGATGCACTTCTGGGACTTCCGCTTCACGTAGTTGTAGTAGACCTTGTCGTAGGGGCAGGCCCGGTTGCACAGCCGGAAGCCCTGGCACTTGTCCTGGTCGACGAGCACGATGCCGTCCTGCTCGCGCTTGTAGATGGCGCGGACGGGGCAGGCCTCGAGGCAGGCGGGCTTGGTGCAGTGGTTGCACAGGCGCGGCAGGTAGAAGTGGTAGTTGTTCGGGTAGTCGCCGGTGCTGGTGTCCTCGTCCCAGTTCGCGCCGTAGGTCATCGGCTCCTTGCGCTGCAGGCGCTCCTCCGTGCCCTTGAAGTACACCTCCTCGTGGTTCAGGGCCGAGACGCTGCCGTAGTCGTTCTGGTCGTGGAGGTCGCCGTACTGGAGCGCGCCGTCCTTCCAGCCCGACTTGGCGCCCTTCGCTTCCCATTCCTTGGGATAGCCGCGCCCCGGCTTGGTCTCCACATTGTTCCAGAGCATGTACTCCTGGCCTTCCTCGTCGGTCCAGAGCGACTTGCAGGCGGCCGTGCAGGCCTGGCAGCCGATGCACTTGTTGAGGTCGATGACCATGGCGATTTGACGGGACATTTCTCTCTGCCTCTGTAGGAGCGCCTTAAGGCGCGACCTTCTCCAAAGTACGGGCGGTGGCCGTTGCGAGCGCGCGAGTCGCGACTGAAGCCGCTCCTGCAGTGCCGGCGGCGGCGGGGACGTGCTTCTCGAAATCGACCGTGTGGTCGTGGTAGGTCTGGTTCGGCACGTACTCCGGCGAGCGGTAGCCGATGTGCCCGTAGCCGCCGACGAGGGACGTGGGCTTCAGCAGGCCGCCCGTGGGGATGGCGCCGCTGAAGTTCTGCCGGCCCCGGAACATCATCGGGTCCCAGCCGTGGAACATGAACATGGACCCCGTCTGGATGCTCGAGCTCACGTGGGCCATGGCGATGAAGCCGCCGAGGGAGTTGTAGGTGCGGATCAGGTCCCCGTCCTTCACGCCTCGCTTCGCGGCGTCGTCCGGGTTCACGAAGATGTCCGGCTCGCCCCGCTGCAGGCTGAGCAGCAGCGAGTCGTCGCGCCACATGCTGTGGATGCCGTGTCGCGCGTGGCCCATGGTGAGCCGCAGCGGATAGCCCTTGACCGCCAGCGGGTCCACGTGGACGGGCAGCGCCTCGCCCTCCTTCAGGAACCAGTCGTGGTCGAAGTAGAACTGCTGCCGGCCGGTGAGCGTGGCGTAGGGCTTCTTGTCGCGGGTGCTGGCCAGGATCTGGTAGCTGTAGGGCGAATTGGGGCCGAACTGGGCGTCGGCGGAGTCGTCGCCGCGCACGAAGCCCTTTTTTGCCAGCTCCTCGAAGGACATCTTGGGGATGCCCTGGGAATTGTCGATCAGGAACTGGGCGATGTCCCGGGTGCTGGTGATCTTGCCGTTAAGGGTGAAGAGCTCGTGCACCTTGCTGTAGTCGTGCTCGACGGGCTTGCCGTAGATCACGTCCTTCACGGGCGGCAGCTTCCGGGCCACGGCCTTCTCGCTGATCGCCTTGGCCAGCCGCGCCATGATCTGCCAGTCGTCCTCCGACTCGCCGAGCGGCGGCACGGCCCGGTCGAGCACCTGGATGAACGGCGTGCGGCCCTCCATCACGAAATCCTGGCGCTCGTAGTGCTGGGCCACCGGGAGCACGTAGTCGGAGTACATGGCGGTGACGCTCATGTCCGGCGTCATGGTGACGATGGTCTCCAGCTTGGCGAGCACCGTCTCCCGGAAGCGGGTGCCGGCGGCGCGCCAGTTGGCCGTGTTGTGGCCGCACATGAAGGCCATCTTCCAGGGCGTCTTCGAATAGTCGGGCAGCCAGCCGTTGTTGATCGACTCCCGGTAGTGCTTGTCGAAATGGTCGGCGACCTCGTTGCCGTAGGTCTTGGCGTTGAGGGCCTTGCCGTCCGCCTTGGCGTAGTCCCAGACGGAGATGGCAGCCACCTTGAGCCGCGGGCCGATGCCGGCGAAGACGAACTTGGCGAAGCCGTCGCTCTTGCCGAGCTGGGTGGTCTGCATGCCGCCGCCCTCGCGGCCGGTGTTGCCCGTGAGGGCGCACATCAGCAGCCAGGCCCGGTGCAGCTTGTCGCCATGGAGCCATTTGCAGGCGCGATACCCGGCGTAAATCATGCCGGCGCCGGACTTGGCGAAGGTGCGGGCCACGGCGCGGGTGTTGTCGGCGTGCACGCCCGTGATGACCTGGGCCTTCTCGGGGGTGTAGTCGGCGTTGCACAGCTCCTTCACCTTGGCGAAGACCGTGGTCACCTCGACGCGGCCGGACTTGGTCTTCACCTTCCAGCGGCCCTCGAGGGCGGGCTGCACGCCGTTCAGGGACAGGGAGTTCGCGGGCTGCTGCTCGGGCGGCTTCGCGCCGAACGCGCCGAAGCCGGTGGCCGGGGCCTGGACCGGCTTCTTCGTCTTCTCGTCCCAGAAGTAGAAGGACGTGCCAGCGGTCTCTCCGGTTTCGCCGAAGTCGCTGGCCCGCAGGAACTTGCCGTTGTCGGTGCGCACGAGGAACGGCAGGTCGGTCTGCTCCCGCACGTAGTCCCACTCGATGAGGCCGTCGGCGATGATCGTCTGGACCATGGCCATGGCGAGCGCGGTGTCGGTGCCGGGCTTCGGGTTCAGCCACTTGGAGGAATGGATCGCCGTGGCGCTGAAGTCAGGGGCGACGGTGACCACCTCGGTGCCGTTGTACTTGGCTTCCCAGAAGAAGTGGGCGTCGGGAATGCGCGTGGCCGCCGGGTTGGACGCCCAGATCAGCACGCACTTCGACTTGTAGACCGCCGTCATGTTGTCGCCGGGCAGGTTATAGCCCAGCGTCATGTAGGCGCCGACGGGCAGGTCGCCCACACCGGCGAAGGTCTCGGGAATCACGATGCCGGTGACGTTGGCGAAGCGGAAGAGCGCCGTGAAGGAGGCGCGCTTCAGGATCATCTGCGTGCCCATGGCGAAGGTGATGGAGTCCGGACCGGACGTGGTGGCGTGCTCGATGACCTTGTCGGAGATCTCGCTGATCGCCTGGTCCCAGCTGATGCGCTCCCACTGGCCCTCGCCCCGCGCGCCGACCCGCTTCATCGGGTAGAGCACGCGCTGCTTGCCGTACATGTACTTGGAGTGGCGGATGCCCTTCTGGCAGCCCCGGGGACCGTAGTCGGGCGTGTCCTCGCCGGAGCGGCCGTACTCGCCCTGCTGCTCCTCGCGCCAGACGATGCCGTTCTTCACGTAGATGTTGAACGCGCAGTGGCCGGTGCAGTTGATGCCCCGGCTGCCCCGGACCACCCGGTCCCAGGTCCACTTGCGGCGCATCACGTCTTCCCACAGCCCGTAGACCGGGGGCGGGGCGGCCTGGGCCAGGGCATCGCCCGGCATGTACTTGAGCGACAGCGCCGCCGCGGCGGCCGCCCCGGAATGCTTGATGAACCCGCGTCGGTCAGTCGTCATGGCAGACATTCAGTCGCACTCCCACCCAGGTCCCGCGAGTTTACCCGTAGGAGCGCCTTCAGGCGCGACTCCGTAATGGTCGCGGCTAAAGCCGCTCCTACAGCAACCCGGCCTTGACCAGCCGCTCGATGTTGTTTTCCTGGCGCTTCCGGAAGGCGTCCCGGGGCGGCGGCTCGATGACCTTGCCGTCGCGAAGCAGGAAATTGGGCTGGTGGTACTGGGCGTCCGCGTAGCTCTTGGCATAGATCCCGAAGGGCTGGCGGGACATGACGTTGGCCATGGCCGTGCGGCGCCGGGTCCGGCGCAGGGCGCCGATGTCCATGACGGCGTTGGAGTTGAAGGCCTCGCCGCCCTGGGCGGCCTCGGCCAGGATATGGCCGTTGTAGTCCACGATCTTCGACATGGCGCTGCAGGTGTACGGGGGGATCGGGATGTCATCGATGGTGGCCGTGTTGGCCGATACCACGAACACCTGGTTCTCGATGGCCCGGGCCAGCCGGCAGGTCTCCTTGATGGTGCGCTCGGCGCTGCCGGGTTCACTGGTCGGGTGCAGGATGACCTCGGCGCCCCGCATCACCACGCAGCGGGTGATCTCCGGGTACAGGATCTCCTCGGACGCGATGGTGCCCAGGTTGCCGATTTCGGTCTTGGCCACCGGGAACACGCCCTCCTCGCCGTAGATGTCCAGGTACTTGTCCCAGACGTCGTGGGGCGTGGGCTCGAAGCAGGAGGTGAGGCGCCGGTAGCGCAGGATCACGTTGCCGTTGGGCGCGATGATGAAGCAGGTCTGGAAGTACAGCTCGGGGAAATGGGGGTCGATCTCGTAGACGTTGCCCGACAGGAACAGGTTGTTGGACTGGGCCAGCTTGCCCAGCGCCTCGTACTCGGGGCCGTTCTGCTCCAGGCAGGCCCGGTCACGCCACTCCTGCACGGACTCCTTCATGGGGAAACCGGTCACCGCGTACTCGGGCAGGGCCACGAGCTTCACGGGCAGGCCGTAGAAGAACTTCAGGAAGCTGGCGGCGGTGGTGGTGTATTCGCCGATCCGGCGGATGTTCTCGTTGATGCGCTCCCGGGAGGACGCCCGGTCCTTGCAGCGGTTCACGCCCTTGACGGACACCTGCAGTGCCACGCCGATGTATTCGATGGTCTCGTTAGCGTCTGATTTGCTATCCAACGTGCAATCTCCCGGAAGTCGGCTGAAGTCATTGTTATAGACAACACAGTATAAGGAGTGACCCGCGCCCGGCCCGAAACCGCGTGGTGCACCGTCCGCGTGACAGCCGGCCGCCCGGCTGTTCCCTGCCGGAACCGGGGGTTAGCATCGGACCCCATGAGCAACACAGGCATGAGCAACCCGGCGACCGGACTCCTGTCCCTGCTGAAGACCACGGCCCGCCGGCTCGGCATCTGGCGTCCCATGACCAAGCCGGGCTGGAGCGGCGGCGGCATGGTCGCCACGCTGAACGGCACGGGCTTCATGTTCGAGATCCGGGACCGGTTCGCGGACGCCTTCATCCAGGACGCGGGCGACCTGGGCCGGAGGGGCCAGCACTCGCTCGAGGTCGGCTGCGCCTACGGCGTGTCCACGATTCCCGCCCTGGAAGCCGGGGCCCTGATCACCGGCTCCGATCTTGACCCCCGGCACCTGGAAATCCTGCGTGGCAAAGTGCCGCGGCCGCTGCGCCGGAACCTGACCCTGGTCCCGGGAGCCCTGCCCCACATGGATTTTCCGGAGGGCCGCTACGGCGCGATCCTCTGCTCCCGGGTGCTCCACTTCCTGACCGGCGAGGACGTCGACGCCTCCGTCCGCAAGATGGCGCGCTGGCTCGCGCCGGGCGGGCGGCTGTACCTTGTGGCCGATACGCCCTACGGCGTCTGGCGGCGGAAGATTCCGGAATTCGAGGCGGGCAAGGCCGCGAACGAACGCTGGCCGGGCATGATGATCGGGCTGCACAACTACCTGGCTGGCGGCACGCCGGCGAAGCCCATCGAGAAGCCGCCCTTCATGAACGTGCTGGACCCCGACCTGCTGGCCCGGACCTGCACCGAGGCCGGGCTCGAGGTCGTGGACGCCGCCTTCATCTCGCGGCCGGATTTCGGCGGCCTTGGCAAGATGGACGGGCGGGAGAACGCCGGCGTGCTTGCAATCAGGAGGGGCTAGCGCCGGCGGAGGCTTCCGCTTTTACAAAACTTCATCTCCGCATCGAAACTGATTGATTTGCCGGTAACCCGGCGACTGTGTACAAAACGGGAACGCGCCACAGCTTCAGCCTGGTCCGGGGGGACAGTGCATGACCATCGGTCGCATTCGCGGGTTCATCGTCCTGACGATCGTGATCAGCGCTGCCGTGCCGGCGATGGCCCAGGAAGGACTCGACGAAGTCATCGTCTCGGCCCGCAAGCGGGAAGAAAACCTGCAGGAAGTGCCGTTGTCGATCGCCGTGTTCGACACGGAGGAGCTGCGGGAACGGAACATCCAGACCGTCTACGACGTGGCGACTTTCACGCCCAATTTCAGCTTCAACCGCAACTCCGTCGGCCGCCGGCTCGACGCGCCCAGCATCCGCGGCCAGTTCACGCCGCTGCAGAACTTCGGCTCCGAGGGCAACGTGGCCTTCTACGTGGACGGCGCCTATGTCAGCGGCACCGCCAGCGGCCTGACCGTGGACAACCTGGAACGGGTGGAGGTGCTGCGCGGCCCCCAGGTCGCCCAGTTCGGACGGGGCGCGTTTGCCGGCGCCATCAACTACGTGACCAAGGCGCCGAACGCCGATGAGCTCGACGGCCAGCTCTACCTCAAGGCCGGCGAAGAGAGGGACCTGAAGGCCTCCGGCTACCTGAGCGGACCGCTGATCGGCGACAAGCTGCTGTTCCTCGCCTCGGCCAGCTGGGAGTCCTTCGACGGCGAGTGGCAGAACAGCCTCAATCCCTGCAAGGGCGGGCAGACGGCGGCCGACGGCTGCGTGGCCTACCTGAACAACTACAAGCTCTTCTGGCCGGATGGCCAGCCGCCCTCCACCGTGATGGACGATTTCACGCCCCTCGGCGGCGAAAGCACCTGGAACGTCACGGGCAAGCTCAGCTGGCGGCCCGTGGACAGCCTGACGGTCAACGTGAAGGGCGAGTACACGGAAGCCGACGACGAGCATTTCGCGTCGCTGTACCAGCCGGAGCTGAACTGCTACGTGCCGAACGATCCGGACGACCCGCGGGCGGGCATCACCGCGCCGACGTCGCCCGGCTGGCGGTGCGGTGAGATCACCGACGACGGGCTGCGGGCACTGATCGGCATCGCTGACCTGCGCGAGGGCGTGACGTCGGAGTTTGGCGCCTTCGGGGCGCCCACCATCTCTACCAGCCCGGCACCTTTCATCGGCACCCAGACGTCGAGCCAGCGCTACCTGGCCGAGGCACTCCTGGATCTCGGCGCGTGGAACCTCGCCGTGACGGGGACGATCAATCACCAGGAGCTCGAAAGCTACCGGGACCTGGACCGCACGCCCTGGTTCGGCCCGATCTGGTCCAACGTGTTCGCGGCCGGCGAGCTGCAGACCTGGGACGACTACTCCGGGGAGGTGCGGGTGACCTCTCCCCAGGACCAGCCCATCCGGGGCACCACGGGTGTCTACTACTTCAAGGCCGAGAACGAGGCCTACCAGGCCGAGTACACCGGCTTCTGCAACCGGACCGAGTTCGGCAATCCCTACATCAATGGCCGGCCGTCCTGGACGCTGAAGGCGGACAAGGAAAACCTGGGCTTCTTTGGCGGCCTCGACTACGACGTCGGCGACAACGTCACGGTTTCCGCGGAGGCCCGCTACGCCAAGGACTCGCCAGTCCAGTATGCGGCCAATGGTGTCACCGCCCGGCAGAACTACTACAGCCTCACCCCGCGGTTCATCGTGAACTGGCAGGCAACGGACGACGTGAACCTCTACACGTCCGCGGCGAAAGGCAACAAGCCGGGCGGCTTCTTTTACGGTTTCTTTGATGCCCCCGTCACCGCGGAGGACACGAACGAGGCGATCGCCAACGGCAAGGCAATAATCAAGGAGGAAGAAGCCTGGACCTATGAACTGGGGGCGAAGACCCAGTGGTTCGACAGGCGCCTGACTGCCAACGTGGCCGTCTTCTACATCGACTGGACGAACCAGGCCGTCAACGAAACGCAGAATGTTCCCTGGACCTGCGCGGATACGGGCTTGAACTCGGACATTCCCAACAACTTCATCAAGAATGCCGGCGAATCGCGGGTGACCGGCACCGAGATCGACCTGACGCTGGCGGCCACGGAAGACCTGTTCCTCACGCTGAGCTACGGCCTGCAGGACACGAAGCTCGAGTCCTACAACTCGCTGGTCCTGGCCACGCTGGTCTCCGACGACCCGGATGTGCTTGCGTCGGGCGTCAGCGTGTCGGGAAACGAGGCGCCCCGCGTGCCGAAGCACACGGTGACCGCCTCGGCGCTGTTCCGCAGGCCCCTCGGAGACCGCGGCGCCGACTGGTTCCTCCGCGGCGACTACGTCTACAACTCGAAGACCTGGCTGGAGGCGGAAAACGAGGCCTACGTCGGAGACGTCACACTGGTGAACGCACGCATCGGCGTCGAGCGTGATGCCTGGAGCGCCGCCTTCTACGTGGACAACGTGCTGGCGGAGGATGCACCGCTGCTGGCCACCGCGTTCCCGAACTTCGAGCGCTTCCCGACCGTGACCAACGCATTCCACATCGTCCCGCGGCGCGGGCGTAACGCCGGCATCACGCTGACATTGCGCTTCTAGGTCCGCGGGACGTGTAGGAGCGGCTTCAGCCGCGACCCTCGCCCGCGAGAATCGAGTCCGCGAGTCTCGAGCGGGAGGGGGTCGCGGCTGAAGCCGCTCCTACACCTCCCGCGGCACCTCACGGGCGAAGGCTTCCCAGGTGCCGTGGGGATTCACGCTGGGCCAGTGGTCCGGGACGGTCAGGTATTCCGGCGCGTGCTTCTCGATGTAGGCGAGCACCTTGGGCGGGATGTCGCCAGGGCCCTTCAGCCCCTTGTGGCTGAACATCCGGCCGAACACCGTGGCGGACTCCGCCAGCTCGTGGCCGCCCATGCGCATCCAGGGCCACCACTGCCCGAGGCGCGAGAAGCCCGCCATGAAGCGGGACGACGGCACCGAGCGGTCCCGCATCTCCGCCAGCGACATGCAGAAGGTGAAGTGCTCGGAAGGGCTGATGCGCGGGCCGGTCGAGGCCGCGGGCCAGCCTTCCGGGGTGACGGGGTTGGTGTACTCGTGGGCGTAGTCCCAGGCGAGGAGCAGGTCGTCGCCGTAGACCTCGAACGGCAGCAGGAAGGGAACCTTGCCGCCCATGTTCCTGTGCGTGCCGTCGTTCATCAGCGTGGCCTGGTCCTTCGCGGCGCCCATCGCAAAGCGCGGCATCTCGGCTGTGAGCCTGCCGCCCATGGCCGGGTTGTAGAAGTTGAACACCTCCACTGTCTTGCCGGTCCAGGGATTCTTCCAGGTCTCCAGGATGTCGCCGGTGGCCAGGTCGGTGAAGTAGCCGGTTTCCTTGCCGCGGATCCAGACGTTGCCGTCGTCGTCGATCTTCGACTGCATGCAGCCCGTGCCGGTGTAGCCAAACAGTGGAATCAGGCGTTGTGCGCCGATGCGGGCGTACATGAGGCCGTGGAACCCGCTGAGGACCGGCTCGTCGTAGCCGCCCCAGATCTTCCCGAAGGCGTACAGGTTGTCACGGGGGTCCTCGAAGTCCAGCGGCCGGCCCGCGGTGGACGCCGCGAGAGCCTCCGTGGCGGACGCGCGTCCGGCAAACAGCCCATTGACCAGTTCCGAATTCATCCCGTCTTCTCCTGCATTGCGTTGCGGGTATTGTGTTTAATGGAGGGCACGAACGGGCTAAAAAGCCCGGCACAGTTCACACGGCGGGCCCTGCCGGCGCCTAAACGTGACGCGGTCAGGTGCCGTAGCGCCGCACCGTGGCTACCCTGTTGCTCACTTGTGTCCGCGTCTTTCCTGCGCGAGGGCCCATGGTTCCTGGCAGCGCTCCTGGCGGCAGTTCCCGCGAAGCCGACCTGACCACGTCCTCGGCGGAGCAACGCACGCGAACCTTTGACGTGGTGCCCGGCAGCCGTTCCGGTCTCCCCGGCACCGTGGCCGGCCCCGCGCCCGGCGATGTTCTCAAGAATCGCTTCGTCCTCCACCAGTGTCTTGCAGGCGGGTCCACCAGCCGGCTGTTCCGCGCGCTGGACCAGCGCCGGGAAGCGGCCGGCGATCCCGATCCCTGGGTGGTGCTGAAGGTGGTCACCGCGCCCCCGTCCGCCGGAACCGGCGAACGCGAACCGCGGCCACTCCAGGCGCTGCGCCGGGAGGCGGCCATCGCCCAGGGCCTGGACCACCCCAACCTGCCGCGGGTCCTCGGCCTGGACCACGACGGTCCCCACACCTTCGTCTGCATGGGCTGGCTCGAGGGCGAATCGCTGGCCGCGATCCTGGACAGCCGGGGCAGCCGGCCCATGACCCGGGTGCAGGCGCTGCATATCGTCGACGGCGTCGGCCGCGCGCTGGCCCACGTGCACGCCCAGGGCATCACCCACGCCGACGTGAAGCCCGGGAACATCCTCGTGACGGCCCAGGGTGACGCCACCCTGCTGGACTTCGGGGTCGCGCTCGGCCCGGGCGCGGGGGACCTGCCGAGCCTGCGTGGCTACACGCCGGAATACGCGAGCCCGGAAGTCCTGGCTGGCGACGAGCCCACACCATCGGACGATCTCTTCTCGCTGGCCTGCGTCGCCTACCGGATGCTGGGCGGCCACCGGGCCTTCGGCACGGCCAACGCGCGGGAGGCCGCGGCAGCGGGCGCGCGCCCGCCGCGGCCGGCGCATCTCTCGCCGGCCCAGTGGCGGGCGCTGGACCGGGCGCTCGCCTTTGCCCGGGCGGACCGCCAGCCCGACGTGGAAACCTTTCTCGCCCAGCTGCGGAGCGTGCGGGACGAAACGGCGGCCATCACGGACCTGCCCCCGGCGGAGCCGGTGGTGCAGACCCCTGCACCGGCAGCCTTCGGCACCGGGTTCCGGCGCCCGCCGCTGCCGCGCGGGCTGACCGCCGCGCTTCTGGTGCTCGGCGTCGCCGGGTTCGTCGGCGCAGGGTTCCTGGTGCTGCGGCCGGACACGACCGCCCTGCCCGCCCCGGAAGCCGGACGGTCCGTCGCTCCCACAGGCACCGCGCCGGCCCCCGAAAAAGTAGTCGCGCCGGCCGACTCGCGGGCAACGGAATTGCAGGTACAGTCCAGGCCGGCCCTCCCGCAGCCGGACTCCGCAACGGCCATCACTCCGGCACCGGCCACGCCGGCGCCAGCGGCCGTCCGCCAGGCCCGCAAGCCGTCCACGCCAGCCCCGTCCGGTGTGGCGCCGGTCGAGCTGGCCGGACCCCCGGTCCCGGAACCCGGCGACCCGGCCCAGTCCCCCGCCCCGGGCCCGGCAGCCAGCCCGGCCGGCGGACTCGCCGACACAGCCAACCTGGTCCCCGCCGTGCCCTACTCGAGCCTCACGCTCCGCCGCTACGTCGAACCGGATTACCCGCGCAACGCCGCGTCCCGCCGGGTGGCGGGCTGGGTGGACGTGGCTTTCCTGGTGGAGCCGTCGGGCAGGACGCGGGACGCGCGGGTCGTCGGGGCCGAGCCGCCCGGGCTCTTCGAGGATGCGGCCCTGGCCGCTGTGCGCCGCTGGCGCTTTGCGAGTGCCGGGGGCGGCGCCACCGCGGGGTCGGTGAGCAGCCAGATCCGCGTGCGCTTCGAACCGGACTAGGCGGCGGGTCGGCTCGTCTCCGTCTAGATGCCGAGCGGGCCGAACACGTCCCGCTTCCTGAAGATGTTCATCAGGAAACGGCCCTGCACCTTGGCGGAGGTTAGCCAGCGCACCGCCGCGCCGTGCCTGCCGTGCTCCCGGAGCATCCCCTCCACGAGGAACGGCGTGACCGTCTCCACCGTGTCCGCCAGGATGTTCAGGATCTTCTTCGAGCGCTCCCAGTTCTTGTTCCGGCGCTCCGGCGGCGGCACAAGAAGCTCGGTGATGACGATGCCGGGACTCAGGTAGCCGACCTTCACCGGCGTCTTCTTCAGCTCCTGGATCATGGCCTTGGTGAAATAGCGGACGGCATACTTGGTGGCGCCGTAGGGCGCGATGGTCGGCCGCACGGCGCCGTTGCTGCCGAAGCCCTCCATGTTCCAGATCATGCCTGACCCCTGCTTGTACATTCCGGGGATCGCGACGCGGTTGCAGTTCATCAGGCCGACCAGGTTGGTATTGATGGTCTTGACGTAGTCGTCCGGCGGGATCATGAAGAACGGCACCTTGGTGCTGTCCCGGCCGGCGTTGTTGACCCAGATGTCGACGCTGCCGAAGGACGCCACGGCGGAGTCCCAGAGGGCCTGGACCTGGGCGTAGTCCGCCACGTCGCAGACCTTGCCGACAACCTTGCGCCCCGGGAAGCCTCCCCGCAGCTCGCCGACCGCTTTTTCCACCGCCGCCGACCCGCGGCTGGAAACCACCACGTCGTGACCCCGCTTCAGGAACTCCCGGGCCAGCCCGAGGCCGATCCCCTTGGTACTGCCAGTAATGACGACGTGCATGCTGAAGCGCCTCGGGATTGACGGGTTGCGGACAGGGGCCGGATTGTGCCCGATTCAGACCGGGTTCAGAGATTTCCGCAGATACTGCACAAGCACCCTTGAGATCTCTAGAATACGCCTCCAACTAAAGGGCCACGGTTCACGGGGCCGGACAAGACGATCATCCATGCGCATCTCCGGCCTGCTCATCGCGGCGGCATTCGGCGCCGCAACCGTCACCCTCTGGGGGCTGGCCAACCGTCCCGTGGCCGAACCTGCCTGGCCCCAGGAAATCCAGGGCTTTGCCTTCTCCCCCTTCCGGGACGGCCAGGACGCGGTGGCGGGCGAGTTTCCCACCGTCGCGCAGATTGACGAAGACCTGGCCCTGCTGAAGGGCCGCACGCGTTCCGTCCGCACCTACACCACCGAGGGCACGCTGGCCGAAGTGCCTGCGCTGGCCCGCAAGCACGGCATCAAGGTGGCGCTGGGCGCCTGGATCGATGCCCGCCGGTTTGCCAACGCCTCGCAGGTCGAGCAGGCCATCCGGCTCGCGCGCCAGAACTCCAACGTGATCCGCCTGATCGTGGGCAACGAGGTGGTCCTCCGCGGGGACATCCCCGTCTCGGAGCTCACCGCCTACCTCGACCGGGTGCGTTCGGCCGTGAAGCAGCCGGTGAGCACCGCGGAACCCTGGCACGTGTGGCTTCGTCACCCGGAACTGGTGGACCACGTGGACTACCTCGCCGTGCACATGCTGCCCTACTGGGAAGGTGTCTCGGCCGAGGCCTCGATCGGCTACATCGACGACAAGGTCGCCCTGCTCGAGAAGGCCTTTCCCGGCAAGAAGATCGTGCTGGCCGAGGTGGGCTGGCCCAGCAACGGGCGCACCCGCGAAGCGGCCGTCGCGTCCGATGCGAACGAGGCCATGTTCCTGCGCCGTTTCCTGCACCGGGCCAAGGAGCAGCGCTACGTCTACTACCTGATGGAAGCCTTCGACCAGCCCTGGAAGGCCCAGAGCGAGGGCTCCGTCGGCGCGTACTGGGGCGTCTACGACGTGGAGCGCCAGGCCAAGTTTCCGTTCAAGGCCGATATCGTCCGCATCCCGGAGTGGCGCGTCCTCGCCACGGTGGCGGTGGGCCTTGCCATCCTGATGCTCGCCGTCTTCTCCGTCGACAGCCGCAAGCTCAAGAATTTCGGCCGGGGCTTCCTGGCCGTGGTCGCCTATACCACCGCCACGGCCGTGGTCTGGGTGATGTACGAGTATTCCCAGCAGTACATGACGGTCACGACCGTGCTGGTCGGCGTGCTGATGATCGTGGGCACCACGGGCGTGCTGGCAGTGCTGCTGGCGGAGGCCCACGAATGGGCCGAGGCCCAGTGGGCCACCAGCTGGCGCCGCCTGCTGCGGGGGCCGCTGGACACGCCGGCGAATCCCGGGCAGCTGCCGAAGGTCTCGATTCACGTGCCCTGCTACAACGAGCCGCCCGACATGGTCATCGAGACCCTGGACGCGCTGGCCCGGCTCGACTACCCGGACTACGAAGTCCTCGTGATCGACAACAACACCCGTGACGAGGCCGTCTGGCGCCCGGTCGAGGCCCGCTGCGCCGAGCTCGGCGCGCGCTTCCGCTTCTTCCACGTCGCACCCCTCGCCGGTTTCAAGGCGGGCGCGCTCAACTTCACGCTGGCGCAGACCGCGCCCGATGCCGCCATCGTGGCGGTGATCGACAGCGACTACATCGTCACCGCCGGCTGGCTGCGGGACCTGGTGCCGGTCTTCGCCAACCCCAAGATGGCCATCGTGCAGGCGCCCCAGGACTACCGGGACCCGCTTGGCAATGCGTTCAAGGCGAGCTGCTACGCGGAGTACGCCGGCTTCTTCCAGATCGGCATGGTCACGCGCAACGAGCGCAACGCCATCATCCAGCACGGCACCATGACCCTCGTGCGCCGGGATGCCCTCCAGTCCTCCGGCGGCTGGGCCGAGTGGTGCATAACCGAAGACGCGGAGCTGGGCCTGCGCCTGTTCGAGCAGGGCTGGGACGCGACCTACATCCCCCGCTCCTACGGCCAGGGCCTGATGCCCGACACCTTCACCGACTTCCGCAAGCAGCGCTTCCGCTGGGCCTACGGCGCCATGCAGATCCTTCGCCGCCACGCGAAAGTGCTGTTCAACTGGCGCGACCCGGCGCTCGCGCCCGGCCAGCGCTACCACTTCCTCGCCGGCTGGCTGCCCTGGGTCGCCGACGGCGCGAACCTGGTGTTCAACTTCGCGGCCCTCGCCTGGTCGACGGGCATGGTGTTCGCGCCCCGCACCGTGGACCCGCCCCTGATGATCTTCTCGGTGCTGCCGCTGTCGCTGTTCGCCTTCAAGGCCGTGAAGCTCGTCGACCTGTACCGCACGTGCGTGGGCGCGGGCCCGCGCCAGATCGCGGCCGCCGCGCTGTCCGGCCTTGCGCTGTCCCATACCGTGGGTGTCGCCGTGATCTCCGGCCTGTTCACGAAGGACAAGCCGTTCTTCCGCACGCCGAAGCAGGCGCCCCGGCACGCGCTGCTGGAAGCCCTGGTCTCGGCCCGCGAGGAATGGCTGATGACCGTTGCGCTGCTGCTGGCCGCCTGGGGCGTGAGCGAGATCGACCTGATGGGCAGCCCGGACCTGGCCGTGTGGATCATCGTGCTGATGATCCAGACCGTGCCCTACCTCGCAGCGATCGTCATGTCGCTGGTCAGCGCGCTGCCGCTGCCGGCGGGCCTCGTGGGCCTTCCGACGCCGACGCGCCACCAGGAATCGCACTCCGTAGGAGCGGCGACCGCCGCGACTTCGCCTCCGCTCGAGACTCGCGGACTCGATTCTCGCGGAGGCGAAGTCGCGGCTGAAGCCGCTCCTACGGAGTGATGTAAGGCGGGGCGGCGAGCCGGTCCGGATGCCGCTGGTCCATCCAGCGCCGGAAATGGGCGGGAAGCCTGTCCACCGACTCCAGTTTCACGCCGTCCGCGTGCCAGACCACGTGCCCGGGCTGGCCCTGCATCTCCATCCAGGCCGGCCACGGCGCGAAGTACGTGGACGAGAAGCTGGCCGGCACGAACGGCTGCTCCAGGTCGTGCAGGTCGGCACGGCGCGCCCGGGACACGCTCGACTCGCCCATGGGCTGGGGCAGGCCGGGCGGGTAGGTGCGGTCGTTGGACAGCCAGATGTCGTCGCCGTAGGTGTCCCAGCTCAGCTTCAGTCCGTCCGGGCGCCAGTCGGCCGTGGCCATGCGCCCCGGCCGCACGCCCTTCGGTGAGTAGAAGGCCGCCGCGGCGCCGGGCGTGCCACCAATCATGTTCGGCTTCACCCGGTTCGTGCGGCCCGACACCGGGTTGGCGAAGGTGTCGAGCACCACCTTGGTGCGCCAGTCCATGAAGAAGGACGTGGTCACGCCGGTGGCGGCGTACTCGCCATCAGCCGTCGCCGTAAGGCGCATGATCTCCAGTCCCTCGTAGCGCACGAGGGGCACCGGCGCGGCCCCGGGCAGCAGGCCGTAGATGCGGCCGAAGTACCACCACGGGGAATCCTTATTGTCGAGCCGGCCCTGCATCCGCAACATGGCGGTCAGGGCGTCGGCGGGATCGCTGAGGTCGAGCCGGGCGGGGGGCGACGCGACGGATTCGCTGTTGGCGGCCTGCGCCGCTTCGCGGGCCGCGGCGGCAAGCGCCGTGCCGCTGTAGACAAAGGCGCCCGTGGCGGCCAGCAGGAATGAACGGCGCTCGAGCATCAGGAACCTCCGGCAGGAACCACGGGATTTCGCTACGCTGATCGGGATTGCACGCAGGGTCAAGGGGAACTTCGGATGACGCCGGTCCGCACACTGTGCTTCGGAATGCTCACGGCCATCGCCCTCGCCGCACCGGCAGGTGCTGAACAGTGGCTGCACTACGGCGGCGACGCGGGCGGCCAGAAGTTCTCTCCGCTACGCCAGATCAACGCCGGCAACGTGGGGCAGCTGGAAGTCGCCTGGCAGTACCGCACCGGCGAGCTCGAGCGGCATCCGCCGCTGCACACGGCCCTGTCCAAGGTCCAGGTCAATCCGATCCTGCTGCCGGCGGCCGCCGGCGGCCACCTGATGATCTGCACACCGTTCGGCCGCGTCGTCGCACTGGACCCGGCCCGGGGCACGGAGCGGTGGGTCTACGACCCCGGCGCCCGCATCGGCGGCTACGCGACACCGGAGGACCCGGAGGGACTGGCGAGCCCGGGCTTCGCCAATTGCCGCGGCGTCGCCTGGTGGGAAGACCGGCAGGCACCCGATGGGGCGCTCTGCAAGCACCGGATCTTCCTCGCCACCCACGACCTTCACCTCGTGGCGCTCGATGCGCCTTCCGGCAAGCTCTGTCCGGACTTCGGCGCCGGCGGCATCGTGAACGTGGAGCCGGAAATCCTGAACGCGCAGCCGCCGGCCGTGAAGGGCGAAGTGAAGTTCGCCGGGCCGCCTGCCGTGATCAACGATGTGATCGCGCTCGGCACGACCGTGCGCGACTTCCACCGGGCCAACGCGCCCAACGGTTCCGTGCGGGCCTTCGACGCCCGCACCGGCGCGCGTCGCTGGACCTTCGACCCGGTGCCGCGGACGCCCGCCGAGCCGGCCTACGCGGGCTGGACTCCGGAAGCCGCGCAGAACACCGGCGCCGGCAACGTGTGGGGCACCATGAGCGCCGACGAGTCCCGGGACCTGCTCTTCCTGCCCACCTCCGGCCCGTCGCCGGATTTCTTCGGTGGCACGCGCCTGGGCGACAACCGCTATTCGGATTCCATCGTCGCGCTGCGCGGCTCGACGGGCGAGGTGGTGTGGCACTTCCAGACCGTGCACCACGACGTCTGGGACTACGACAACACCGCCCAGCCGACGCAGATCGAGCTGACACGGAATGGCCAGCCCTTCCCCGCCGTCATCCAGGCCACCAAGACCGGGATGCTCTATATCTTCCACCGGGAGACGGGCGAGCCCTTCTTCCAGATCGAGGAGCGGCCCGTGCCCCAGGGCGGCGTGCCCGGCGAGGCGCTGTCGCCCACCCAGCCGTTCCCCGTGAAGCCGCCGGCGCTGGTGCCGCAGCAGTTCACCGAGGCGGATTTCTGGGGCATGACGCCCTGGGAAAGGAATGCCTGCAGGAAGGCCTACGGCGGCTTCCGCTACGGCGGGATCTTCACCCCGCCCTCCTTCGAGGGCTCCATCATGTGGCCCTCCAGCGCCGGCGGCGTGAACTGGGGCGGCGTCGCCGTGGATCCCCAGTCCCGGATCCTCGTGACCAACGTCATCCGCCTCGGCCACTACGCGCAGATCATTCCGGCCGACGAAGCCACCGGCGTGAAGAGCAGTCCCCAGGAAAACATGCTGGGTGCGCCGGTGCGCCTCCAGGGCACGCCCTACGCACTGAAGCAGGGTGCGCTGCTGTCGCCCGCCAACCAGATGCCCTGCACGGCCCCGCCCTACGCGCAGCTGGTGGCCGTGGACCTGCAGGCAGGCACGATCCTCTGGAAGTCGACCCTCGGCGTGTGGGACCACAGCCTGCCGCCGCCGATGGCGTCGCCCTTCTCCCTGCCGCTGCCGCTCGCCTGGGGCACGCCCACCTTCGGCGGCCCCATGCTCACGGCGGGCGGCCTGGCGTTCATCGGCGCCACGGGTGACGACCGCTTCCGGGCCTTCGACGTGAAGACTGGCCGGGAGGTGTGGCAGACCACCCTGCCGACCGGCGCTTTCGCCGTGCCCATGAGCTACGAGACGGGCGGCCGGCAGTTCGTCGTGGTCGCCTCCGGCGGGCACGCCTTTGTCTACCAGAAGCCGGGGGACCAGATCACCGCCTTCGCCCTCCCTGCGGACAGGCGCTGAGGCGGCCGCTTGCCTGTCACGGGCCGGGACCAAAATAGGCCCGGCATCCGTCCACGCTCCCGCAGCGAAGCTGCAGAAGCCGTCACTCGCTGGAAATTCAATGACCGATTCTCCCGGCCAGGCTCCCGCCCAGGCCCGGCTCCTCCTGGGGCTGGGCGTGCTGCTCTTTGCCATCGGCCAGTCGCTGACCTTCATCATCGTCACGCCGCTGGCGCGCCAGGTAGGCTTCACGCCCCAGTCCTTCGGCATCGCGCTGACGCTGGCCAGCCTGCCGCTGATCTTCGGTGCTCCGTTCTGGGGCAAGCGCAGCGACGTGATCGGGCGCAAGCCCGTCTTCATCATCGGGGTCACGGGCGCCGCCGTCGGCACGCTGCTCGTCGCCCTCGTCCTGCAGCTGGGCGTCAGCGGCGTCGTGACGGGCTTCTGGCTGCTCGTGCTGTTCGCGGTGGCCCGGGCCAGCTACGGCTCGGCGGCCTCGGCCATCTACCCGGCGGCCACCGCCTACATGGTGGACGTCACGGACGTGCAGAACCGGGGCCGCGGGCTTGCCATCATCGGCGCCGCCAACGGCATGGGCTCGGTGCTCGGGCCCGTGATGGCGGGCCTCCTGGCGTTCTTCGGCCCGCTGGTCCCGATGTACGTCGCGGCGGCCATCGGCCTGGGCGGGGCAGTGATGGCCTGGTTCCTGCTGCAGGAGCCCGTTCGCCACGCCGACCCGCGCAACAAGGTCACCATGAAGCTGACCGACCGGCGCCTGCGGCCGTTCCTCATCATGTGGTTCGTCTTCTTCCTCACCTTCATGGCGCTGCAGCTGATCCTGAGCTTCTACCTGCAGGACGAGTACGGCGTCACCGATCCCAAGGCGCTGGTGCGCCAGTCCAGCCTGATGCTGATCAGCATGGCCTCCATGATCGTGATCGTGCAGATCGGCGTGCTCCAGGTGGTGAAGGCCAAGCCGAAGACGCTCCTGCGCCTGCTCGGTCCCTTCTTCGTCATCGCGCTGACGATCATCGGCAACGCGCCGAACCTGATCGTGATGGCGATCGGCTTCGCGGTGCTCGGCATCTCCTTCGCCTGTGCGAATCCGGGCATCAACGGCAGCGCGAGCATGTGCGTCGAGCCCTGGGAACAAGGCGCGACCGCCGGGTTCCTCGGCGCGGGCAACACGCTGGGTGCGATCCTGGGTCCCATCGTCGGCACCCAGATCTACACCCACGTGGGCCATCACGGGCCGATGATCGTGGGCGCCATCGCGCTCACGGCGCTCAGCATCTACGCATTCACGATCAAGGTGCCGGACAAGTGGGGCGGCTCGGGCAAGCCGAAGCAGAAGACGGCTGCAGATCAGGACGCCGGGGCACTTGCGCCGCCGTCCGGCCAGCCCGCTGCCACCTGAGGCATTTCTCCCCCAAAGGCCTGGATTGCAGCCCTTGCGAGGCGGCTTCACCCTCCGTATCCTTTCGATACACATCGGAGGTGTATCGCCCATGCGCACCAACATAGTCCTCGATCCGAAGTTGATCGCGCGCGCCATGAAGAAGGCGGGCTCCACCACCATGCGTGAGACGATCGACATCGCCTTGCGCGAGTACGTGAGCAAGCCGGATTACGACGGGCTCCTGAAGCTGGCTGGCAGCGGGACCGTAGATCCCGGTTACGACCCCAAGGCGGGCGACAGGCCGACAGCGCGGTCGGCGGAGGTGGCCGGAACCTATCGCGTCCGCAAGACCGTACGCAGGCGGCCGGCAGGCCGATGATTGTCGACAGCTCCGTGTGGATTGCCCATCTGCGCGGAACAGGCTCCCCCGGCGCACGCCGGCTGGCGTCAGCCCTGGCAGCAGAGGAACCCCTCCAGCTACCCGACATCGTTCTGCTCGAGGTATTGCGCGGCGCCAGCAGCGCCAGGGACTTCCTGCGCCTCGAACGGGCGTTTCTGACCCTTCCCCGTTTCGTGCCGGCTGATCCCCGGCATCTGGCGCGAAACGCCGCGCACCTGTATGCGCGATGCCGCTGGGCTGGCTTTACGCCCGGGAGCGGTAACGACTGCCTGATTGCCTGTTGCGCGATTGAGGCCGGGCAACCACTACTGCACGAGGATCGCGACTTCCGGCACATTGCCGAGGTCGAGCCCGCGTTGGTGCTGATCGGCTAGAGGCTAAGGCGCGGGGTTCTCCATGACGAGCGGCTGCCGACCGACCGGCGGGGCACCGCGCACGAACAGGGGTTCCCCGACACCTTCCACGGTCGGCTGGCAGCCGCCATCGCCACCCGGATTGTTCTCCTGGAAGTAGCGACGGGCCGCAAACGGTCCAGCCAGCTGCTCGAGGGACTTGCTGCGCAGGTTAAAGATCACGACCCGCTCGTACGGGTACGGACCGCGCAAGTCGCCATAGATACGGGTATAGATGCCATCGTCCCGGAGGCTCACCTTGCGCGTCACGACGTCGCCCGTCAGGGTGGGATCGGCGTAAAGGATGCGGAGGGCGCCCGTCGTGTCCCACCAGGTTTCAAACACCGGTGCCGGTCCCACGTAGGGACAGACGCCATCGAGGAGCAGGGTCGCACCGGCCGGCAACCTGGGCGCCTGGTCACGCAGGGCCGCCAGCACCTGCTGCTGGCGGCCGCCAGCAGCAATCCAGAACGAGGCCACGGTGTTGATGATCAGCAGGCCCGTGGCGCAGGTTGCTGCCAGAGTTGCCGCGAAGACGACGACACGTACGCGCCCGGGGCGCCACCAGGAGCCAAGCCAGCCGGCCAGACCCACCGCGACCAATGCGATACCCACCGCCGGGGCCATTGCCGTGCGGTTGTTTGCGCCGGTGCTGGACACCGCGGCATTGAAACTCGCGAAGAAGATGCCATAGCCCGCGAAGAAGACCAGCACGCCAACTCCGGCCAGCGCGAGCATCGGGCCAGGGCGGAGCCCGGCGCCGCCCGAGCGGCCGTCGGCGCGCACCAGACCCGCGAATGCGACGAACCCGCAGGACAGGGCCAGCGCGGTGGCGATGGCGTCCGGGTAGTTGCGGAAAATGTCGACGAGGGTGAATGGGAGCCGGAGGCCGAAGTCGCCCGCGACGGTCGTCAGCACCGCGTCGTGCAGGAGGTTCCAGAACCAGGTGACGTGCTCCGCGAGGGTTGCGGGCTTGAGCCGGGTGGTGAGCAGCAGCTTGTAGGTCGTCACGGCGGCGACCGCCAGCAACGTCGGCAGTGCCAGCCATGCGGCACGCCGGACCTCGAGGCCGCCAGCCGGGTTTGTCGCTGGTACGCCGGGCTGGCGACTCCGGTACCAGACCAGCAGCGGACTCATGCAGAACAGCGGCAGCCAGATCTCGTAGGTGAGGACACTGGCCAGCAGGCCGACGACGGCCAGGGCCTTCCAGGCGACGCCGCCCAGGCGGCCCGGGCGGACGACGCGCAGGTCGGCGTAGAGACTGGCAAAGTAGAACAGCGTGCACACCGGCACCGCGAAGGCGGCGTACCAGTAGCGGTTCGTCGCGTAGTGGGGCAGGCAGAGCCAGACCAGCGGGACGGCGAGAGCGATCAGCCGGCCCTGCCCGCACTCGCGTAACACCAGGTAGAAGAGCGGCCCGATGGCGGCGAGCACCAGCGCGTTGGCCACGTGGTAGCCCAGGGGCGACAGGCCGAACAGCCAGTAGAGAATTCCCAGATTCGCCGCCTGGCCCGGCCGGTAGGGAATGAAGGCGACGCCGAGCCTCAGGATTTCAGCGAGGGATTGGTCGGTGGAGGCCCTGAAGTAAGCGAGGATCGCCCAGTCGTCGCTGTAGAAGCCAAGCTGCCCCGCGTAGGCGACCACGGACAGGAGCACGAGCCCGGCAATAAGTAACATGTCGCCGCGGCTGGCCACCGGTCCCGTGTCGCTCACTGCCTCCCCCTCTTATCTTTCGGGCGGCGGGAGCATAACCTATTGGTCCACTTCGACATCGGTCCCCGATCCGTAGCCCATGAAGGTCCTCATTACCGGCGGCGCGGGCTTCATCGGCTCCGCCGTCATCCGCTACCTGATCGAACGGACCCCGGACAGCGTCGTCAACGTCGACAAGCTGACCTACGCGGGCAACCTGGAGTCGCTCGCCACCGTGGCGGGCAGTCCGGACTACGCGTTCGAACCACTGGACATCTGCGACCGGACCGGACTCGGGCGCGTGTTCGCGGCACACCGTCCCGACGCGGTCCTGCACCTGGCCGCCGAAACCCACGTGGACCGTTCCATCGACGGCCCCGCCGACTTCGTCCGCACGAACGTGCTGGGCACCTGCACGCTGCTGGAAGCGGCCCGTGACTACTGGCAGCAGCTGCCGAAGAAGGCCGCGGCCCGGTTCCGCTTTCACCACGTGTCCACCGACGAGGTGTTCGGCGACCTCCCGCCCCTCGATCCCCCAAGCGACGAGTCGGCCACCTACCGCCCCAGCTCGCCCTACGCGGCCAGCAAGGCGGGCGCCGATCACCTGGTGCGGGCCTGGCAGCGCACCTACGGGCTCCCGGTGCTCATCACCAACTGCTCGAACAACTACGGGCCGTGCCAGTTCCCGGAAAAGCTGATCCCGCTGGTGATCCTGAACGCGCTGGAGGGCAAGCCGCTGCCCGTCTACGGCCAGGGGGACCAGATCCGCGACTGGCTTTATGTGGAAGACCACGCGCGGGCCCTGCACCAGGTGCTCACGGGCGGCGAGCCCGGCGGCTCCTGGAACATCGCGGGGGGAAACCAGACGCGCAACATGGACCTGGTCCGGCAGCTGTGCGACCTTCTCGAGGAACTTCAGCCCCGGAAGCCGGCCGGCGTGGCCCGGTACGAGGACCTGATCACCCATGTGCCCGACCGCCCCGGCCACGACGCGCGCTACGCGGTGGACAGCCGCCGCATCCGCGAGGAGCTGGGCTGGCTGCCCGCCGAAACGCTGGCCAGCGGCCTGCGCCTGACCGTGCGCTGGTACCTCGACAACCTGGACTGGTGCCGACGCGTGCAGGACGGCAGCTACCGGCGGGAGCGCCTCGGCCTCGGCCTCGCCAAGGGAACGTCCGCGTGAAGGGCATCATCCTCGCCGGCGGCTCCGGCTCGCGCCTCTACCCGCTCACGCAGGTCGTGAGCAAGAACCTGCTCCCCGTCTACGACAAGCCGATGATCTACTACCCGCTGTCGACCCTGATGATGGCGGGCATCCGGGACATCCTGCTGATCACCCGCCCCGAGGAGCAGGTGCTGTTCCAGCGGCTCCTCGGGGACGGCAGCCAGCTGGGCATCTCACTGAGCTATGCCGTGCAGCTGGAACCCCGCGGCCTGGCCGAGGCATTCATCATCGGCGCCGATTTCATCGCCGGTGACACCTGCGCGCTGATCCTCGGCGACAACATCTTCTACGGCGACGGGCTGATCAGCCTGCTCGCCGAATCGCGCCGGCACATCGAGCAGGCGCCGACGGCGGGTGCGCGGATCTTCAGCTACACCGTCCGGGATCCCTCCCGCTACGGGATCGTCGAGCTCGATGGCGATGGCCGGCCGGTTTCCATCGAGGAGAAGCCGGCGGCGCCGCGCTCGCGGAACGCGGTGACGGGACTCTACTTCTACGACCAGCGGGTCGTGGGGCTCGCGCGCCAGGTGCAGCCCTCGCCGCGGGGCGAGCTGGAGATCACCAGCATCAACCAGGCATACCTCGAGCTCGGCGCGCTGTCCGTCACGCAGCTGGGCCGCGGCTACGCCTGGTTCGACACGGGCACCCACGAGTCGCTGATCCAGGCGGGCGCGTTCCTGCAGGCCGTGGAGGAGCGGCAGGGCCTCAAGGTCGCCTGCCTTGAGGAGATCGCGTGGCGCCAGGGTTTCATCAGCCGCGAGCAGCTGAACACGCTCCGGCTTGCCCTCCCCCAGAACTCCTACGGCCGCTACCTGGCAGAAATCCTGGACGGCGGCTGATGCTGCACACGGCGAACCCGCGCGCGGGCTACCTGGCGCTGAAGCCCGAGATCGACGCTGCCATCCAGGGAGTGCTGGACGGAAACAGTTACGTGCTGGGGCCTCCGGTGGAGGATTTCGAGCGCCGGTTCGCCGCGTATGTCGGCGTCGGCCACGCGGTCGGGGTCAACAGCGGCACCGACGCGCTCCACCTGGCGCTGCGCGCCAGTGGCATCGGCCAGCGCCCGGGCCAGCGGGACGAGGTGATCACCGTGGCGCACACCGCCGTGGCAACGGTTGCGGCCATCGAGATGGCCGGCGCCGCCCCGGTGCTCGTCGACGTGGAACCTGACTCGCGCACCATCGATCCGGCCGAAGTGGGGAAGGCCTGCGGCCCGGCGACGCGGGCCGTGGTGGCCGTGCACCTGTATGGCCAGCCCGCCCGCCTCGACGCGCTGCGCGAGGTCTGCGCCCGGCGGGGACTGGCCCTCATCGAGGACTGCGCCCAGGCCCACGGGGCCCGACGGGGCGACCGGCGCGTCGGCAGTGTCGGCGACGCCGGCATCTTCAGCTTCTACCCCACCAAGAACCTCGGCGGCATCGGCGACGGCGGCATGGTGGTGACCAACGACGGGTCACTGGCGACGGCCGTGCGCCGCCTGCGCCAGTACGGCTGGGACACGCCGCAATCAAGCCTGGTGCCGGGCTGGAACTCGCGCCTCGATCCGATCCAGGCGGCGGTGCTCGCCGCGAAGCTGCCGCATCTGGACGAAGCCAACGACGCGCGGCGCCGGCTGGCGGCGCGCTACGACGAGCAACTGTCCGGCCTGCCGTTGCGCCTGCCGGCCCGGCACCCCGATGCGCACGCGGTGTATCACCTGTACGTGGTGGAAGCAGAGGACGCGGTGACCCGGGACGCGCTCGGTTCCCACCTGCTGAAATCCGGCATCGCGGCCGGCATCCACTATCCGACGCCCGTCCACCAGCAGCCCGCTTACGCCGGCCGCCTGCGCTGCGGTCCCCTGCCGGTCAGCGAGCGGCTGGCGGCGACGGTGCTGTCGCTGCCCCTCTATCCGGAACTCTCGGGCGCCGAGCAGGACCAGGTGATTGCCGCCGTGCGCAGCTTCTTCGGGGCGCGGCGGTAATGGCGGCTGCGCTGGCCGGCGTGCGGCAGTTGGCGTTTTCCCGGCACACGGGCAACGGCGTGCTGACGGTATATCCGGCCAGCGATCCGGCGGGGATCCCGTTCCCCATCTCCCGCGTCTTCACCATCGCCGGCGTGGCGCCCGGCGGCGTGCGCGGCCGGCACGCCCACCGCCGCTGCACGCAGTTGATCACGTGCCTGTCCGGCCAGGTGACCGTCCTCGTGACCGACGGCCACGCGTCGCGGGAGATCGTGCTCGCGACCGGCGCCGACGGACTGCTCGTGCCGCCCGGCGTCTGGACCACGCTGACCTTCGCCAGCGAGGCGGCCGTGGTCGCCGTCTTCTGCGACCAGCCCTACGACGAGGGCGACTACATCCGGGACTGGGACGAATTCCTGCGCAGCCATGCGTGAGGGCGAGTACGGCCGGCTCGACGCGCTGGACGAGTCACTCTGGTGGCTGGCAGGTCTCCGCGAACTCATCGTCGCCCTGCTCGACCGGCACGTGCAGGCCCAGGACTTCACCGTGCTCGATGCCGGCTGCGGCACCGGCGGCATGCTGAAGCGCATCGGCGAGCGCTTTCCCCGGGCCGTGCTCCACGGCCTCGACTACGCGGAAGAGGCCTGCGCCTTTGCCCGCCGGAAGAGCCGGGCCGAGATCCGGTTCGGTTCCGTGGAACGGCTGCCCTGGGCGGACGCCAGTTTCGACGCGGTGCTGAGCCTGGACGTGCTGAGTGGCGACGCCCTCGACCCGGCACAGGCGATCCGCGAGTTCCGGCGCGTGCTCCGCCCGGGCGGCGTGCTGCTGCTCAACCTGCCCGCCTACCAGTGGTTGCATTCCTACCATGACCGGGCGACGCACCAGTCCCGGCGGTTCACGGCGGGGCGCGTCCGCGACCTGTGCCAGCCGGCCGGCCTGGAGGTGCTCCAGCTCGGCTACTGGAACACGCTGCTCTTCCCCCTCATGGTGCTGCGCCGTAAAGTGTGGCCGTTGCTGGCGGGCGAAACGCCCGACAACGTCGCTGCCCCGTCGGATGTCCAGGAGTTGCCCCAGCCCGTGAATGCCCTGCTTGGCCTGCCCGTCGCTCTGGAGCGCGCACTGATCCGGCGTGGCGTGTCCCTGCCCTTCGGCGGCTCGGTCATTGCCGTGGCGCGCAGGTCGTCCTGATGCCCGGCCTGTCGGTAGTCATCCCCGTGTTCCGCGGCGCCGGCAGCATCGGCCCGCTGGTGCACGAGCTGGCGAAACTCGACATCGCCGGCGGCCTGGAAATCATCCTCGTCAACGACGGCAGCCCCGACGACAGCGGCGCGGTGATCCGGCGCCTGGCGGACGAGAGCCCCGTGCCCGTGGTCGCCATCGACCTGGCGCGCAACTTCGGCGAGCACAACGCGGTGATGGCCGGATACTCGGTGGCCAGCGGCGACTTCATCATCAACATCGACGACGATTTCCAGAATCCGCCCGGCGAGGTCCGCAGGCTGTACGACCACGCCCGGCAGCACCCGGAACTGGACGTGATCTACACCTCCTACGCCGTGAAGATGCACAGCGGCTTCCGCAACCTGGGCAGCCGGTTCACCAACGCGGTGGCCGGCTTCCTGCTCGACAAGCCCAAGGGCCTCTACCTGTCCAGCTTCCGCTGCATCAATGCCTTCCTCCGCGACCGGATCACCGCGTACCAGGGACCCTACCCCTACATCGACGGCCTGATCCTGCAGACGACCCAGCGCATCGGCACGCTGGAGGTCCGGCACAACGAACGCACCCAGGGCGCCAGCAGCTACACGCTCCGCAAGCTCGGCAGGCTCTGGATGGCCATGTTCGTCAATTTCTCGGTGATGCCGCTCCGGGTCAGCAGCCTGGTGGGCCTGGCCATTTCCATGCTCGGAATGGTCATGACGATCGTGGCCATCGTCGAGCGGTTCATCGGCAACACCCCCCAGGGCTGGACCTCCCTGATGGCCGCCATACTGGTGTTTTCCGGGGTCCAGCTGCTCATGCTGGGCCTGTTTGGCGAATATCTGGGCCGTCTCTACCTGACCGCCACAGGCCGGCCCCAGTTCGTGGTCCGCGAGATCCGGGGCCCGGGGCGCGCTAAACTGGCGCATGAAAATCCCCAAGGCCCTCCAGCCGCTCATTGACGACGGCGTCATCGACGAGGTCCTCCGGCCCCTGAAAAGCGGCAAGGAGGCCTCGGTCTATATCGTGCGTTCCGGCGACACGATCCGCTGTGCCAAGGTCTACAAGGACATGGGCCAGCGCAGCTTCCAGCAGCGGACCACCTACCAGGAAGGCCGCCAGGTGCGCGGTAGCCGCCAGGCCCGGGCCATGGGCAAGAGCACCCGGTTCGGCCGCAAGGAACAGGAGACCGCCTGGAAGAACGCCGAGGTGGATGCGCTCTACCAGCTGGCCGGCGCCGGCGTGCGGGTGCCGGCGCCCTACGGCTACTTCAATGGCGTGCTGGTGATGGAAATGATCACCGACGCCGAGGGCTTCTCCGCCCCCGGCCTCGGTGACGTCGAGCTGACGCCCGAGCAGGCGCGGGACTACCACGCCTTCCTGATCGGCCAGATCGTGCGCATGCTGTGCGCCGGCCTGATCCACGGTGACCTGTCCGAATACAACGTGCTCGTCGGCCCCGACGGCCCGGTGATCATCGACCTGCCCCAGGTCGTCAGCGCCGCCGGCAACAACAATGCGCGGACGATGCTCATCAGGGACGTCAACAACGTTTCCGCCACCCTCGGGCGCTTCGCGCCGGAACTCAAGGCCACGCGCTTCGGCGAGGAGATGTGGGCGCTCTTCGAACAGGGGTTGCTGCTGCCGGACTCGCCGCTTACCGGCGTGTTCGCCAGCGACGAGACGGCAGCCGATGTGGAAGGCACGCTGCTCGCCATCGAGGATGCGCGGGAGGAAGCCATCCGGCGGGCGCTCGCCCGGGAGGCGGCTGAACTGTCGTGAAGATTGAACTCACGCCCCTCGAGGCCCGCGTGGTCGGCTGCCTGCTGGAGAAGGAAGTCACGACGCCGGAGCAGTACCCGCTGTCGATCAATGCGCTCACGAATGCCTGCAACCAGAAGAGCAACCGGGATCCGCTGCTCTCCCTCACCGACGCCGCCGTCCAGCAGATCGTCGACGGCCTCATGAAGAAGCACCTGGTGAGCGACCGGTCGTCGGGCTACGGCGGCCGCGTGACGAAGTACAAGCAGACGTTCTGCAACTCGGAATTCGGCCTGCTGAAGTTCACCGGCCTCGAGCGCGCCATCCTGTGCGAACTGCTGGTGCGGGGCCCCCAAAGCGCCGGCGAGCTGCGCACGCGCTGCGGCCGCATGGCCGCCGTTGCCGACGTGGGCGAGGTCGAGACGGCCCTGCGCGCACTCGCGGAGCACGCCTCCGGCCCGTTCGTGGCGCGCCTGCCCCGCCTGCCCGGCACCCGGGACGCGCGCTACGGCCAGGTGCTGACCGGCGAGCATCCGGTGGACGGGACCACCGACTGGCAGGCCGAAACCGCCGCCGCCCCGGAATCGTCGCCGGGCACCCGGGCCGCGCTGGCTGACCGGGTTCAGGCGCTGGAACTCCAGGTGGCGGAATTGCAGCGGGCACTGGCGGAACTGCGGCCGAAAGACTCCTGAGGCAGGGGGCGACGATGCGGCTGTTCGACTTCGACCGTGCGCCGAATCCGCGCCGGGTCCGCATCTTCCTCGCGGAGAAGCGCCTTGAGGTCCCGCGCATCAACGTCAACCTGTTCCGCCGTGAGCAGCTGTCACCGGAGTTCCTCGCCATCAGCCCGGGCGGGACCGTGCCGGTGCTCGAGACCGACGACGGCACGTTCCTGGCCGAATGCATCGCCATCTGCCGCTACCTGGAGCACCTGCAGCCGGAGCCGGCGCTTTTCGGCGCGACACCGCGGGATGAAGCACTGACACTGATGTGGGCGAATATCGTGGAGAACGACGGACTCGCCGCGATTGCCGAGGTGCTGCGCAACCTGTCGCCCGGGTTCCGGGATCACGTCTTCCCGGGCCCCCTCCCGTACCCGCAGATTCCGGCGCTCATCGAACGCGGCATCCGGCGCACCGAGCAGTTCTTTGACCGCGTCGAGCAGCAGCTGGCGCGCCACCAGCACCTGGCCGGTGGCGGGTTCTCGTTCGCCGACATCAGCCTGCTGGTGACCGTCGACTTCGCCGGCTGGGTGGAAATCCGGCCCGGCGAGACCCGCCCGGCGCTCCAGCGCTGGTACGAGCGGGTAGCGGCGCGGCCCAGCGCATCGGCCTGAGTCCCGATACACAACGATACAAAGCGTTACCCCCGGGAAAGGATCTCCTGGCAGGACCGGCCTAACCTCTCAACCATCGAATGGTTCAGAGGAGAACCCCCATGAACACCAATACCAACACCCGCACCGACGACACCGGCTTCCTGTACGAATTCGGTGACCTGCTGCTGGCCGTGGTCGCCGTCGCGATCCCCCTGGTAGCGCTGCCGCTCTTCCTGCTCTAGTCCAGCCCGAGACCAGGCCTGCCGGCTACAGCCCGCCCGCGCCAGTCCGCAGGTACTCGCCCGCCTCGGACTGGCCGCGCCGGAACGCCTGCGCAAGTTCCGGGCTGTCCGGCGGCGAGAGCAGCGCCCGGGAAAAGCGCGCGGCATCGGCCTCCAGGCCTTCCTGCAACAGGTAGGCGTACACGACGAGCTCGGCAAACCCGCCGTCCAGGTGCAGGGCCTCCACCAGCGCCGCGATGAAACCACCCAGGTAGGCACGGTCCACGCCATCCAGCGGGCGGCTCGTCGCACCCGGCAGCCGGGCCCCGACGTGAACCGCGCGCGTCACGCGATCCACCGCCTCGACCAGGGACAGCGAGGCGGGCTGTTTCACTCCATGCATGCCGGCCAGCCTAGGTCGCCCGGGCCTGTCCGGCTTGTCATTTCAGGTCAGGCTGTATTCAATGGCCCGCGATCATGCTCCTGGAATCCACCACCCTCGCGACCACCTTCCGGTACCTGGCAGACAGCCTCCGCCAGGACTACGGCCTCGATCCGGCGCCGCTGTTCCAGCAGGCCGGGATCTCCCTGGCGGAGACCCGGTCGTCCGGCAGGCGCCTGCCCCAGCGAGCCACCCGGCACCTGTGGGAACTGGCCGTCGCGGCCACCGGTGATGCCGGGATCGGCCTCAAGGTGGGCAAGCGGATCCGGCCCGAAGGCCTGCACGCCCTGGGCTACGCCTGGATGAGCAGCCGCACCCTGGCGGACGCCCTGCAGCGCTTCGCGCGGTACGCGCAGGTATTGATCACGATTCCGTCGGACGTCCGCGTGACGTCGTCCGGCAACGGGTGTGAGCTGACGACCGCATTTCCGGACCCGGCCCTGCAGCCCCATGACGCCGGCGTCGACGCGACGCTGGCAGCGCTGGTCGCGCTCGGAGGGCTGGCTGCCGGACACCCCGTCAGGCCGCGGGCGGTGTTCCTTCAGCATCCGTGCCGGAGCGAATCCGCCGTGTACACCGCTGCATTTGGCATTCCCGTGGAGTTCGGCGCCGCGTCGAACGGCATCCGCTTCGACAGCGCCACCGCCTCGGCCGTCCTGCCGACCGACAATCCCGACGTCGCCGCGGCCGTCGAACAGGTTGCCGAGCGCTACGTGGCAAGCCTGCAGCCGCAGCCGGTGGCGATCACCGTGCGAGGCCTGCTACGGGAACTCCTGCCCACCGGCGAAGTGGGACAGGCAACCGTGGCGAGCCGGCTGAACCGCAGCCTCAGCACCCTGCAGCGGCAACTCCAGGCAGAGGGCCTGAACTACCGGGCAGTGCTGGACGAAACGCGCCACAGCCTGGCTGATGCGTACCTGCGCGATGCCCGTTTCAGCCAGGCGGAAATTGCCTACCTGCTGGGATTCTCGGACCAGAGCAATTTTTCCCGCGCCTACCGGCGCTGGACTGGCCGGAGCCCCGGCCAGAGTTCCGGCCAGGGACCGGGCCAGGCCGGCGGTGATCAGAGCCAGTAGAACAGCAGCACAGCCAGCCAGAACACCAGGCACACGACCGCGCCGGTGACGATGCCAGTGAAGGGATCCATGTCGCGCATCGTGAACGAAGTACCGGGTGGTGGCAGGGCCCTGAAATGCTACGCAGGGCTCCCGGGGCGTCCTGTCCGTCCCGGTCAGAATTGCGGCTTTTTGCCTCACAGCGCCGCCGGGGCCCGCCCGGATACACACTGATACAAAGTGTTACCCCCCCGAAAGGAACCGGGTCGGGGACCGGCCTAACCTCTCAACCATCGAATGGGTCCTCGCTGATGAGGACCCGGGTTTAGAGGAGACACCGGATGAACGCTTCCACCCACTCTGACGACACCGGCTTCCTGTACGAGTTCGGTGATCTGCTGCTGGCCGTGATTGCCGTCGCGATTCCGCTTGTAGCGCTCCCCCTCTTCCTGCTCTAACGCAGGAGGTTCCAGTCACCGGGCGACCCGCGGCTCGTCACCCCCCCCTGCCACCCCCTCCAAACAGGC
>JBEBHH010000091.1:0-2917 GCA_040080965.1 Gammaproteobacteria bacterium | reverse complement strand
GCCCCAAGCCCAATCTCAGGATCAAAAAGAACCGGACAGAACCTCGAGAAGAAGAAAAAAAATAATAAAAATAAAAAGACGACACATCATCCGCGCCCATCCCCACCGCCCCTTGCCCAGGGGCGGTTTTTTTTGCGCGGGATCCAGCGTGTATGCTGCGGCCGATGGGGTGGCTGGTCGCTGACATCGGGGGCACGAACACGCGCTGTGCGATTGCACAGCCGGGCGGCCTGGTGGAACGAACCGAGACCTTCCGCAACCGGGAATTCCCGGGGCTGGATCGGCTGCTGGCCTCCTACCTCGGCATGCTGCCCCCGGGGGAGCGGCCCGACGAAGCCGTCCTGGCGATTGCGGCGCCCATCCGGGGCGACGAGATCCGCATGGTCAACATCAACTGGACGTTCTCGATCCAGGCGCTGGCGCGCAGCCTCTCCCTGAAACGGGTCACGCCGCTCAACGACTTCGCCGCCCAGGCCTACGCCCTGCCCGTGCTCGGCCCGGCCGACCTGGCACAGGTGGGCGGCGGGACGCCTGTGGACGGCGCGCCAAAGGTGGTGGTGGGCCCGGGCACGGGCCTCGGCACCGCGGGGCTGGTGCGCATCGCCGGCCGCTGGCACGCCATCACCGGCGAGGGCGGCCACGTAACCATGGCGCCCAGCAACGAGCGCGAAGCGCGGGTCATTGCCATCGGCCGCGAGCGCTTCGGCCACTGTTCGGCGGAGCGGCTGGTGTCCGGCGCGGGCCTGGCTTTCGTCTACGGCGCCCTGCACGGCGGACCCGACCTGGCGCCCGATGAAGTCGGACGCCGCATCGAGGCCGGCGAACCGGCGGCGCAGGAGGCCCTCGAGGTGTTCTTCCAGCTGCTGGGCACGGTCGCGAGCAACCTGGCGCTGACCTTCGCGGCCTTCGGCGGCGTATACATCGGCGGCGGCATCACGCCGCGCTACCTGGCCCAGTTCCCCGCGTCCGGGTTCCGCCAGCGCTTCGAGGACAAGGGCCGCTACCGGCCCTTCCTCGCGGACATTCCCACCTGGGTGATCACGGCGGACCAGCCGGCGCTCCGGGGTCTGGCCGCATTCGCCGAGGCCAACGCCTGACCGGTCACAGGTCCGGCTAGTTGGCGTCGTCGATCGCCTCGTCCAGCCCGCCCTTGCGCTCGCCGCTCAGGTCCTCCACCGACCGGGCCTTGTCCAGCGATTCCTGCAGCGGGGCACCGATCACGTTGTCGTCCGCGGATCCAGACCGGGGTGCGGGTGGCCGGGATGGCGGGCTGCAGGCGGCCAGCAGCAGCGGCAGGCACACCAGGATGGCGCGTTGCATGGTCACTCCTTGCGGGGCGTGGCCCCGAGCTCGGCGAGAAACAGGCGAAACAGCCGGCCAAGGCCGGGCAGGTCCGCCACCAGCCGGTGATCGTCCGGCACCAGCACGACGCGCGCGCCGCTTTGCTCACCATAGCGCGTGCTTCCCGACCACGGGAGCACGTCGTCCTGCCAGCCGTGCACGATGGTGATGCGGCACGCGGGCGGCGGCGGCACCGGGATCGCTTCGTAGCCGGGCACATAGAGGGCCGGCGCCATCAGGAACAGGCCCGCGGCGCCCGCCTCGCTGGCGGCGGCAAGCGCCACGTAGCCGCCCAAGCTGCTGCCCACGAGTATCGCGGGCTCCGGCCGGTCGCGGCACCAGGCGCTGAGTTTGCGCGCCCGCGCCTGCGGGTCGGGCATGCCCTGGTAGTCGAGCGATTCCACGGCATGCCCGGCCTCCCGGGCGACATCCGCCAGCGCGCGGATCTTGGTCCCCCAGGGCCCGCTCTCCTGCCCGTGGGAAAAGCACACCGTGCTCATGGGGGCCCCCAGATCAGTTCGTCGAGATCCGGCGTCCACTGGAAATCCGGCATTCGCACGCGGCCGTTGGTCACGACGATGCCCTCGGCACGCAGCTTGCTGATCTGTGTCCGGTACCCGGAGGAGCCCTTCGGTATCGCGATGCGGCCGCCCGCACCGATGACGCGGAACCAGGGCAGCTTCAGCGAGGCGGGCGCCTTGCCGAGCGCCCGCGCGACCTGGCGTGCGCCGCGGGGCAGGCCGGCCAGCTTCGCGACCTCGCCGTAGGTGGAGACGCGTCCAGCCGGAATCGCGGCGATGACGCGCCAGATGGATTCCAGGATTGCGTTGCCACCCGCGCTCGTCATGGCCGGTGTCAGGGCTCCAGGATCGTCGCCCCGGTGGTCCGGCGGCCTTCCAGGTCCTGGTGGGCGCGGGCCACGTCGCGGAGCGGGTAGCGCTGGCCGATGGCGATACGGACGGCGCCCCGGGCGATGACGTCGAAGAGTTCGCCGGTGCCCGCTTCCAGGTCGGCGCGCGTGGCGATGAAGTCGAACAGCGACGGCCGGGTGAGGTGCAGGGAGCCGCGCTTCGCAAGCTCCATCGGCGAGAACGGGTCGACCGGACCGGACGCATTGCCGAAGCTGACCATGGTGCCGTGCTTGCGCAGGCAGTCCAGCGACTGGAAGAAGGTGTCGCGGCCGACGGAGTCGTAGACCACCGCAACGCCGCCGCCCGAGAGGTCCCGCACTTTCTTCACGAAGTCCGGGGCACCGGACAGCACCGTCTCCGCGCAACCGTGGCCGCGGGCCAGGGCCGCCTTGGCATCGGAACTGACGACGCCAATCACCCGGGCACCGAGTGCGGCGGCCCACTGGCTGAGCAGGGTGCCGGTGCCGCCGGCCGCGGCGTACAGGAGCAGGGTGTCGCCGGGCTGCACCCGGTAGCTGCGGCGGAGGAGGTACCAGGCCGTGAGCCCCTTCAGCATCACCGAGGCCGCCACGTCGTCACTGATGGCCGCCGGCAACTTCACCAGCCGCTCCGCCGCCCAGTTGCGGCGGACCGCGTAGGCGCCCGGCGGCAGGCCGGTGTAAGCC